>JAQSXC010000004.1 GCA_029266335.1 Eubacterium sp. | reverse complement strand
ACATTAATAAAACCTGAGGCCAGATATAAAAATTCAAGGTTTGATTTTTATGTTGAGACTGAAGCAGAAAAAATATTTATAGAAGTAAAGGGTGTAACCCTGGAGGATAACAATGTTGTGCTATTCCCTGATGCTCCCACCGAAAGGGGAGTAAAACATATTAATGAGTTGATGGAATGTGTGGAAGAGGGATACAAGGCCTATGTTATATTTGTTATCCAGATGAAGGGAATAGAATATTTTACACCTAATGCCGTTACACATAAGGAGTTTGCCGATACATTGAAATCAGCGGAATCCAAGGGCGTCGGTATTCTGGCGTTTGATTGCCATGTTGGAGAAGACTCCATTGAAATATCAGAAAGGGTAGAGGTGAAGTTATAATGCTCTATGAATTTGGACTTAAAACCGAAAGACAGAATTTTTACAACATTACGGGTAAGGTAATGGAGGCCCTGACTAAAAGCGGAATTAAGGAGGGGATAGTACTTGTGTTTTGTCCCCACACCACTGCCGGAATAACCATTAATGAGAACGCTGACCCGGATGTTGTAAAAGATATGCTGCTGGGACTGGACAGGGCATATCCTGATAGAGCTGAGTTCAGACACATGGAGGGCAACAGCCAGGCACATCTCAAAGCCAGTGCAGTTGGAAGCAGCCAGTATATTATAGTTGAAAACGGAAGGCTTGTTGAAAGCAGAAAAAATAATTGATTGTAAATAAAAAGACCTATTGTAGCTAGTAATATTTATACATAGGACTAATTACCCACAAAAAGCTGTGTATAACATGGACATTTTGTGGATTACTTGTTAAAAACACCTATAGTTATCCACAAAAATACAATATTTTGTTAATAAATTTGTTGATAAGCCAATATATATGGGGATTTCTTGTAGATAAATAAATTTGGTTTTCCACATAAAAATAATTCACAGGTAATGTGTGAATTATGTTAAAAATCTGTGGATTATATACCTATAAGCGTAGATTTTATCCACAACAAAACTATATTTTGTTAATAAAGTTGTGGATATCCCTATATATATGGGGGTGAATTGTTGATAACGAAACTATAATCCACAAAATTATATAAGCTGCAATATCAAATTTAGGGTAATAATAAAGGCAAGAATATTAGTTCGTTCTTATATTATAAGATCATTGCCTGGTTGTTCCTCTGACAATAAGTTCAGGCAGCGTAGTATAGCTCTGGACCTGCAAAGAAGGATTTTTAATTTTTCGGATTAAGGTTGAGCCTGCCTGAATCCCCATATCAAAGACATTAATGTTAACAACTGTCGGTATGGGTTCAATGATATGGGAGAAAGGATACTCATCAAAGGTAATTACTGCAATATCTCCGGGTATGGATAAGCCATGCTCGTTTATGGATTTAACAACACCCAGGGCTATGCTGTTATTTTCGCAAATTACGGCCTCCGGCTTTACCAGGCTGTCAAGAAGCTGATTCATCTGTGCATACCCGGAATCCTTTGTGGAAAAGCCAAAGCTGATAAAATCCCTTTCATATTCAATATTTTTTTGTTCCATGACACATTGGAAGCCTTGGAGTCTGTGCATGGAGATCATGTCATTTTCACTGCCGCCTATAAAGGCGATTTTTTTATACCCGCATTCGAGCAGGTGACCGGCGGCAATTTCCCCTGAGAGATGATTGTTTGTATCAATCCAGCACAGCTGGCTCTCAAATTCAGGCTTTCCTATTATTAAATGCGGAAAATTTGTGTTAACCAGCAGGGAGGGTAAGTCCCTGTTTATTACAGAACCATGAAGTATAATACCATCTGCACTTTTTTGAGCAATTATTTTCTTTATCAGATCCATTTCCTCCTGATCAGTGTTAATACTCATTAGGCTTAGGTTGTAGTTTTTTTCAGACAATGCTTTCTGTGCTCCGCACATGATCTCAAACATGTGTGGATTTGAGAAGGCAACATCACGCTCCAGTCTTGTCAGAAACACAATGTTTCTGGTTGATTGCCTGGCAAAGTTGCTTGCGCTCTGATTCGGATAGTAATCAAGTTTTTTCATAACCTCATTGACCCGGTCAACTGTGGCCTGTGAAATGGTAGGAGACTTGTTGATGACTTTGGAAACAGTAGAAATTGATACTTCTGCCTCTCTTGCAACATCTTTTATAGTTATTGACATGGAATCCACTCCTTAAAAATATTAATTAATAAAATCTGTATTAATTAGAGCGCAATAGCGGATGAGTATAAATTACAACAATATCTTAATAGAATTAATTTACAATTAAATGTACCTTTGTTAAAAGTAAATTTCAATATTAAAAAAGAACTAATGTCATGCATATATGGTACAACGTTTTCCTAAATAAATCAATACTGTACTGGTAAAACCTATTGATTTATTATATAACATTGGCTATAATGATGATAAATTGAGGAAAACACATACGAAAATATGTGCAAAATTAACGAAACATTTAGTAAAACGTTTTCCCAATATATATAATAAAGGAGGAACTAAACTTGAAAAAATTTATTGCCATTCTTATGTCAGTACTTATTATCTCTACAGCTGTTACCGGTTGCGGCAGTTCAACAGCGTCCACAAGCTCAGCGGGCTCCTCGGCTTCTGCAGAAAATACAGGTACACAGGCACAGAGTAGTGAAGCTGCTAAAGAACCGGTTAAAATTACAATCTGGCATGAAACAGATAAAGGTATAGCAAATGAGCTTCAGGCTGAGCTGGATAAACTGGCTCCTGCAATAGAGGTAAAAGTTGAGCGTAAAGAGAAAATGTCCGATGCATTAAAGCTGGTTGGAAATGATCCCAAGAGTGCGCCTGACATGTACTTCTTTGCTCATGATAAAACTGGAGTTTTTGCTCAGATGGGTATACTGGCTCCGGTTACAGATTTCATTTCTAAAGACGATATGGCCGATCTGATACCAATGACGGTTAAAGCTGCTACATACAAGGATCAGATTTATCAATTGCCTATTTATTTCGAAACTCAGATGTTCATGTACAATAAAGCCTTAATGAAGGAGGCACCTGCTACAACCGATGACCTTCTGAAATACATGGAGGCCAACACAAAGGATGGAATGTATGGCTTTGTTGAGCAGCATAGTACGGCTTACTATGCATCAAGCTGGCTGCACGCTTTTGGCGGATACATAATCAATGAAAAAGCAGAACCCGGACTTAACACAAAGGAAACAATCGCAGCAATGGAATACCACAAGCAATTTGTAAAATACCTTCCTAAAGACGGAGAATACAATACAGTTACAACACTGTTCAAGGAAGGAAAGGCTCACGCTATAATCGGCGGACCATGGCTGGTACCAGATATAAAGGCTGCCAAAATAGATTTGGGGATAGCTCCCATGCCAACTGTTAATTCCACAGGAAAGCCTCTGACTCCATATTCAGGCGTTCAGGGTGTATGCGTGCTCAAATCGGCAGAAGGCAAGAAGGAAGCTATCACAACGATACTTAAGCAGCTTGCCAAGGCAGATATCGGTATAGCTCTGGCAAAATCAGCAAACTGTGCACCTGCCAATCAGAAATGCTATGATGACTCAGCTGTAACCGCCAACGAAATGATAATGGCTATGAAAAAGACAGCTGAAAATGTGGTACCAATGCCAAATGTACCTGAAATGGATGTTATGTGGACAGTTACTGAAACAATGCTGGCAGCAGTAAACAAGAACGATGCCGATGTTCAGACTAGCAGTGAAAAGGCTCAGAAAGATGCATTGTCACAGATTGAAGCAATGAAATAATCTTCAAGGTTATTTGTGTAAACCATAAAGGGTGATGCAAATCAGCGCATCACCCTTTATGAAGATGTATCCCTAACAATTCATACACAAAGAGAGGTGGCATATTTGAAGAAAAAACTAATTCCGTATTTATACTCTTTTCCATCACTTCTAACCATAGGGGTAATCGTATTATTCCCAATAATTTATACAGGGTATATTTCATTTACAAATATGAATGTATATCACTGGTTTGATTTTACATTCATTGGTGGTGAAAACTATAAAAAAGCACTACTGGTATTTGATTCTGGTTTTCTACCCGCGCTTGTCAGAACTATTTTATGGACGCTCATAAATGTTGTACTTCAGCTTGTGATTGCGTTCTTTATATCATTGGGACTAAATGCAGAGGGGATGAAATTGAAAACTTTCTATAAGACACTGTTAATGTTCCCCTGGGCCATGCCGGGCTATGTATCGATTTTACTCTGGAGAATGGGAATGTACAACACAGAATTTGGGTTGCTGAACCAATGGCTGCGGGGCATGGGTTTTCCGGGAGTAAACTGGCTCAGCAGTGATACAATTGCATTCATATCATGTGTAGCCGTAAATCTATGGCTTGCATTGCCTTTTATGATAATGATTATCGACGGTGCACTCCAGAGCATTGATAAATCTTATTATGAAAGTGCCAGAATCGAAGGCGCCGGATTTTTTGCACAAATTCACAAGCTTACAATACCTCTGATCAGGCCTGTTATTGCACCGGCGGTAATATTAACTACTTTTACAACCTTCAAGCAGTTCGATATTATTTATCTGCTGACACAACAGCAGGGTGCAAAAAGCGGGGCGGATATTCATACTATTATCAGCTATGCTTATGAGAAAGCATTTATTACCAATAACTACGGTTACAGCTCGGCAATTTCAATAATTATCTTTGCGCTTCTGATAGTTCTTTCTGCAATCACCCGTAGAGATCTGAGGGAGGAAGGAACATGAAAAACGATACCAAAAGAACCATAAAGCTTGTATTACTGAATATTTTTTTCATAGTGATATGTTTTGTAGCATTGGTACCAATTCTTTACGCTGTTTCAGTTTCCTTTAATGCGGGAAATAATCTGCTGACATCGGAGTTTTCATTTATTCCCAAAGCTTTTACGCTTGATAACTATAAGACAATACTGGTTGATAATCCGTTTCTTGTATGGCTGAAAAACAGTATGATACTGTCGGTGGCTACAGTCATAATTGCGCTGGGTGTTTCGGTAATAGGTGCTTACGCATTTTCACGGAAGCGCTTTACAGGAAGAAAATCAATCCTTTATATATTAATTATTTTAAATGCGTTTCCGTCCATACTATCAATGTTTGCCATGTATCGGATACTAAAACCCTTTGGACTGATTAATTCATATCTGGGGTTAATACTGATCTATACAGGTACTATGGCCATCTTTGGAGTATGGAACCTTAAGGGCTATTTTGACACAATACCCGTTGAGATAGAAGAGGCGGGTAAAATAGACGGGGCAAGCGATCTTCAGCTGGTAATCCGTATAATGCTTCCGCTTGCCAGGCCATCTATGCTGGTTACAGCAATAATGATACTGATATTTGTATGGAATGAATACATTTTTGCGGTTACATTTATGACCGGCTCGGAAAAATATACTCTTGCCTCAGGACTATATTCCCTGCAGGCAACCGAATATACCAGGAATTGGCCGGTGTTCTCGGCAGCATCAGTTCTTGTCTCAATACCTATTTTGATAATATTCTTCGCGCTGCAGAAAAACATGGTTTCGGGTTTAACTGCCGGCGGAGTAAAACAATAACATAAATTAAGGAGCTATATATGCAAAAGGAAGCAATACTACATATACCATTATCCAACTATGCTCACGGAGTAGATGAAGAGCATGCAGTTTTCAGGCTGCGTACAGCAAGGGGTGATATCAGGGAATGTAATTTTTACTATGGTGACAGGGCTTACAGAATGAATCCTGTGGTTTTTACAATGGAACCCATGAAAATAGTGGCAAGTGATGAACTTTTTGATTATTTTGAAATAGTATTTTGTTCCACCTATCCGCGAATCTGCTATTATTTTGAACTGAATGACGGAAAAGAAACCTTATTGTATTATTCAAATATATTTACCAAGGAACTGCCAATTGAGCGTTCAGAGTACTTCCAGCTGCCATTTAATCACAGGGCTGATATTGCTGATATACCTGAATGGGTTAAAACCTCGGTAATATACAATATATTTCCTGACAGCTATGCTACAGACAGGAGATATATTTCACAGGAAAGTAAAACAGCCAGCCTTGGGGAGATAACCACACAGAACAGGAATGGCGGAACGATAAAAGGAATTACTGAAAATCTTGATTATATTGAAGATTTGGGAATTAACTGCATTTACATAAATCCTATTTTTGCTGCCGGAGAGTATCACAAATATGATCTTCTCGACTATTTTCATATTGATCCCTGCTTTGGTAAAAATGAGGATTTTAAAACACTTGTTGAAGAGAGCCACCGCCGAAATATCAAGGTTATTATAGATGGTGTTTTCAACCATTGCAGCTGGCACTTTTTTGCCTTTGAGGATGTTGTTAAAAACGGAGAAGCGTCAAAATATAAGGATTGGTTTTATCAGCTCGAGTTTCCTGTAGTCCGTCCGAATAATCCTGACGATATTCCAAACTACTACTGTTTTGCCTACGAAAGAAAGATGCCAAAGATGAATACCTGCAATCCCGAGGTTAGGGAATACTTCTTCAAGGTTTGCAGATACTGGCTGGAGGAGTATGACATTGATGGCTGGAGACTGGATGTTGCCAATGAAGTTGATTATGAATTCTGGCGTGGGTTCAGGAATGCTGCAAAGTCTGTAAAACCGGACTGTTTTATTATAGGAGAGGTTTGGGAAAGCGCTCAGCCCTGGCTTCAAGGAGATATGTTTGATTCCACCATGAATTATGATTTCCGTAAAAACTGCCGTGATTTCATTGCCCTTGGAAAGCTTGATGCAGCAGAATTTGACGGACGAGTTACAGAGATGAGAATGAGGTACACCAAAAATATCACACTGGGTCAGCTTAACTTGCTGGACAGTCACGACGTTTCAAGATTTCTGTCGGTGTGCGGAGGGGATATAAATAAATTCAAGCTGTCAACAGTTTTTCATATGACCTTTATTGGTATTCCATCTGTTTTTTATGGTGATGAAAAGTGTATTCAGGGTGTACTTGAACATGAGTACCGTCACCCTATGGTTTGGGAGGAACAACAGGACAGCGGAATGCTTGATTTTTATAAAAACCTGATCAGAATACGCAAGAATTCCCCGGTATTGCAGACGGGGGAATATGAGACACTTGATGCCAGACCCGGTACAGGCCTGTATGTGTTCAAGAGATATAACGGAGAGGACCAGGTTATAGTTGCCTTAAATGCTTCAGATAAGCCGGCTGGGTTTCCGCACACCATCACTTCTGACAATACAAGAGTTGCTTTTGCAGAAGGCTTTGATGGCGGCTCAAAACTTGGACCCTGGGGGTTTGCTATATTTTACGGTCATAGCAGTAAATGAGATTAATAAGCTTGAACCTGAAGACCCAGAAGAGCTCCGCTGGCCGGCGGAGCTCTTCTGGGTTAATTTAGATCAGGGGTAATTTTTATTTTTTACCGGATCCCTTGTTTAGGACAAACTTATTTGACTGGTTCTGTATTGCCTGTGAAACTAGATTTGTCAAAGGGATACCGATGGCTTCCTTGTAGTTGAAACCAAGAAGTTTCAAAATCTTCAGAGTTTCTGCAGAGAATATTTTTCCTATGGAAGATATGAACTCGCTATTTCCGCCGCTAAAGGGGAGAAAAGAGGTCAAAATAGGCAGAAGCTCTCTGGTAATGTAATTAATATCCGAATCGGAAATATCTCTTTCCGAAAATTCCTCTTCATAGCACTTGGTTATTTGAATCAGCTCATTTTTGTCGGTGGTTAAGTCGTTAATTATTTCTTCCAATACATTTATTGCCTCTTGGTCATTGCCTTTTTGTTTTACCAGGTTGACTTTATCATAAATCGACTCTGCGGTATTTTTTAAACTGACTTCCTTTAGTCTGGCGGTTAATGCCATTATGGGTTCACTGACTGTATCCATTACCATTCCCTCCTAATAACTGATCCGAACAAAATCATAAAAATGGTATACATAACTTATAGGTATACATAATTATATGTTTATCAGTTAATAGATGTTACATTAATTAAATTTATCAGTACTTATTATAGTTCCATTCTTTATAATTTGACGGGTATATTTTCTAGTATTTACATAAGCTTTACAAGAAACAAAAGAACTGGATTATTTTAAATGTTACAATATGGAAATAATGTACAATTGAATTAGCTGGATCAGACAAATGTCTTTCAGAAAGGATGGGTGTAATGAGAAGAACAGGTAAAAGATGTCTGGCACTGTTCCTGGTGCTGGTGATTTGTTTATCAATATTTCCCGTAGAGCTGTATGCTGCTCCGGGAGGAGATAATGTAGTTATCAATCAGGCTTATGGGGGAGGAGGCAACTCCGGAGCCACCTATAAAAATGATTTTATTGAGTTGTACAACCCCACAAATAATGATATATCATTAAATGGGTGGTCGATTCAGTATGCCTCGGCAACAGGGGCATTCAGCAGCAGTAACACTACTGCACTGGCAGGATATATCAAGGCCAAAAGTTATTATCTTATTCAAGAAGCCAAAGGCAGCAATGGGACGGCTGATTTACCTACGCCGGATTCCAGCGGTAATATTGCCATGAGTGGCACGAATTTTAAAGTCGCATTAGTTAAATCAACTGTAGCAATTACAGGTAATAGTGATGCTAATGTAGTAGACTTTGTCGGTGCGGGATCTGCAAATGCATACGAAGGTTCAGCAGCGGCACCGGCTCCTTCAAACACCTTGGCCATTATAAGAACAACTGATGGAAATGACACCGATAATAACAGTGCGGACTTTAAAACCGCTGCTCCAAACCCGAGAAATTCTTCAAGCGGGGGAGATCCAGTGGAAACTAAAGTCGCGGTACCCACAGCCTCCGTACCTGAAGGAGCAGTTGTATCGGGAACCCGGGTAGCACTCACAAGTACAACAAGCGGGGCTGCAATATATTATACGGTTGATGGAAGCATGCCGGTTACTACAGGCAGCGGAATAAGTGTAAAATATTCAGCTCCTATTACCATAAATGCCGATGTTACCATTACAGCTATTGCGGTGGATGAAAGCGGCGTACTGGAGGATAGCGAAATTGCCACATTTACATATATTACTGCAGTTTCAAGTCCGGTACCCAGTATTGCTTCAGGAGCAAGCGTACAGAATGGTACAAAGATAACCTTCAGCTGCTCAGTTCCTGGCGCAGCAATCAAATATTCAACAGATAACAGTTCATGGACAGATGTTCCCGGCACAGGAGTGGAGATTACGGGGACGGTGGGAAATACCGCAACACTCTATGTTAAAGCCACAAAAACTGGAATGACCGATAGTAACGTTATAGCTCTGACATATACAATCAGAGAAACTGGAAGCATCCCTGATCCTATTCCTGATGCCGGTTTTCCAACAGATTCAAAAAATATAAACGAAGTGACAGGTATTGCTGATTTGCCTGCGACAACTGTTACAGTAACCGGGCAGCTTGCTTACCGGTTCGGCAACTATGATAATACAAACACTGCAATTCTTCAGGATGTAATTAATGGGGAAATAGTTGCTCTTCAGGTATATAATTCTTTGGACAACTTTTCTATTGGAGATGTGGTTAAGGTAACAGGAACGAAAGCAAGCTATGGATCAGTTCCTCAGATTACAGGTGTCACAGCCAGTGTTCTGGTTGCTGCCGCAAAAGATACAATAAGTATTCCAGCTCAGGAGTATGAGTCAATTGATAAATTGAAGGCTGATAAAAACAGCCTAGTTTCTGAAGTGGTTTTATTGAAGGATATTACTTTGGGAACATATAGCAAAGATAGTTCTACCGATATTACCGATAAAAACAATGTAACATTTCCTATTTACCGTGCAGCCACATATCCCATTGGAGTATCGGCGGGAGAAAAGGTTGATCTGCTGGCAGTATTATCAAAGTTTAATACCACAGATCAGCTTCGGGTGGGTGCTCCGGGTTCAAACGGAGGTAGGGCTGTCTACAGTGTAACAAATGACACCCGACCGCCTGTTGTAACGCTGCCATCCGGCTTCTTAAATGCAAAAAAAGGAGAGGCGTATACTGTTTCGGTTGAGGTTCAGGACAACAAAGGTGTGGGCAGCGTAACCATAAGCTATGCTATTGGGGCTATTACACAAAATGACCTTTCCATGTCAAAGAATTCCGTTACCGGCAAGTACGAGTATACCATTCCGGGAGAACAGATTACAGCCGGAACAGATAAATTAAGTTTTACTGTTAAGGCTACTGATGTAAGTGGGTTATATACCATATCGCCGGTAACAAATGTCACTGTTGAAAATCTGCCCAGAATTATTGCCGTAGTACCGGCGTCAGGAAGCGCTACCGGAAGTGACAAAAGGCCTGAGATTTCAGTGACTTTTGAAAATGCCGAGGCAGCCACTGCTTTATTAAATATAAAAGATAGAACCGGCATTGAAATTATAAAGGATGCCGCTATGACA
Source organism: Eubacterium sp. (assembly GCA_029266335.1). Taxonomy (GTDB): domain Bacteria; phylum Bacillota; class Clostridia; order Acetivibrionales; family DSM-1351; genus Ruminiclostridium. The sequence continues at coordinate 46,901 of JAQSXC010000004.1, read as the reverse complement.
GTTTCAGGCAACAAGGCAGGGTATAAACCTTCTGTCGACCTTGCTGACGGTAGATATACCGCATCTGTGAGCATAACCCGGACAGGAGATAATGCAAAAACAGAAAAAACCTGGAGCTTCAATGTGGGTGAGTCAACCTTGAAAGCATATTTCGGACAGCTGCACTCCCATACTGCCGAGTACTCGGACGGCTCAGGCACACTGCAGAACGGACTGGATTATATTAAAAATATATCAAAAGCAGATAATGTTCAGTTTGTAGCTTTCACAGACCATTCAAATTACTTTGATACTACCTCTTCGGCCAATCCTGAAGCCGCCCTGGGAGACATATCCAAGGCAACACCTGAAAGCCGTGCCAGGTGGGAAGCTTATACCGGAGCTATGCGTTCCTTTAATGAACAAAACAACGGCGTCCTCGCCATACCGGGTTTTGAGATGACCTGGTCAGGCGGACCGGGACATATCAACACCTTTAATACTCAGGGAATTGTAAGCCGGAATAATGCAACACTGAATAAAAAAGACAATAATGCAGGTATGAAATCATACTACGAATTGCTTAAAAGCAATCCTGAAAGTATTTCACAGTTTAACCATCCGGGAACCACTTTTGGAACCTTTGCTGATTTTGCATATCTCGATCAGGGAATTGATGAGCGTATAAACATGATTGAAGTAGGTAACGGTGAAGGTGCTGTCGGCAGCGGAGGATATTTCCCTTCCTATGAATACTATATTCAGGCATTGGATAAAGGATGGCACGTGGCGCCGACCAACAATCAGGATAATCACAAGGGTAATTGGGGTAATTCAAATAGTGCCCGTTCGGTAATCATTACCGATGATTTCTCAGAGGCCGGTCTTCTGCAGGGGATGAATAACATGTCCATGTATTCAAGCGAAGATAAGAATCTAGACATTATGTATACTGTAAATGATCAACTAATGGGCTCAATTATAAGTGCAGTACCCGGGTCCCTGCATATTCAGGCCAGCATAAATGATCCTGATGATTCAAGTATCGGTACTGTTGAAGTTGTGGTAAACGGAGGAAGGATTATAGAGCAGCAGGATTTTGACAGCAGCAGCGGAGAACTTGATATCAATATTGCGCCGGAATACTCGTACTACTTCCTCAGAGTAATCCAGCCGGATAAAGATATTGCGGTAACAGCGCCTGTGTGGGTTGGAGATGTTTCCAAGATAGGAATAACTTCAGTTACCACAAATACAATTATGCCGGTTAAAGGCGAAAAAATGACTTTTGAAACCAAGTTGTACAATTATGAGAACTCCCCATTAAAGATTGAAAAAATGGAATACAGTATCACGCATCTAAACAAAACAGAAATATTAGATACTGTAACAGGAATAGCAGATATACCTGCTAAAACAGATGCTTCCAGCTACATGTTTGAATATACCCCGGATGTACTCGGTTTTGTTGCAATGACTGTCAAGGTGCAGGCAAGGCTGGGGGAAACTCCATATAATTTCGAGGCTAGACAGGAATTTGAAGTTCTTGAACCCTCAAGTGTAAATTCTATTGCAATTGACGGGGGACACAGCAACTTTTATGTTACAGGCAATTACAATGACAGCGACAAGGCTTTCATCGAAATGTGCAACAGAAATGACATCCGTGTCGTAAGATTGGGCAAGGGTGAACTTACATACGAGAATCTTAAGGATAAAAAGCTGTTGGTTTTGACAGTTCCCTTTGTATCCTTCGGAACCGCGGTTACATCGTTTCTATATTCAGATGCTGAAATAGAAGCAATAAAGCAGTATGCCGATAACGGAGGAAATATCATTGTTTGCTCGAAGTCAGACCGGGGTGATCCAACAGGAGCAGGGGAACAGGCTGCTGTCATTTCCAATGAAATATTGGAAGCAATCGGTGCGAAAGCCCGGGTTGAGCAGGGTATTGTTGTTGATACTGACAGGGCCTCCAATGAATCCTACCGAATAACTTTAGGCGGAGAAACTGTTGAAGACCAGAAGGTATTCAACTATGAAGCAATGTCTGCAGATGTGCTGGCAGCAGCACTTCTTAAAGATGTAAAGCAGACAACCAATAATACCTTCAGTGCATACAACAGTGCACCGATTGCTGCAAATGGTGCAACGCCACTGGTACAGGGTTTCCCTGGCACCACATGGGGAACAAAATTTGCAGATCTGCAGGGTTCAGCTCAGAAATATGCACCAAAACCAGGGGCTGCCAGGATCACCCCGGAGGGTCAGACTTACCTTATGACAGCTGAAACTCTTCCCGGCGGAGGATTTGCCATAGCAGCAGGAGTTACTTTCTTTTCAACCTTTGAAGTCAAGATCGATCTGGATAATGTTACACAAAAGCAGAACAGCAATTATCAGCTGGTGCAAAATATTATCGACAAAATAAAGCCCTCACCAACCATTACCAACATTGATACTGTACAAAAAGCTCAGGAAGGTCAGCGTTTTGTAATAGAAGGTATTGTTACATCCAATGCCTCGGGCTATGACCGCAACACTGCTTTCTTTGACTGTATCTATGTTCAGGACTCCACGGGGGGAATAAATGTATTCCCTGTTTCAGGTAACATCAGAGCAGGTCAGACTGTGCGCATTACAGGTTACACCAGCTCGTATCTCGGTGAGCGGCAGCTGCAGGCAAGAAAACCCGAAATTGTGGACAGTACGGTCAGGGAGTTGCCTGAACCGAAAAAAGTTACTGCCAAAGAGGCAAATGAGGGTACATACCTGGGAAATCTGGTTAAGCTTGAGGGGACAATCACAAGTATTTCAACCTCAAACAATGTGGTTGAAAGCATTATGGTGCGCGACGGCAGCGGAGCAGATGCACGTGTCTTTATTGACGGATATATTACCACCAGCAAAATTACTAAAAACCTGACGGTTGGAGCAAAAATTTCAGCAGTTGGCTTATCTTCACATGATACTCTTGGCTACCGTATCCGTATCAGGAACAGAGACGACATAGTTTGCAGCATACAGAACAGTGGAGGTAACAATGGTAACGGCAATAACAACGGAAATGGTAATAATGGCAATAACAACAGCAGTAACAGCAATACATCAAATTCCCCGGTGTTTGATACTACTGGTAAAAACAGTGTAAAATTTACACCTGAAGTTAGTGTTAATAATGGATCAGCAAAGGTCTCGTTAAATGATAAAGATACACAGTCACTTATTACCGCAGCGATACAGAATAAAAAATCAGAAATCATTATTTCTCCCAGATATAAAGGAGAAGCAGACAAGGTAAGTGTGACACTGCCGGTTAACTCTTTGTCGGCAGTGGCCGGACAAAATAAAATTGATCTGACAGTAGATGCAGCTTCTATTGCTTCTGTGAGAATTACGAATGAAGTAATTAAGGAAATAAGTAAACTGGGAGGAACAAATGTGGTTGTTTCCCTGCTGCAGACACAAGACAAGTCTGTAAATATAGACATAGCTGTTGATAACAAATCATTGACCAAACTCCAGGGAAAAATTGCTGTCAGTATTCCGGCATCCAAGTCAGCCGACGGCTTAGTTGCAGTCATGGTTAACAAAGATGGGAGTGAGAGTATTATACCTAAAAGCATTTTAACTGATGGGAGAGTCATAGTACTGCTGGATGGTTCTGCTACAATTAAGCTTATAGACAACACAAAATCATTTGGTGATGTTCCTTCTGATTCTGATGCGGCTGACGCTATTGCCTTTGTCACCTCACGTAATTTATTTGCAGGAACCGGACAAAATCAGTTCAGCCCAGATAAAAATATAACCAGAAGCATGATTGTAGCGGTACTGTATAATCTTGAAAGCAAACCCGTGAGTGCCGGTGGATTCAGCTTTGCTGACGTTAAACCGGATGCCTGGTATAGAGATCAGCTGTCCTGGGCGGTACAGAATGAAATAATAGCAGGCACCGGTAATAATATGTTTGAGCCTAACCGGGAAATTACCCGTTCTGAGCTTGCATGTATAGTTTACAAGTATGCCATTAAGGCAGGACTTGATACAGATGGTTCGATAGATGCCGGCTCTCTTGCCGATGGTCAGAGTGTACCGGTATGGGCAACCAATGCAATGAATTGGGCGGTAGCAGCAGAACTGTTTAAGCCTGATGCAAGTGGAAAGATAAATCCAAATGCAAAAGTTTCCCGTGCAGAAGTAGCTGAGGTTTTATGTCATTTGGTGGAACTTAGCGTAAAGTAATAATTATAAAGGACATAATAATACGTAAGGTAAGGCTGTCATAATCAAAAGGACAGCCTTGCCAAATTTTTTACATTCTGCTTATGAAGGTGGGAGTAACACTTGGGGAAGAAAAATTTTAATGATACTGAACTTATACATAAGTCAGCAGTTTCCGATAAAACCGGCTTCAATAAGCCGGGAGCAGCCAAGTTGCTGAATAGACGCAATATAACCAGACTACTGATATTAATACTTCTGCTAAGCATATTTACTGCAGTCATAGTCCTTGTTAACCGATCTGACTCAAATGCTGTTCCAAGTAGTGCAAGCCGTTTTGTATTTGTTCCGGCGCACGTCCTAGATGTGCTCTATGATGACGCGGAGCCGGATTATGTCAGATCTGAAGGAAGAAGGCTGGGAAAACAGGAGCTGAAAATAGAAATTCTTTCGGGAGCACATAAGGGTGAAATATTACAGTTAACCAATTATCTCAGTGCACTGGCAAATGTGGATGCCCACACTGGTGACCGCATTATTGTCCGGATAGATACCAATGAAAAAGGGAACTTATATGCTACTATGTACAATTACGATCGTGGTATTGTACTGGGAGTATTTATCCTTATTTTCATGCTTCTTCTGGTGGCTATTGGTGGAAAGAAAGGCGCAAAAGCATTGTTGGGCCTGATTTTTACATTGGTCAGCATATGGTTTATATTAATGCCCATGATGATGCGAGGATTCAATCCCATACTTATTACCAGTTTAATTGCAGTGGTAACTACGACGGTCTCGCTGCTTTTACTGGACGGTTTTACACAAAAGGCTTTTGCCGCAATTCTTGGCTGTGCTGCGGGGGTGGCAGCAGCAGGACTTATTACAGCTCTGTTTGGGCAAGTCACTCCATTTAACGGATTTAATATGAGTGAAGCAGAGAGTCTGATCCTTCATGTTACGGATAAAGGCATGAAAATAAGCGGTCTTCTGGTAAGTGGTGTCATAATAGCGGCATTAGGTGCCGTAATGGATGTTGCAATGTCTATCGCATCATCTGTGAATGAGCTGTATACATTAAATAGCAATATATCAGTCGGCAAATTGTTTATATCCGGCATGAATATCGGACGTGATGCCATGGGAACTATGGCTAATACCTTAATCCTAGCATTTGTAGGCTCATCTCTGAATATGCTCATTTTGACCAGAGCCTATGATATTCCGTTTATCCAGTTAATTAATTCCAATTATATCGGTATAGAGATTATTCAAGGGGTTGCAGGTTCAATAGGAATCATTCTTACAGTTCCTTTTGTAGCTTTTATCAGCTCATGGTTTATGATCCGCAAATCTGGAGTGAAAAGCAGTTTCGGAAAATAAATAAAGATCATCTTAGAATTAATACAGTTTCCCGCCCATCAGATATTTTATTATTTCACATGACTTGTATCCGTTTTTATACGGATGAACATTTTTTGAAAATACCTTTGTTTGTAAGTTGTTTAGTTTCAAAATGCTTTTTACCGAATTCAGGCAATAATACTCACACGGGAGTAGTTTTTGCAGCCTGGCCTGTAGTATAGCTTTATACTTATAGTCCATGTCCTTATCTGAATGTATTTTTATATGGCATTGTTTGCATAAATCTACCTCGTTTATTGGGAGATAAACTATTATTGATTTATTACCTTTAAAAATTATATGGTGTTTTCCTGCTTTACTTTTACATTCCATACATGTAGGCATATAATATTCCTTTATTGAAAAGTAGTTAGTTTCAAACGCATAATACGTTCCTACTAATATCAATAAGCAAGTATGAGGTAAATATTCCAGAAAAGTTTGACATCCTTATTTGGCTACAAATTTAAATAACATGAATGGATCCTAAGTATATTGGTGAGTTTGAAGTTATTACGGCTTTAAAATCGTACTTTTCCGATACTAAGATTGTATAGCATATTACCATATTTTACAATAAATAGTGATGCTAATATAGTACGAGGAACCATTTCTTTACAGATTTAAACATTATGTCATATAGTGGAATAATAGCAGGACTAATATTGTATTGCGATGGATATTGTGGTAAATTGTTGATATTTAAAATAGGAGGTAATGCTAATGGAAAAAGTTAAAAAGTCAATTTTTAAACGATGGTGGTTTTGGACTATTGTTGTTGTAGTTATACTTGCGGCAGTGGGTGGCCAGGTTGGTAAGGACACAAAAAAAGTAAATGCACCAATAGATACATCAACGGCAGCAGGCTCAAACATTGCATCTACTGCAGCAGAAAGCAGTACAGCAGAAAAATCATCTGTAATTGAATCAATTAATCCTAAAACAAAGATAGAGTTTAAAAATATATTTATTTTTAATGAAATGGGATTTACCACGGTTATCGGAGAAGCAAATAATACAGATTCTAAATTACATACCTTCACACTCAAAGTAAGTTTTTATGATAAAAATAAAGAGCTTTTAGGATCAGCAGTAGGCGCTGTAAGTGAATTAAATGGGGGAGAAACGAAAGTATTTACTGCTTTAGCTGTTGATGATTATTCAAAAGCAGACAGTTATAAGGTGCAAGTAGATGATATGTTATCAAGTTCGAAAAATAAAACGGTACCTATCGAATTTTCCAATATAGTTCTTAAGGATAACAAGGGCTTACCTTTTGTAGAAGGCCAAGCAAAAAATACTGATACTTCAGCACATTCATTTACAATTGTTATAGGATTGTATGATGCAAATGAGAAGTTAATCGGAACTGCAGCGGGTGCAATTAATGATATTGCAGCAGGAGATACAATGACATTTACTGCTATGGGAACTAATAGCCTTAAGGGAGTTAAAAATTATAAAGTACAAGTTGATACTATGGTTAAGTAATTTCAACAACATAAAGAATGCTCCTCTGACATGAAGCCAGGGGAGCTAATTTTTTACTGTTAAAATTACTCTCCAACCGCAAAGCAGTAGGGATTTTTGAGTGGAATAAAGTCCACTGAGATATGGTACGCTCGACACGATTCGAACGTGCGACCTGCGGTTTAGGAATTTATTTCTTAATTTTAAGAATACGCCTAGCCATATAAAAATAAGCCCTTTATATTTTTATCAGTTTGTATAAATTGCCTGAAAAGCCTATTTGTTAAAAAATGGTGTCCAGAGTGGTGTCCGAAATGGTGTCCAGCCATACATACATACATTCTATTCAAACATCCTAAATATACCGAGTGGTTCAAAATAAATTATGTATTTACCTATAATCTTATATGTTCCATACTTACTTGTATAATAATTGATGCATTCATCCAGGAATTCTTCTGTTACATCTAGAAATTGTGATAGCTCATACCTGTTCTTGATACTAATAGTATAAGCTTCAATAAATTTGTCCAGTGGAATGAGCTTTTCAAATGCCCATCGCCTTGCTCTGCATTCTTGCTGGTCTATAACGGTTTTATTAGTATCTTGGGACAGCAAATCTCCACATGAGGTATGATAATGCCCAAGTTCCTCAGCAATTACGCAGCAGAGTTCTGATTCAGTATCAATACTTGGATTCAGTGTAATAACCGGTTCAGTTTCGCTGTCAGAGTAGTAAAGACCCTTTACATTTTGAGGAAGGGGATTGGAAACTACATTTATTCCAAGCTCTTTACATTCATTAAGTAGGGTTTCTTTCTTATCAAGGGTTTTAATCATTTATTGTCCTTCTTCTTATATTTAACCTTAAGATAGTCAATGTAATTTTTCAATTCTTCCTGGGCCTCCGGCGGGAGATCATCACCATATCCGTCTGTTCGGTGAGCGGCAACTGTGGCCGGTATATCCCGTCCTAATAGATAATCTGTAGTGACATTAAAATAATCAGCTACCTTTGCTAACCTATCACCGGATGGAATAGTATTAGACCACTTTCTAATACTTCCATTGGCTAGACCTGTTTCCAGCTCAAGCCTGGCTATTGAAACATCTTTTTCTTCACATAGCAATTTAATCCTATCAAACAAGTTCATATATAGACTCCAATCTAAAAACACAAAAATAATATTGACTTATTAGACTACAGCCTATATAATGTTACTATAGCTAAATAAATCGACCTGAAAAATATACCTAAATTAACAAATTAAATTGACGTTCTAAAACGAGTTTATTTGTTATGCATAGATAGAGTATGTCTTTATTATAGACTATAGTCTAATAATTGTCAACATTTTAGCTTGAAAATAAACAGTTTTTTATATGAAAAAATGATTGACCATTTAAAGTCCAACCATGAAATTTTTAATTAAGGAGAGAGGTACCTATGACTAAAGAACAGCTGAATGAAATTATTAAGCTTAAAAAAGAAGTAGAACAGCTTAGAGTAAAGCTCAAGGAATTAAACTACGGAGATAATGAAACAATTGTTACCGATAAAGTCCGGGGAAGTATGTCACAGTTTCCATACTTGCCCCGATCCTTTACCTTGATTGGTACAGAACATATGTCGGAAGAATGCATTAGGAAGAGAGATGCAATCGGAAAGAAGATCAGTGATAAATACCATGAGCTATATTGTAAGATTGACAGGGCCATAGATTTTATTCAAAGTATTGATGACAGTGAAATAAGGCAGATACTTACATATAAATATATTGATGGCCTTACATGGGAGCAGATAGGGCAATGCATGAACTATGGGACATCCTCAATCAGATTTAAGCATGATAAATTTATGAAAAGTATAAAGGATTAGCACCCATTAGCACATCAAAGGCTATATAATTATATTATCGAAAAATATATATTCAAGGAACTGTATTAAGAAACACACGAAAGCAGCGTGTAAATAGCGTGTTGAGGAGAGTTGAAATATACTCTCCTTTTTGCTGCTCATGAAATGAAGAAAATGAAATAGTATAAATACCGAATTGGTTGTGATTGTATAAGTATGATAGTTGCATGACAAATTTATGAAAAGCAAAAAGGATTAGCACCCATTAGCACATCAAATGCTATATACTTGTATTATCGAAAATTATATATTCAGGGAACTACATTAACAAACACACGAAAGCAGCGTATAAATAGCGTGTTCAGGAGAGTTGAAACATACTCTCCTTTTTGCTGCTCATTTTCTGAATAGGAATAACGATGTCTATTAAAAGACAAAAGTGAAATAATCACCAGGAGGGACGCTTGATGCCAAGTGTACAGTTAGATAAATTTAATAAGTTTGATTCCGACCTTAATAAATTACTCAATGAACTACCAGAAGCACGAAGGAAACTGGACGAAAGGATATCAAAAATAGCTCAGGAAGCGACTGAATCAAAAATTAGCGTGTTAGGTTCTAATGACAGCACTGAAGCAATATCAAATTATGTTGATAGTGGACATAGGATCCGAGAACCGACCGAGGATTCAAAAACATATGGCACACCAACAGATAGGCTATATGCAGATGAAAGTAATTTGTATCAGGAAGCAAGTACTGCTCTGGAAGCCAAAGCAATAGCAGAGGTAGAACAGTTTGCCGAAGATATAAGAAAAAAACTGGAGGGATAACTGATGATAATACCAAGTGATATTATGTCAGCTATTAATATCATTTTAGTAGCTGCAAATCCAGAATATACAGTATATCTCCAAAAGTGCCCGATTGATTTTCAAAGGCCTTCATTTTTATTGGAATATGTAAAAACAAGCCGAAGGGATACAAGCCGTTGGACAGTTGAAAAAACTGTGTATTTCAGAATAAGCTGTTTCGTAAATACAGAGGAATATTACACTTCTGAGGAGGATTCACTTTCAAATATACAGGAAAGTGTCGTACAGCTATTTTCCGGTGGATATGTAAACGTAGGTGACAGGGCCATAAAGGTTCAGAGCAGCACGGGTGGCTTTGATGCTGATAGGGCATATGTAGATTTACAATTTGAATTTTTTGATGATCGAACTGATGCAGTGGATACAAATCCATTAATGGCGTCAGTAAAAACGAATTTTTGAGGAGGTTAATATGGGATTACCAAATATTAATATTAGTTTTAGTACTGCTGCTGCAACCGCAATTGAACGTTCACAGAAAGGGATTGTAGCAATAATTCTGAAAGATGCCAATGGCAGTGGAGCGCATGCTCTGACAAAAGCCATACAAATAAAAACGCTGCTGGGAACACTGGGAACAAACAATCAGAAGTATGTTGAAAGGGCTTTTTGGGGATATGTAAATCCTCCTAAAAAAGTAATTGTATATGTTCTGGCTGACACTGAAACAGATTTATCAAAGGCACTGCAATATTTTGAAAATGCTCAGTTTGATTATCTTGTGGGTCCAGCTGACTGTGATTCTACAGAAGCTACAGAGATATCATCCTGGATAAAATCTCAGAGGGCAGAAGGAGCTATGTCTAAAGCAGTATTACCAAATGCAGTTGCTGACACCGAGGGTGTAATTAACTTCACCACAAGCGGTATTGTTGCAGATGGTACTACCTATACAACTGCTCAGTATTGTTCACGAATTGCAGGGCTAATTGCCGGAACGCCTATGACAATTTCATGCACCTATGCGCCATTGAGTGAAGTAAGTATGGTAGATAGACTCTCAAAAGAGGAAATCGATACTGCCATAGAGGCAGGTAAATTTGTTGTCTTCTATGATGGTGAAAAAATTAAGGTCGGGCGTGGCGTTAATTCACTGCAAACAACTACTGAAAGCAAGGGAGTAGCTTTCAAGAAAATAAAGATTGTCGAAGCGGTGGATATGATAAGGAATGATATCAAAAAGACTGCCGAGGATAGCTATATCGGTAAGTATTCAAACAGCTTTGATAACAAGTGCCTGCTGATAACAGCTATTAAAGGCTATTTCACAGGACTTGAAAATAGTGGAATACTGGAAAAGGGCACAAGTATCGTTGATATTGATGTGGATGCCCAGGAACAATATCTGCAAAGCATAGGAACTGATACTTCCAAAATGACAGAACAGCAGATAAGAATGGCAGCTACGGCTGATCAGGTATTCTTGAAAGCAAAAATAACAATTCTTGATGCTATTGAGGATATAGACCTCAATATAACAATATAAGGAGGTATGTAAAATGCAAGCTAATAGAATAATGTCCGGCACCTGGGGTGAAGTTTGGATGGATGGTACCTATGTATCCGAATGTTTTGGTTTACAGGCAAAAGTATCATTCGATAAAGAGGATGTAAGTATCTGCAGACAAATGGCCAAGGATAAAAAAGTTACTTCAATATCCTGCACCGGCTCATTGAAGCTATACAAAGTTAACAGCAGAATGGCCATGGCAATCGGGGAAAGCATAAGGGACGGAAAAGATAAAAGATTCACAGTTATATCAAAATTGGATGATCCTGATGCGTTCGGTGCAGAGCGTATTGTATTACGGAATGTTTCTTTTGATGATCTGACACTTGCAGACTGGGAGGTTGCTAAGAATGGAACAGTAGAGGCACCCTTTACCTTTACAGAATATCAATTAATGCAACAAGTGGAGGCTAAAAATGAATAATACACTTGATCTTTTATTAAAAATGGATATGCCCAACCTTCCGCAGAAGGAATACAAGGTAAAAAGATTGAGCGGCTTATGCGGTGCTCCGGTGGTTTTTAAATTGCAGGCACTTCCATACAACACTGCTGCAGACATATCCAGAGCGCAGAAGGATGATATGGAGGTACATATCTTACTTGCCGGTATTGTTGAACCCAATTTAAAATCATCAGAACTGATGGCGAGATACAGTGCTCCGACTCCAGCCGAGATGATTAAGAAAATGCTGTTACCGGGAGAAATCACCGACATATCAAGAGCCATAGAAAGATTGTCCGGCTACCGCTCTGACACAATTGAAGAGATTAAAAAAAAATAGAGAATGATCCTGAAACACAGTTGATGTACTATTTATTCAATAAGCATAACATAATGCCGGGTTCTTATTACAACCTGCCTGAAGGCGATAAGGTTGTAATAAGAGCCTTTTTTGAATACACAATTGATAACATGAAGAGGCAGGTGAGGTAATTGGGCAGAGATATAAGCATTGCAATCACAGTGAAGGATAATTATTCGCAGGTTATATCAACAATGCGAAACGCAAATCAGGTTTTTACTAAGGATTTAGCAGAGCTTACCTCAAAACTTGATGCAATTAGTAAAAAGAAACATACCTTAAACTTTGATGTCAGTAAGGCAAAAGGGGCGTTGAAGGAAGCTGAAAAGCAATTTCAGGCAACTGGAGCAGCAGCAGACAAACTCAAACTGGAGATGGCAAATGCGAAATATGATAATGCCAGAAGAAACCTGGATTTAGTATCAAAGAATGCCCGGCAGGCTGAAAAAGATATAAGGAGCCTGGAACAGACAACCAGTAAGGCAGACAACAAAGCTGGAAAAGGTAAAAGTGAGACGCTCGGTAAATTGGCTTCCGGGCTGACTCAGCAGGCAGGCGGAGCACTTATCGGTGCGGCTGGAACTTTTGTTAACAGCGCATATGGTTCTGAAGCTGGCACTATGTTCTCCAGTGTTGCTGCAGCTACATTAGCAGGGGCTGATACAGGTGCAGTCGCCGGACCAATAGGTATAGCTGTTGGTGCAGCTGTGGGAGGATTGACAGGTGCCATATCCGGTGCAACTAAAAATTTTGAAAAAAAAGATGACGCCTTTAAACAATATTATAAAGACCAGTATTATAGGGTTCAAGAGGGACAAAGTAATGACCTTAAGAGCGGAATAGCTATAGCGGCTTCAAGGGAAACAGATAAAGTTGCATTTTCCACGTTACTGGGTGGAGATAAAAATGCAAGCGATTACTTGAAACAAGTATCAGAGCTTGCAATAAAATCACCCTTTAAATATGATGATTTGACGAATATAAGTAAAACCCTTCTAAAACAGGGAAATAAGAAGGATGGAATACTGACCTTACTCGAAAACGTAGGTTATCTCGGTTCTACACGGGGAATGTCTTCTGAAAACATGACTTTGTTAGCAACCTCGCTGGGCAGTATAAAAAGTAAAGGTAAAGTAACACAGGAGGATCTTGATCCGTTATTGAAGAATGGAATTAACGTTTGGGAATATTTATCTAGGGCTTCATGGGCTTCTGAAAAAACCGCAAAACAAGTCCAAGAAATGGTATACAATGGATTAATACCTGGTGAAAAAGTCGCCCAAGCCATTGCCGAAAATCTGGGTAAGGATTTTAGCGGAGGCATTGGAAAATATGGCAATACATATTCTGAACTTGTCAGCAATGTTGAAGAGGCTAAAAACGAAATAAACGAGGCTATGGGTGAAGGGTATACAGAAGAACGTAAAAATGGACTTGAGAAGGAACTTGGATTTTTGAGTGGTGAGAGCGGTGCCAAGATGCAGGAAGCCTATAAGCAAATAGGAATGTATAAGGCATCTCTCGAAAATAAGTCCGAGGAGTACCAAAGAGACGCGATGAATGCTGTAATGTACGGAGGCGACTACATTTCCAAATTCGGAGATGATAAAGTCAAGGCCAGACTGACCCAAATGCACAAGGAATATAAGCAGTATATACCGGGCGGAAAAGGTGAGGGCGAAATAAAGGGGGCATTGTTTGCTGAATCACAAGCTATTGCTCAAAATGAGTATAACGCCAAGGAAGGACATGCCGCACTTGAAACAAACCTAGCCCTGGCTCAAAACATAAAAAATGATGCCGGATTAAAGAAAGCATATTGGGACGCGGGATATCAAATGGGTATACAGTTCTCACATGGACTGGAATCTTTACCAGGAAGCTTTACCGATAATTTACAAAAAACTATCTCAAGAATTTCAAAACAATATGACATCAATAGCTATCTTAATAAGGACTTTAGCACAATAGGAAAAGAACAAAATCCAAATAGCAAGTATAACGCTTATGGCAGTGGTAATAAACTCTTTGACAATTTTCCCTCAGCTTTTAAGGGAGAATTTACAAACAGAAATAATGGGGCAATTATACCTGTTTTGGATGGGTCGAAGAAACATGCCTACGGCTTAAGCTATGTACCCTATGACAATTTTCCTGCCATATTGCATGAAGGTGAGAGGGTGCTTACAGCAAGTCAAAACCGGGTGTATGGACAGAGCAGTGCTCCTATAATAACCGGTAATTCGTTTACAATCCGGGAAGAGGCTGATGTACAAAGAATTGCAGCAGAACTTGTTCGGCAGATGAACAAAGCATATGAGTTGGCATATTGATTGTATGAGCTATCAGTAAAAAATTTTTCATGAAAAGGCATCCGTTGAGGATGCTTTTTTTATAATAAAAGGAAGTGATAAATAAATGAGATTTATTTTCAAAGAGACTGAAAAGAATATAGAGCATATACTGCCTGTAACACCCTCAAGTTTTGAAATATCTCACGGAATTAACGTGGAGACAATAAATATTCACTCTAAAGGTGATATTGCCATTGCAGGGTATAACCTGGCATCCACATTCAAAGTAGATTGTATGTTTCCTGCTCAGGAGTATTCTTTTTGTCAGCCCACAGCCGAATTTAATCCATATGTATATGTAAAGATGTTTGAGGATTGGTGTGATAAACACACTATTTTGAGATACATAGTCTCAGATACAATTGTTAACGCTCCAGTCCTGATCACTGACATTACATATAGTGAAAAAGATGGTACAGGTGATGTATATGCCACCATAACAATGCGTAACTACAGAGAATTATCAACTGTTCAGAAAAACAACACCGGAAACAACAGCCGAAGTACAGAAAAGTCCGCTCCGACAGCTAAAAGCTACATTATAAAGCAGGGTGATACTCTAAGTGCAATTTGCAGAAAACATTACGGCAATGCGGCACTTTACCAAAAACTGGCCTTGGCTAATGGAATAAAAAATCCGCATCTTATTATAGCCGGTAAGACATTGAAACTGCCTGACAAGAATTTGCTTTAAAGGAGTGGGTGTATGATTAAGCTTTATATTTCCAACAGCACCGGGACTTTAGATATAACAGAGCTGGTACAGACAATTACATGGTCGGGCGATTACCAGCAGTGTTCCAGAACGCTTGAATTTGAACTGGTGTCATCACAAACTGATAAAAGGGTACCTAAGGTGAAATGTGAACTTGGCTACGGTGCCATTTTGATGCAGGATAACCGGGTATTGTTCGATGGTTTTATATTTGAACGGCAGAAGACCAGCGGGAGTAGTGCCATAAGTATAACCTGTTATGACAGGGGATTTTATCTTAAACGTAATGAAGCCTCGTATAGATTTCCTGGAATGACACCCGAAACTATAACGAAGAGGATATGTTCCGACTTTGGTATTGAAACAGGCTCTATCGCTTCACCGAATATAATTATAGAACGTAATTTTATTGGAGTAAGCCTGTATAATATTATACAGACAGCGTATACATTAGCTTCAGAAGCAACCGGCAAAAAATACATGCTACGCTTTAACGGTGCAAAGCTGAATGTTATTGAAAAAGCTGTTACAAATGAAACGCTGGTTATCGAAGGCGGCAGTAATCTTATGTCGGCATCTACAACTGAAAGTATAGCCAACATGATAAACCAGGTGGTTATATATAATGAAGACGACAAGCTGGTAGCTACACAAAAGGATACTGCAGCAATAAAGCTGTATGGAGTGTTGCAGAGCTACCTTAAACAATCGAAAGGTGAAAAGGGGATTGAAAAAGCCAAAACACTTATTGCTGACAACGGAGCAAGCCAAAAAATTACTATTGAGAGTTTGGGTAATATAGCAAACATTACAGGAGGGACGGTTGTAGTCAGGGAACCGTACACGGGAGTATACGGGCAGTTTTACATTGACAACGATATCCACACCTGGAAGAGGGGCCAGTATTATAATAAGCTGGTTGTTAATTTTAAAAATATCATGGACGAGCAGGAAGTGGGAACTCTTCCGAATAAGGACGGAAGTAAAACATAACCTGAAGAGAAATGTGAGTATATGTGAAAGTCAGGAGGTTAAAGCATGGAAGATAATCCGTTTTCAAAGATAGTTAAGGTTATTCGTCAGGATAATATGGCACAGATGACTGCGACATTCCGGATAGGGACAATTATTTCAGAAGATCCTGTAATACTTGATGTTGCAGGAACTATACAGGATGAAAAATCCGTTCTGAAAAACAGCCTTATAAATAGGTTCGAAGTTGGTGACAAATTACTTCTGGCTCCGATTGAGGAGGAGCAGCGATATATAATTATTTGCAAGGTGGTAAGCATATGAGTACAACACTTTTTCCAATAATTCAACCTCAAGTGGAGGAAACAGTTTCTGAACTGGATTTGTACAAAGAAATAAAATGGGATTTCCAAAACAACATACCAATTTATCAAAACGGCTCACCTGTCATAGTAACAGGAAAGGAAGCCGTTTTTGTTTGGGCCTGGAAAGCTCTGAATACTGCACGTTTCAGATATGAGATATATACCTGGAATTATGGTTGTGAAGCAGAGTCTCTTGTGGGTCAACCTTTTACTGATGAATTAAAGCAGTCAGAGGCTGCCCGTTATGTGAAGGAATGCTTGCTTGTAAATCGCTATATCACCGGCATATCAAATGTAACTGTTTTTTTCAATGATGGTGCTATAAAAATAAGTTGCACCTTAGAAACAGTTTATGGGGAGGCTGAATTAAATGTATGAAAACTTAACGATTGAAAGTATTAAAAGTGATATTTTAAGTAGACTTTCATCAGATATAAAAGTAAATGAAGGCAGTTATACAAATGACATGGTTAGTACAGTTGCTTATGAGGTATGGAAGGCTTATCAATCACTTGATGCTATTGTACCCATAGCCTTTATTGATGAAACCTCAGGAGAGTATATTGACAAAAGGTGCGCTGAATACGGTATTACCCGAAAAGCAGGAACAAAAGCAAAGGCGATAATCAAAATTACAGGAACAGATGGGACATTGATACCCGCCAGAAAAGTATTCCTGACAACAGATGGGCTTCAATTCGAAACTGATACAACAGTAACAATAGCATCTGGAATTGCAGCAGTCACTGCGACAGCAGCTGAAGCAGGAGATTTATATAATGTTGATGCAGGAACAATAACGCAGCAGCTGGAAAGCCTGAGCGGTATAAGCGCAGTAACAAATAATAAGGCAACAGGAGGCACAGATTCTGAAACAGATGCAGCTCTCGTCAAACGCTATTATGATTATTTACAGAATCCTGCAACCTCAGGAAATGAATCGCATTATAGGAAGTGGGCACTTTCAGTTAATGGAGTTGGGGCTGCAAAGGTCAGGTCATTATGGAATGGCTCCGGGACCGTGAAGATTTTAATAGTCAATAATGATAATAAGCCGGTAGACTCAACCATTGTACAAAACTGTACTGACTTCATAGAGGCTAACAGGCCGATCGGGGCAACTGTAACAGTGGAAAGCGCACAAGGATTGAGTATAAATGTAGTAGCTCATGTGATTCTAGATGGCACTACAACGATTGAGAAGGTAAAGTCTGCATTTTTGGAGCAGCTGAATATTTATCTGAGAAGTATTGCATTTGAAAAGTACACGCTTGTGTATAACCGGATAGCTTATATGTTGCTTGATATTGCTGGAGTAGCGGACTATACCTCACTTACAATTAACGGTGGTATCTCAAATATAGCTATTGATGATAATCAAGTGCCGGTTTTAGGGAATGTCGAGGTGAGTACATAATGGGGTTGATCGACTTATTGCCTGATTACTATAAAAAAAGTCCGGAAGTTACAGAGCTTCAAGTTGCGTTTGAACATTGGACTGAAGCATTGAAGACTTCAAAAACCGATTTGTTTTTACAGTTCAATGTAAATTCGGCAACATCGGGTTTAACAATGTGGGAGAGGGCACTCAGACTGGAAACCGATGTTACAAAACCTTACGAATTCAGACGTACAAGGATATTAAGTAAATTAAGAGGTGCCGGTACTACGACAAAACAGATGATTAAAAATGTTGCCGAAAGCTTTTCAAATGGGCAGGTTGATATCATTGAGCACAACACTGGAAGCCGGTTTGTTGTCAAGTTTGTGGGGACATTGGGAATACCGCCGAACATAGGCGACCTTAAGGCCGCAATAGATGAGATCAAACCGGCACATTTGAGTTTTATATTTGAATACAGCTATATAACATGGAACGACTTTGAGAAATACAACCATTCATGGGCTGAGTGGGATACTTTAAATCTGACATGGGATGAATTTGAAACATATAGGGAGGTAGTGTAATGCCAAGCGAAAACAAAACAGCTAATTATGAATTAAACCGGTGGCAGGGCAATGAATATCCAAAAAGGGAAGACTTTAATTCCGACAATGCAATAATTGATACTGAACTAAAAAATGTGAATGATAAAGCTGAGAGTAAGATCAGCAGATCACTTGCAACAGCTGCAAATCAATTCCTGCTGTCATCGGCGGTAGGGCAGTGGGCAGTAAAAACTGTTGCAGAAATAAAAACTTTATTAGGTATTAAGAGTGCAGCAGAAAAGGAATTTAATACAGCCGGAGGCGTGGCTGCATATGACACCGTACAGTCGCATGTGTCGGATTATGTGAGGCAACCGGGTTACGCAATAACTACAGGAAGTGCTAATACATATGTTGCGACCTTAAACCCTGCACCGGCCACATTTGGTGAAGGTTTAGGTATAGTATTAAAAATACATGCAGCAAATACTGGGGCCTCAACACTAAATGTAAATGGATTAGGTGCTAAACCAATAATTGATGGTAAAGGAAACGCCATAAAAGCTGGCAAACTACTATATGGCAGAATATATTCCTTAAAGTATGATGGCGCAAATTTTCAATTACAGGGTGAAGGAGGTGATATACCTAAGTTACCTAATTTAATTAAGAATGGGAATTTTAGATTTGATACAAATGCATGGAATTTCAATAGTGCTACTGGATCTGTATCAAACAATGTATTGACCTTTACATCTTCAACCACGTATGGACAAGTCTATCAGTCTATTAAACAGCCACTAGTTGATGATAAAGTTTATATGCGTTGTGAATTAAAAGGTGCGCTAAGTAGCAGATTCATTTTATATTTTGCACCGGATAATGGATTTGTAATATCACCTACCATTGCAAATACCTGGAAGACTTTAAGTTATGTAGCACAATATCCTTCAATTGGTTCGTTGGCATCTATAGCTTTTGATGATTCAGCCCCAAGTGGCTGGATGCCAATACAAGTTAAGAATGTAATATTTTTTAATTTAACTCAAATATTTGGAGTAGGTAATGAGCCGACAAAAGAAGAAATAGATGCTATGATAGATGAAGGAGTTAATAAATTTTGCTCAAGTGGGCTTTACAAAAAGCAAGGCATAAATGCCTTTTCACGCTCGAATGAGAATACTTTTTGGGTTAGATGTGATACTGGTGCTACGTATGCGTTTGTTGATTATCTTCTTTCATTAAAGCCTAACTCTACTTATAGATTAAAAGCTGCTACAAATGGTACTACTTCATCAGCTGGAACAATAAGTGTATTTAGTAGAGATTATTCTGTGCAGTATGGATATGGTGCTCCCGGAAATATAAATTATACTTTTACAACTCCATCAGATGGAATGGTAAGCGTTGTATTTTATGCTAATGTAAATAGTAGTTCCTCTTCTAATCCTGAAGCGGCGTTCACAAATGTAAGTATAACAGAAGGAAGTAGTGATTTACCATTTACACCTTATAAGCCAACGGGTTGGCAAGATAATGATATTTCATCATTAATTTTTGATTCTACAGCACTTACGGGAGATGTTATTGCAGGAAAAGTATTTTATGGAGCAGATGGGTATAGGGCTATAGGAACAATAGCAAATTATGCTAATACAATGCAATCAGCGGAAATTGTTGAAACTAATCCTATAACTGCTGGTGGGCTTATAATGTTGCATCCAAAACCTGGGTATTATAACACTGCTGGAAATATATCTGCCTATGACCCTAATTTCATTCCTGCGAATATAGTAAGTGGTAAAAGTATATTTGGGTTGCCAGGGACTAATACAAATAAGAGGTGGGCGAATGGGCAAGTAACAACCAGTAGCTCTCAATTATCATTTATAAGAGAAGATGGTACGCCTCTTCCAAGATATTATATATCACTTACAGGTTTGTCATTTGTACCGAGGTTGATAATAGTTCAGTACGTACAAAATAAGGCAATTACTACAACATATTATAGTGATGGATTTACCCTAAACTCCAAAATAAAAGTATGTATCGGCTTATACACACTAACTCAAACTTTAGAAGATTTGTATAGGTTGGATGGAATTTCTGCATTTGTTAATACCTCGGGGTTTGTATTGCCAGTACACGTGTACGGTGACTTAAAATGGGAAGCATATGAATAAACGAAAGGGTTGATAATATGAAAACATTAGTAATTTACGATGAAACAGGCTTTATAATAAGCCAGATGCAAGGCAGTGATTTACGGGAGCCAGTAGGGCTACCCTTTATGTATATTGAAGTCCCACAAGGCAAAATGTTTAGAAGTGTTGATGTAAGCGGTACAGAAAATAAACCAGTATATGAGGATTTACCAAAGCCAGAAACCCAAAAGCTTCAGGAGTTAGTTGACCAGCTTATAATCGACAATCTGAACATGCAACAACAGATTGACACTTTAATAACTACAGGATTGGGGGTGTAAAAATGTTTGAGAGACTGAATTATTTATATCATGCCGGTAAGCTAACAGCAGAGCAGTTAGACATAGCAGTGTCAAAGGCTTGGATTACAACTGAACAAAAGACAGAAATAATTGGATAAGATACTATTACAAAATAAAGTATTCCCATTAGCGGAGTAGTAATGGTAGAATGAATATAACTTTTACATTTATTAGTAATGGCTTATAATATTGGCAAAAGGTATTACGAGGATACTATGTTTATACTTAACATGCTATTATTTATATTAATATTCTTATTTGCAATTCTTGTCGAATATATACTTTTCCCTACGTTGATAGGTTTATTAGTATACTTGCCGAGGAATGGATTTAGTACCGAAAATTTAACACGTCGTACTGTTATTATTTTCATAGTATTTGGCATCGTTCTTCGTATTGCCGGTGCGATTTATTATGATCAAATTTTTATTTTTTTTAAAGGAATAATGTAAATCAATAAATTTATTAAAGGGCGTTTGGATAACTCCAAGTGCTTTTTTTTGACCGCATAAGGATAATATCACGAGCCATAGCTTAGAGGTAAAGGAATATAAGAAATAAAATTACAAACTTAATAGTTCTAATATAGAGGGATTACTCATCAACGGGTAATCCTTTTTTTATTTCATAAACTTGAAAGGGTGAGAAAAGATGAAACAAGATGGAAAGTTCATTTTAATGAACAGGGAAGAACTTAGGGAATATATCAACAGGCTGAGTGATAATAAGAAATTTACTACTATTCATCAGCATCATACAGTAAGTCCCTCGTATAAAGATGTGAATAATAATCATTTCGCTCTTATGAGAGGCATGGAAAATTATCATGTAAAGGCTCTCAATATGAGTGAAATAGCTCAGCACTTCAGTACATTTCCGGATGGAAGTATATGTGTTGGTCGCCCGCTTACTAAAGATGGTGGTGGCTTCTATGGTAATCAGAACAAGAATTCTATAACCATTGAAAATGTAGGTGATTTTGATATTAATGTAATGACAGAAGAGCAAAACCAAAGCATTATTTTGCTTAACGCGCTGCTTTGTAAGAAGTTTGATATAGTTCCGTCAACTGAAACATTGATATATCACTGCTGGGTAAAAAATAAATCTTGTCCTGGTAAGACTTTTTTTGGCGGAAATACCAAACAAGCTGCCGAACAAAATTTTATACCACTGATAAAAGCAGCTATCAAAGACCCCATGACATTTGAACAGGCTCTTGAGATAGTCGTAAAGAAAATAGATTCAAGTTACTCATATTGGCTGAAAAGAAAGGACATAGACCTAGCTTTTCAGGCTTTAATAATAAAGATTGCAAAAACATATATGGGAGGAAAATAAGATGGATAATATCAATTCATTTAAAGTAAGTATTGTAGGAGTATTCGCTGGAATATCAGCATTATTAGGGTGGTTCGGCTGGCTCGTAGTAGCTTTTATTGCCTGTATGACTGTGGACTATATAACAGGATCCTTGTCAGCCTGGAAGAAGGGATTGTGGGAAAGTAAAATTGCACGTGAGGGGATATGGCACAAGACCGGTAGCATTATAGCTGTATTAGTAACTTTAATACTTGATGCAGTAATTGGGAATGTAATGAATAATATTCCCAGCGTGGCATTACCTTTTACTTATACAGTGCTTTTAAGTCCGATAGTAATAGTCTGGTACATACTTACTGAGCTGGGCAGTATAATTGAAAATTCCGGCAAGATGGGAGCTCCTATTCCGGGATTTTTACAAAAGGCCATTGCATTATTTAAAGGTACCGTTGATGCTGCAGGTGAGAAATTGACAGAGGGTAAATAATAAACAGTCAGGCCCTCAGAATAGTGTAGGTTTGCCAACCACATTATAAAAACAAAGGAGGGTCATACAATGGACAAGAATAATTTAGCACATACAACATGGGAATGCAAATATCATTTGGTGTTTGCGGCAAAATATCGTCGACAAGTAATATATGGGAAAATAAAGCAGGATATTGGCAAGATGCTGAGGGAACTATGCGAAAGAAAAGGTATTGAAATTATCGAAGCAGAGTGCTGTAAAGATCACATACATATGCCTGTTAGAATACTACCCAAATATAGTGTGTCAGATATAATGGGATATTTAAAAGGCAAGAGTTCTTTAATGATATTCGATAAATATGCCAATCTGAAATATAAATATGGGAACAACACTTTTGGTGTAGAGGGTACTATGTTGAAACAGTCGGCAAGAATGCGAAAAAAATTGAAGAATATATTAGAAAGCAGCTACAGGGGACATAGCAAACGACCAACTAAGTTTAATAGAGTATGTGGACCCGTTTACGGGTAAGCAAGAAAAGAAGAGCAAGTAGCCGACCGCTTTAGCGGTAGAGAGTAAATGAATGCGGTTGGCCTTGACTTTAAAAATATCAAGTCTATTTTGTGTATTTATAAAAAGATGGTGTCCAAAGTGGTGTCCAAAGATTTTTTAAAATAAAAATACCGCTTGCTGTATCTCTACATCCAAGCGGCTTTCTCTGGTACGCCCGACACGATTCGAACGTGCGACCTGCGGTTTAGGAAACCGACGCTCTATCCTACTGAGCTACGGGCGCATAAACGACTATCATAGTATACTAAAAATCTTTTACATTTTCAAGGTTTTTATTCTTATATTCGTTTCCTTTCCTTTGATTGGATTAGGACAGCAATTGTTAAGTCAGCACTGAAAAGAGTGTAAATCCTTGCCGCTATTGCTACAGGAGAAGTTCAATAAACTAAAAAAATACAGAACTAACTTTTCCAGCCATATTCCAATATATGGAGGAAAGTTGTAAAATAGAAAGTGCGTCATATTTTGTTTCAATATGCCAGTTATAGCTTTCTTAATTTTTCGGATGGAGGATACAATGATTAAAATAGATGGTTTTTCTGGAACAAGTAATTACTATAATGTTACAAGTGATGATTGTCCAAGCTTTTCAGGAATTGTAGCCGGTGAATGCAAAGGGGATTTGTGGGTGGATAGCATTAATAATCCTAAAATAGCAATTGCAAATTCATATGCCGTGGGTAGTTTTGCTTTTTTGGGAAGTATAAATAATGATAATGAATATGAGAACCTTGAAAATTTTATCCGGCAGGTAATTTTTAGTTTTCTTAAAGAAAATGATTCAGAAAATTTTGAGTTTTCTATTGAACATGACTGCTTGAAACCTTACATTCTTAAAATGTTTAATGATAAGACAATAAATCATGAAGAAGAGTATTCATTCAGGAGAACAGAAGGAATCAATCAAATATACTCTTTGCCGGAAGATTACAGAATGCAAAAGATTGATTATGATTTTTGGAAAAGGCTGATGGATGGTGTGTATAAAAATGAAGCCTTATTAACTGAGAGATTATTGGAATCATGGGGGAGCTTTGAAATCTTCGAAAAAAAGAGTGTAGCATTTTGTATTACATATTCAGAGAGTATAGCAGCGGTGATTGTGGGGACTGCAAGATTTAAGAATATTATACCGATAGATATTGAGACTGATAAGAAATTCAGACATAAAGGCTTAGGCTACGCATTAACTGTAGAATTTGTTAATGAATGTATGAAAAAGGGACTGGTTGCTCAATGGGATTGTGTAGAATCAAATCCTTTTTCGAGAAAACTGGCTGAAAAAGCCGGGTTTAAGCCATTTAAAGAAAATGATGTATACTGGTTTGCCATATAAATAAAATCGAATTTCTGCATAGTAATATTTCCGCAACCCGGATGATTTTGAAATATTCTTTTTTATTGAATTAATATATAACAATTGTATTTAGGTTATGAGTTAATAATATATGAGTTGATATGTAAAATGAATGTATTTATAAGAAGAGCCTCGTGCTCTTTTTATTTTGTAAAATTTACTTTTATGGTTATAAATCAATGAAATTCAAGTAGAGAATTATTATTATTTTTCAAGGTGAGTATTCCTAATTATATAGGAGTATGGTATTAGATTTAACAAAAACTATAGAAATAGTAATTAATTGTATGTAAATTTAAGGGTGAACAAATATTTTATTATAAAATTGGAAAGGATGAAGGAACTTGTTAAAACTTAAATCAATTGTAAAAGTAACAGCATGCATGATATTAACCTTCGCCCTGGTGTTTACAGGTATTGGATTTACATCATCAGGCAATATATCATCAACTGGAATATCAAGTGTAAATACTGTGCAGGCAGCATCTGATTCTGCTTATGTGTATTATGTATCAAACAGTGTATTGTACCGTGTAAAAAATGATGGAACAGGCTATCAACAGCTGCTTAATAATTTTTTTGGATATGATATGAAAGTTGCCGGAGATTATCTGTATTATATGTATGATGAAAAATCTTCAACTTTTATGTGTTATCCTATGGATGGTTCCAAAAAAATTCCGTATCGTTTCATTGATGCCAGAATAGTATACTTCAATACTGATGGAAAAAATGTCTATTACATGAATGATGAAGGAGAAATATATGTTTCACCTGCCAATGCCAATGCAAAGGAAGCAAAACTGGTAACAGATATGGCAGATACAAAATTTCCTGTATTTTCAGTAATAGACGGCAAGGTATATTACAATGCATTAAAGAGCGGCAGAACTACATGGGTTGCATCAAAAGCCGCCGATGGAAGCGGTCAGGTGCAATACATATCTGCCGGTGCATTTGAGGGATCCAGATTTATACATAAGGATGCTTCCAATCTTTATATGTTGATCAACACAAAGCCAACAGAAACACAGTATTCTACCAAATGTATGGTTTTAGCTTCCATTCCGGCAAAAGGAGGAGCTGCAAAAGTATTGAATGCCAAAGCGCCTCTGGACTTCAATGCGGTTTACTCAGGTTCATGGACTAAAAACTACTTTATTTATAATAATGGTATAGAGTTTGAATCAGACAAGTGGGATTATTCCAAAGCAAAGGCTTATGTCATAGATATGAAAGGAAAATCTATTGAGCTGCATAATAAAGGAATCGTTGAGGTTACGGACTTTGAAAGCGGAAAGCTGGCATTTGTGGATTCCGATTATAAGGGCTTTGTAAGTACTATCTCAGCCGGTAAAGCCACAAAAAAGGCAGTTGCAATAAAAGGTGCAAGATATATAAGAAATTTGGGGGTAAATGGAAACTCTGGTGCAACAGCTATTTTTGCTGATAACGGTGTATATACCCTCAAGTCTGATCTGACCATAAAAAAGGTTGCCGGACCGGAATGGGAAATGGCCAGACCTAGTGATGATGTCGGAGGCTTGTTCTACGTAAACGCTGGTGACAACAACAGGCTTTATTATCTGGGCAGTGATGGAGTAACAAACATAAAGCTGTCTGATGAAAAGAAAGTAACAAAAATTGTATTGATATCGAAATAATTATAAGGATTTATATTTTTAAAAACCACACTGTCAGAATCAATAACCGGATGGTGTGGTTTTTACCGTATATGGCTGATAAAGCAGCTAATGAAGCGGATTATAATATATTGTTACATATCAGTCAGGTAATAAAAGGTAGGCGCACTATCTTTATTATACGTGCATGTAACTTCATATACATTTTCAAGGTTTATATCCTTATTATTTTCCAAGGGCTCTATGGTACCTTTTTTGATCAGGTAGCTTTGAAGTGAGGTTTTAAAATAAATGGAATTATAATATCCTCTCGACTTTATTGATGAGATATTCTCCTTCGGTAAAGAATTGATATATTGTGCAAATGTGTCTATGCCTGTTCCTTTGAATTGATCTTCCAGACAGGGTGACCTGTATATCTTAAATTTTCCCTTACCATCCTCAGTGCTATACATAATATCGTATTTAAACCGGGAATATCCTGTCTTATATGAGGCATTAACATTCATATAAGTTATAAAGCCGTCATTGTCTATGGTTGCATAGAAATTTGATATTTTAAAATCTTCTTTGTTTAGTGCTGATTTACCAAGGGCTGAAGACATTTCATTAATCAGGTTAAAATCTGATATTTTACAATCTTCTATCTCTACGTAATTTACTTTACTTAATGGATCAAAGAGCAGAAGCCCGGCTAATAGGCCTATGAAGGTTAACACCAGACATACAAATACTAATTTTTTCATAGAAACCTCCTTGATCTGGCCTTGTCTTATTAATACATTATATTTAAAATAAGCAACGGTTACCTTCCTGTATACATACTTATTAAGAAATATCCCAAGCCTATCAGGGCAGCAATTCCAACTACAAGTGCAGTTACTTTCCACGGAGACAGAGGAGACTTACCGTCCACCTTTCCTGTCTGACCATTGATCATATATCCATAATTCTTATCCTTATACCTGAAGGAAGAGAACCATATAGGCAGCAATATATGTTTGTATTTTTTATTGCTATAGGCGGTTTTAAACCGAAGGTTGCTGACTTCATCAGCATTGATCTGCTGTTCAATACCGCGGGCTATAAGCTGTGAAAGTCTCTCTTTAGCGGTTTCCCAGCCGGATTTAAGATCCACCGAATAACGTTCGGCTTTAAAGCCCGACAGATATTCGGATTTGTATGGAGTCAGTTCGGCTAAATTGTAAGGCAGGATGGATGCATACATACCATCGTCTATATGAACTGAGGAATCCACAACATAGTTTCTGAAATCCTCAGCATACTGACCTGATACAGGATACCAGCGGGTATGCATTTCCTGATGTGGGACCTGTCTGGTGTTACCGTCTTTATCGGTTTCCGTTGTATATACAGTAACCCAGTAGTGTTCTCCAGCCATAGCTGTATAAAAAGAGCTTGTATCGGCATCAAAGGACCAGCAGGGAACATACATACCTGTTAACTGGACATTCTGACTGTTTACACCCTTTTTAAGCTTTGATGGAGCAAGCCATTTACCACGCAGCCATTTTTTATACAGCTCTGCAGCTGTCTCGGAACTGATCTTAAAGGGAACTATACTCTCGGGTATGATACCTTTTGTAATAACTTGTTCCTGAATATTGCTGTTTCCGCAGAATGGACATCTGTCAGCTACAACAAAGGCATCAAATACTGTTTCTGCTCCGCAGTTTTTACATTTGACTGCATGGCTTTTCTCACCCCATACCTGGGGCTCCAGTTCGCTCTCGCTGTTAAAACCATAAGCAGTCGGGTCCTGCCTGTCATCCTCCATATTTATTATGTTTTTACAATATTCACATTTCAGGCTTTGGTTCTGTGGATCAAAAACCATTACTCCGCCGCAGGAAGGGCATTTGAAGGAAGTAGCTGACGTTTCAGGGACACCCTCATGGTTTACTTTAGGCTCACTGTTATTTCTGGTATCATTCATATAGACCTCATATTATTTACTGTTATTGTTTTTGTCCGCATTCAGGACAGAACTTGCTTCCACCCGTCAGCTCATTTCCACACCCTGAGCACTTTATAACTGCGGGTGCTACCTTTGTGCCGCACTCGATGCAGAATTTGGCTTGTGCCGCCAGCTGGGCACCGCAGGAAGTACACTTTATCTTATCTGCATCATGGTTTGAGGCCGGAGCAGCTTTTGGTTCAGCCTGCTTCTGCTGCCCGGCCGAAAAGGCCTCTGCAAACATGTTTCCTATACCCATTCCTGCTCCCAAACCAACGCCGGCACCGGCTGCACCTCCGGGATTCTGGGCAGCATCCCGGATGGCCTCGGCAGCCTGATATCTGGTATACTGATTCAGGCTTTCACCGATAATACCCATGGAAGTACGCTTATCAAGAACTTTTTCCACCTCTTCAGGGAGAGAAATATTTTCTATTACAAGTGATGAAAGAGTCAGGCCCAGCTCCGCAAAACCTGAATCCAGTTTCTTTTTTGACAGGGCAGCAATTTCATCATATTTTGAAGCTAGGTCCAATGCAGGAACCGCCGCTTCGGCCAGTAAATCTGAAATACCTGCTACAATCTTGCTTTTTAGCTGACCTGTAATTCCTTCAATAGTAAACAAGCTTGAAGTCCCAAAAACCTCTCTGAGGAAAATGGAAGGGTCAACCACCTTGAAGGAATAGGTTCCGAACATTCTAATGCGAAGCATTCCAAACTCTGCATCCCTCATCATTACCGGATTTGTCGTACCCCATTTGCAGTTGGTGAACTGTTTTGTATTAACAAAATAAACCTCGGACTTAAAGGGAGAATTAAAACCATATTTCCAAGACTTAAGCTTGGTCAGTACCGGAAGATTTTGAGTATCAAGTGTATATTTTCCCGGGGTAAAAATATCCGTCAGCTGCCCTTCATCAACAAAAACGGCCATCTGGGATTCTCTGACTGTCAACTGAGCTCCCATTTTAATTTCCTTATTTTCAACAGGAAACCTGTAGACCATTACATTGGAACTATTATCGGTCCATTCGATAACTTCGATAAATTGTGACTTAATAAAATCAAATAATCCCATATAAACCTCCATCTGCTTATCTGCAATTAAAATATATTAAAAAATAAATTACTTATTAAATACCTACTTTTATAATGTATCATAAAAATTCTTAAAATGTAATAAATGTTGTGAGAGATTTAGTTGGAACTGATGGAAATTATTTCATCGGTGGTCTATAATTTAGAGTATCAGAAAAAAATTTTTCTCAGGATCGTAAAGTTATGCAAGATTATTGAGTAAAATTGATAAACTAATAATTGAGTTTATTTTTGACATTAGGGATGGGCAGTATTGTAAACTGCAAAAATAAGTAACGGAGGTAGAGATAAAATGGCAGCAAACAAGGCATTGCCAAAGAGACAGGACATGGACCCCAAGTTCAAATGGAAGCTTGAGGACATTTATAGCGACGTTTCGCAGTGGGAGCAGGATTTTAAAAAGGTAAAAGAGCTGGCAGGTCAGATGCAGAGTTTTCAGGGAAGACTTGCCGAGGGAGCTCAAACGCTTCTTGAATGCTTTAAAAAGAATGATGAATTGTTATCATTAAATGATAAGGTTTTTGTCTTTGCAAGAATGAAGAGGGATGAAAACAATGGAGATTCTACTTACCAGGCTTTGGCAGACAGAGCATCTTCACTGGTAACTGAGGTTTTTTCGGCTATTTCATTTATCGTTCCGGAAATGCTGGCAATACCGGAAGACAAACTTCTTTCCTACGCAAGTGAAAATAAGGAACTATCCACCTATTTATTTATGATAAAGGAAAATTTGAGGCAGAAGGAACATATTCTGTCTGAAAAGGAAGAGCAGATACTGGCTATGTCCTCTGAGATATCCGATGTTGCCGGAGATGTTTTTACTATGTTTAATAATGCTGATATCAAATTCCCCTACATAAAGGATGAAGAGGGGGAAGAGGTTGAGGTAACAAAGGGAAGATATATTGCTTTCCTGGAAAGCAAGGATAGAAGGGTTAGAAAGGATGCATTTGAAGCAGTATACACTTCATATAAGAAGATGAAAAATACTTTAGCCTCATCACTTACTGGTAACGTAAAGAAGAACAGATTTTATTCTCAGGTAAGGAAGTATCCTTCAGCACTAGTGGCTTCGCTCGATAATGACAATATTTGTGTTGATGTTTACAATACACTTATTGATACAGTTAATAAAAATCTTCCTCTGCTGGACAGATATCTGAAACTGCGCAAAAAGGTTCTGAAGCTGGATGAGCTTCACATGTACGATCTCTATGTCCCAATGGTGGAGGAGTTTGACAAGAAAATACCTTATGAAGAGGCAAAGAAAATTGTTTCTGAAGGATTAAAGCCATTGGGAGAGGAGTATGCGGGTTATCTGGAAAAGGGCATGAATTCGGCCTGGATAGATGTCTATGAAAATGAGGGGAAGACCAGCGGAGCATATGCATGGGGTTCCTACAAGACTCATCCTTACGTTCTTCTCAATTATCAGGACACTATAAACGATGTATTTACGCTCGCCCATGAAATGGGTCACGCGCTGCATTCATACTATACAAACATGACTCAGCCGTATGTATACTCAGAGTATAAGATATTTGTTGCCGAAGTTGCATCAACCGTAAATGAATCTCTTTTGATGAGGTACCTGCTGCCTAGGGCTTCAAGCAAACAGGAGAAAGCATACCTGCTGAATCACTATCTTGAGGAATTCAGAGGAACAGTTTTCAGACAGGTTATGTTTGCTGAATTTGAAAAGATGATACACGAGAAGGTAGAGCAGGGAGATGCATTGAATGCTCAGGAATTGTGCGACATGTATTATGGCTTGAACAAGAAGTATTTTGGTGAAGAAGTTACGGTCGATGAGGATATTGCAATGGAGTGGTCCAGAATACCCCACTTCTACAGCAGCTTCTATGTTTACAAATATGCTACTGGCTTCTCTTCGGCAACTGCTATAGCTGAGAAGATACTGACAGAGGGAAAACCTGCAGTTGATAAATATATTGAGTTCCTGAAGAGCGGAGGTTCCAATTATCCTCTGGACCTTCTAAAAATTGCAGGAGTTGATTTATCAACACCGCAGCCCATTCAGGAGGCTCTGAACGTATTTGAAAAGACTCTGGATGAGCTGGAAGAATTGCTGGGTTAAACTATATAACATTTAATAAAACCGTCGGAGGAAATGAATATGAAGGATTCACGAATAGAAAAGCTGGCCGAGAATTTGATAAATTACTCCTGTGAACTAAAAGCAGGGCAAAAGATTCTCATTGAAAATATAGGTAATGAGGTACCCTTGTCAAGGGCCTTGATACGTGAGGCTTATAAGGTGGGAGGAATACCCTATCTCACAATAAAAAATCCTGAACTTGAGAGAGTGCTGCTGGAACAGTGTACGGAAGAACAGATGAAGGATATGGCCCGTTACGAGCTTGCCCGTATGGAGGACATGGATGCATATATCGGAATAAGATCGGGTGACAATGTCAGTGAAAAGGGAACTGTTCCGTCAGATAAAATGAAAATTTATATGTCTCTGTTTAACAAACCGGTCCATTCGGAACAAAGAGTGAACCATACCAGATGGGTGGTTATGAGATACCCGAGCCACTCAATGGCACAGTTGGCAAATATACCCACAGAATACTTTGAGGACTTCTATTTCAACGTTTGCAATTTGGATTACAGGAAGATGTCTGCTGCTATGGATCCTCTGGTAAAAATGATGGAAGCAACCGATAGGGTCAGAATTACAGGTAAGGGTACAGATTTGTCCTTCTCAATCAAGGGAATACCTGCAATAAAGTGTGACGGAAAGCTGAATATTCCTGATGGAGAAGTATATACCGCCCCGGTGAAGGATTCTGTCAACGGCGTTATAAGCTATAACTGTCCTGCAGTATATCAGGGAGTTACTTTTGAAAACATTAGTTTTGAGTTTAAGGATGGAAAGATTATCAAGGCTACAGCCAATAATACCGAACGAATAAATGAAATACTTGATACTGATGATGCTGCAAGATATGTAGGTGAATTTGCAATTGGAGTAAACCCATTCATTGAAACGCCCATGAAAGACACTCTCTTTGATGAAAAGATAAGAGGCAGTATCCACTTTACACCCGGAAGCTGCTATGATGATGCTCCAAATGGCAACAAATCATCAATACACTGGGATCTGGTATTCATTCAGAGACCTGAATACGGTGGAGGAGAAATTTGGTTTGATGACAAGCTCATTAGAAAAGATGGCATCTTTGTTGCAGAAGAACTGAAGGGGCTGAATCCGGACAATTTAAAGTAAACGGGTTGCCGGCTGCTTGATGAAATAAATTTAATATAACGTTGGTATTTTTGTACAACGTATATCATTGTGTCACAAACTAAAACGGCAGGTATAAGTATTTATAAACTTTTATCTGCCGTTTTTTTAACCATTATTTAAAAAGCATGTTGTACCTGCATTCCTTCAGCACCTTGCCCAATGTTATTTCCTGAACGGTTCCATCGTATTCAAATCCAATTTTTTCATAGAACCTTCTGGCACTGATATTATCTTCAAGAACCCACAGGGTCACTCGGGTAAAATTCCTTTTTTTAAGCTCCGCCAGACCCCATTTCATCAATTCAGATCCAATACCTGTACCCCGGTATTCAGGCAGTAAATAAATGCCCCCTATCTCACCACATGAGCAATCTTTATCGCTATCTCTGCACTTGCCGATACTTATAAAGCCTGTAGCCTTATCCTCATTAAAAAGGATTGCAGTATCCTCCCAACCATCTGCAAGTGCTTTTTCAAAGTACTGCCGCCTTTTTTCAGGAGTAATTCCATCCAGCACTCCATCAGGTATTATCCCTTTATATGCAGCTTTCCAGGACCGGGAATGGATCTCACCTAAAATGCCTGCATCAGGTAACTATTTCTCAATAGCCCATGGTGCAGCATATTGCTCAGCAGGGACAAAATCTATATTAGTAAACTTATTTTCTTTAACAAAGTCGTAAAACCTTTGAGAAATAACTATTGTACCGGGTAAGCCTGTTGGGAAGAATATATCATATCTATCCCAGGTTTCCTGCAATAAGTAAACTCCCTGAAATGAAGAAATGGCTCCTCCGGTTCTGCAAGTATCACATTCTACATCACCATCACGTACAAACATTGACTTTACTTCATCAATTCTTGTTTTACTTCTTGTAACTACTACATTATAAAATTGAGGGGGAGTAGGTGAAAGTAGCTTGACACGTTTCACTTTTACAACATCAATAGGCTCAAAAGCCAATATTCCCTTAAGATCTGCACTTTCATATTTTTGTTTAAATACTTCAGATACTAGAAAAGTTGTGAATGTACCAAACACAAAGTCACCGTATGACGGCTTTGAAAGCTTAACGTTGAAAGGCGGTAACCATCGTCTCATACTAATGGGGGATTTGCAGACCTCACATATCTCAAAATCTCCTGTCTTTTGGTCAATAGACTCACCAAAAGCATACTTACTATCATTAAATCTATTATTGTTGATAACATAGAAATCCATTTTCATCACATCCTATTTTATATTTACATTAGGTATACGTTTACTTATGTCTTGGCTTTGATAAAGCCTATTTAAAAAGTTTTTAAACTGAGTTACAGTGGCTTGAGGGTTATTTTGCAACCAAGTTACAACTTTGTTATCAACATCTCTATGCCACTGTTGATAACCTTTATGAGCATCCGCATCTGCTGCCCTATATTTAAATATAGGGTCTTCTCTATTAAATTTACCCTTCAATGTTGGATGATTATCTAATGCTTTCATTGTTTTGTTTGTAAGGATATGGTGAAGCTGTCCTGTAGCCTTAACCGTTCCCTTACCAAACGCCTTCTTTATTGAGGTAAGAACTTCATCAACCTTTTTACAAAGGGTTTCAATACCGCCTCTTATGGTTTTTGCAAAGTCCTTGATTGCA
This sequence comes from Eubacterium sp., assembly GCA_029266335.1. Lineage (GTDB taxonomy): Bacteria > Bacillota > Clostridia > Acetivibrionales > DSM-1351 > Ruminiclostridium. The sequence continues at coordinate 12,582 of JAQSXC010000004.1, read as the reverse complement.
TTAACGCCTTTTTTACCGACAGCAAGTTTTACAAGGAACTTGTCCGATATTGAACTGATCAAATCAGGCAGCTTTCGCAGTAAACCTTTTAAGTTCGAGAATAATCCCGATAATTTTGATATAACATTTTTTAACCCGCCCAGCAATGAAGCTAATAAATTTACCGCTTTTTTTATGAGAGAGGTATTTCCTGCGGCTCTTACCAACGTTTTAATTGGTGTTGCAATTGCCGAGCCCAGCACCGGAATCAGGGCTATTGCTGAAAATACCGCATTCAGCCACTGCTTGCGAATTATTGCTATGCCCGTATTGACAGCATCTGCAATATCGCCCAGACCAGGTAAAAAGCCTATGACATCAAGTGCACCCTGAATTATATCCAGGATGGAGTTAGAGTTATTTTTATCTTTTTTCTGTATAACCTCATCAGGCTGTTCAGTATGTATGGAAGAGGATGCCTTGAGTTGGACAGTATCGCCCTCCGCATTTTCGTCTATAATGCCTGCTGCCTTGGACTCTGCGGGTATATCTTCTGACGTATTCTCCGGCTGGTTTCCGGCAATATTGGGGGTATAAGTGCTCTCGGCTTTGCTGCCCATTATGTCGGCTTCTTTTTCCAGCTCATCATCATCATTTACAACGGTGCCGGTTTTGGTCTTTAAGGTTGGAGAGACTCTTCCCTGCTTTTGTTGTACTGCGTGCCAACTTTCATGAGGAAGCTGCTTATCCTGTCCAGGGGCCAGGTAAATATCCTTACCCTGAGTATATGCAAGTGCCCCTAATTGTTCGGGTTTATTGGAGCTCTGATGTACGCTGATATCCGAAAGATCTACACCGGAAAGCTTCTCTATTCCGTGTTTCAGCTTATCAGGTATGCCATTGTTGACTTTCCTATTAATGGGCTCCTGCACAGCAGCTTTGTTAAGCTGTGCGGCTTCAGTGCCTTTAATATGAGGTTGCGAAGATGGAACAGATTGCCCGATTTTTTCAAGCTTCTTGCGTTTTTTTCCCTCTTCCAGTAATGTAAGTGTCTCCCGGTATCCAACAGCACTCTGGAGAAACATGAATTCTTCATGTGTCACAGAATCCGGGTTTGTGAGGAAAATTTGCATCATTTGACGATAGTCTGTTGTCCTCACATTTGACTTTTTTGCAGCAGGCTTTTTTGCCGATGGGGAAGTGGTGTTATAGGTGCTCTTATTTCTTCTTTCAGGTGCCTGCTCTGGTTTCTTTTCTGCCGCTATTCTAACTTGCATTTTTATCACCCTTACTTATAGGAACAGTCAAATAATAACTTCCGATTCTAAAGCGGTTATTTTTCCGTTATGCTGAGTTGTCGCCAGTTGCAATAAAGCAATTATTGCGCCCTTCTCCGTCTTGCCTAACTAAAAAATTCCTTGCTTTAACTTTCGGAATTTATTATTCAACTGATCCTTAATTCACTTATATAGTAAGTAAATTTCAGATGGGTTTTAACAACAAGGTTTAACAACAAGTTGTAAAAATGTAAGTAGTTTTATTTAATATTGCATTTATTAAGCATTGATGTAAATATAATAACATTATACCATAATTTTACTTAAGGATTTAAAAATTTTATATTAATTCATAATCTCTTTTACGCTGAGCATGCACTTAAATAATTACAAAACAAGCACATATAAATCAAATCTCAAACAAATCCGTCAGTTCCTGCTGTGTCATTTTGGTAAGCATTGTTTCTCCGGATTGGATAACTGCATCTACAAGCTGTTTCTTCCTGTCCTTCAGGCTCAATATCTTTTCTTCTATGGTTCCGTGGGTCACCAGCTTCATAACATGAACAGTCTTGGTCTGGCCTATCCTGTAGGCCCGGTCAGTTGCCTGGTCCTCTACAGCTGGATTCCACCAGGGATCGTAATGAATGACGGTGTCGGCGCCTGTCAGGTTTAGTCCTGTGCCGCCAGATTTAAGGGAGAGAAGAAAAATATTGCCTTCTCCGTTGTTAAAGCTGCGGACCAGCTTCATCCTTTCGTCGGCGGGAGTTGCTCCGTCCAGGTACAGGTGATCTATTCCGGTATCCTCAAGCCAGGTCCTGATTATAGCCAGCATGGAGGTAAACTGTGAGAAAAGTAATATCCTGTGGCCGGCAGTCAGTGAATCCTCAACAACTTCCTTCAGCAGTTGAAGTTTTCCGCTGTCACCCTCATAGTTTTCTACGAACAGCGAGGGGTGACAGCACAGCTGGCGAAGTCTGGTAAGTACGGAGAGGATCTTGATCTGGCTTCTTTCAAAGCCTTTCTCCCTGATTTCACTGAACAACTCTCCCTTTGCCTGTTCCAGGTAAGCAATATAAAGCTTTTTCTGCTCCTGGGTAAGTTCAGCTTCAATGACATGTTCAATCTTTTCGGGAAGTTCCTTTAAAACATCCTGCTTCAGTCTTCTCAGAATAAACGGTCGTATCTGCTTGCTCAGACTTGCAAGGGTAGTGTTATCTCCTTTGGAAATAGGACTCTCGTACCTCTCGACAAATTTTGAATGTGAATGCAGATAGCCCGGCAGTATAAAATCAAACACTGACCAGAGCTCTGAAAGGTTATTCTCCATAGGAGTTCCCGTAAGTGCCAGGCGATGCTGGGAGGTTATCTGCTTTACCGCTTTTGAAGCCTGTGAAAGAGGATTCTTAATATGCTGTGCTTCATCAAGAATGCAATATCTGAAATTATAGTCTTTATAATCATCAAAATCCCTCCTTATCAGTGCATAGGAGGTAACAATCAGTCCCGTATTTACTCCTGCTTTAATTAATTCCTGACGCTCGGACTTGTTTCCCACAACAGCAGTAACTGACATCCCGGGTGCAAATTTATGAACCTCCGAACACCAGTTGTATATTAAAGAAGTGGGAACAATAACTATGGAAGGACAGCAGCCGGATACCTGCTTTTCATACTCTAAAAGTGTAATGACCTGCAAAGTTTTCCCCAAACCCATATCATCAGCCAATATTCCACCCAGACCATAGTGTGAGAGGGTTTTCATCCATTTAAAACCAAGCTTCTGATAATCTCTCAGAGTCCCTTTTATGCTTTTGGGTATCTTATATTCTGTTTCGGCAGGGTCCTGGATATCATGAATCAAATCCTTCAAGGCAGTATTGCGTTCAAAAAATTTCATGCCGCTTTCTTTAAGGATATTATCTATGTAGAGTGCTCTATATTTGGGTATTTGAACGAACTCTTCCTCAATGTCCCGGGAGGTCAGCTCCAATTGATCAATAATTTCAGCCATATTCAGAAGACTCTCCGATTCCAGAGGAAGAAAGGCTCCATCCTTTAACCGGAAGTACTTTTTCTTCTGTTTTAAACTGTCAAAGATGCTGGCCAGTTCATCCCGCTCAACGCCTTCAATATTGAAATTGAATTCCAGAAATCCATTAATACTGTTCAACCTCAAAAAGCCGGAGAAAGAGGGAAGCCTTTTAAAACTCAAGGCTTTAAAGCTCTCCGAATAGAACACCTGAGAATGTACCTGAAGCTTGGGTATTACATAGTTTACAAAGTCAAATATTTTTTCTTCTTCATCAAGGTATATCTTATTTCCGCTTACTTTACAATCGGTTTCAGCAAGGATATCCAGAATATTTCCTTCGCCTTCAGGGTTTCTTATCAAAATCTTATCAAAAGAGGGTTTGTCTCTGTCGGCTGAGAAGGGGTTTATAATTCTATCGCCATATTTAAACCGTACATCTGCCGTTATAATATCTTCAAACCTGTCAAGGTAGATTTCGGGTTCAAACTCAGGTCTTTCTACAAGAGATTGAAGTTCTTCGTCTATGTATACCTGACCGGTCTTTTCAATAAAGGGAAGTATTTCTGTAAAAAACCTTTCTTTATCATGATCAAGGAAACTGATTTTATTTTGCTTTTCTTTCTGGATATATTGAATAAAGGGTTTCAGATAGTCTTTTTGATGCAGGGATACCTTACATATTTGATTTTGATACAGGAAATATTCACAATCTGAAGTAACCATATGGATTGGGTGTTTCGTGTCAATATCCAGATCAACGGTACTTGCATTTCTGGTTAACGTAAAATCAACAGGTATATCTTTAACAGCAATAGTAACATTTTCAATAACCTGACCATCAATGTTTACATTAAAGGACAAAGGCTGCATGAGCTTCAGTATTCTCTTAAGAGAAGCATCAGATAAAAATATGTCCTTATCTCTGAACACACTTTGCTTTTTGACATCTCCGGTTAAGTAATCAATGAGATTTTCGTTCTGCCACATTTCATATAAGTAGGAAATTATTGCTTCATCCTTATCAGTGAAAGCATGAATGGAAGGATCAAAGGAAAAACCTTTACCGTAAACCAACTCTTTGTTATTCTTCAGGCATTCGAGAAGTTCTCCGACATTTCTGACAATATAGAATCTGTCAATGCCTATCCTCAGTGTAAGAACGGCGGCAGGTCCTCTTTTTATATATGCAGCTTTTGTTTTCAGCAGTTCCAGATTGTATTCAACGTTAACTTTAGTTTTCATACCAGCCGATTTACTATTAAAGAACTCAAATATTTCTTTGACAGACTTTTTCTGTGTTGCAGAATTGAAGAAACCCTGTTCATCTTTTGACTTAATGAGAAATAATACTGCAGCTATGTGCTTGCAGCAGCTTTCGGTTTTGGAATTGTCGGGACAGGTGCAGGAATAGCTTTTAATACGGCCCTCTTTTCCGAATTGTATCTGAACATTATATGGACGTGTACCTATTACCGTTGCATCAAAAAGCAGCAGTTCTTCATTAAAGGATACCGCTTTGATTCTGTTGGAATTATAATACTCCATACCCTTCTTAAACTTAATCGGTGTTGAAAGGTAGTAAATAATGTCTTTTGAAATCTGAAACATTCATAATCTCCATAGTCAATATTTCAGGAACAGTTAAATAATAAATTCCGATTCTAAAGCGGATATTTTTCCATTATGCTACGTTGGGGTCAGTTGCAATAAAGCAACAATTACGCCTTCCTCCGCCTTACTTAATGATAAAATCCCTCGCTTTAACTTTCGGAATTTAGTATTCAACTTTTCTTTAGCTTATCATTTTATAACGCCTCAGTTCAAAGGAAATTTTCCGATTGTAGGAAAATTTCCTTACATCAGGGGCGTTTCAACGAGGTAAAGGTAACCAGGGGTTACCTTTACCTAGATATTATAACCAATTTTCAAGGTAATTACTATTAGTGGATGTAGTATTGGCCTAATAACATAAGCAGAGAGAAACGGAATTAAATCAAAATAAAATTGACTATTGGTTGAGTGGCTAAACTACAGCCTTTTGCTGCACATTCCAGAAAGTGAAGAGAAATTCTGTCAACTCTTCCGAGCTATTGATAGATACTTCACCGCTGCAACGCACTAATTCATTGCGGACGATGCTAAGCCCAAAACCTCTGGTTTTTGAAGCATTATCCTTAGTAGAGTAGCCTGCATTAAAAATCTTCTTCATATCCGGTTCGGGAATTTTTGGTCCGTTATTTGATATGGAGAGCATATATTTATTATCTCTGGTAAAAGCCTTAACCTTAACAAACCTGTTCTCCTTATCATTATTAGCAAGAGATTCTATAGCATTTTCCAAAATATTTGATATTACTGTCACGGCAGCATCCTCATCGATACTTGCGGCTGTAAGAGGTTCTTCAAAAGCAACAGATATTTCTATACCTTTACCGAGAGCGTTGTTATATTTGACATTAATAATTGCGTCTACAAAATCATTCCCCGAATTGATACCTATGCTTTTTGTGAGGCTGTTATTTGCATAATTATTTATATATTGCTTGATCCTGTCGCCCATATCCTGCTTATTCAAGGTACACAGGCCATAAATAGTATTGAGGTGATTCTTATATTCATGACGCTCTTTTGCTATCATTTCATTAAACTCAATAAGCTGCTGTATGTTTTCTTTCTTTAAATCATTTGCATATTGGAGCAATTCCAGCTTATAACCTTCACGGAAGGCGAAAAACAGTGATAGTATCAGAAGAATATAAATCGTAACAGAAAAGATATTGTACATAATATGATTTTCTGAAATTCCTGTGATGTAAATATTTATAGCTACCATAAAAAATAAAACCGTAGAAATAATAATCAGTATTTGTTTGTATTGCGACTGTTTAACATTATTTTCATTCAACCATACAATATTCATATTAAATCTATATATAATTAAAATTACTGTAAGTTCAAGAGCTTTTGCTATAATACTGCATACAAGCATTAGAAAATCATTATTTACCAAATCGTTAATTGAAATTTGAAAAACAATCATAATCAGGATAGACAGGGAATATTCAATAACTGATATAACTATTAAAATTAAAAAAGTTTTGATTGAACTTTTTAAAAATTTTCCGCGGAATGCATAATTTAGAATGAGGCATGTGAGCAAAAGAACAGGAATGGATTGAAAGCCATTTGGAAGGAATAGAGTTAGCCAATAGGTATAAACAGTATATATGAATATAAAACCAAGAACTTTTAAGCGGCTATTATTCAGAAATTCTTTTCTGTTTGAAATAGCTGCGAAACCTAAAATAAATATTAAGCCTTCCAACGCTGTGAAAAAAACTTCGGCAACCTGGTACATAACACTCCTCCTGATATGAGTAAACAGACAAAACCCATAAATACTACACACAATAATGTATATGTATTTACGGGTTTTTGCAAGTATCGATAATACATTTTGTAAACCTTTTTATTCTTCAGGTTCATAGAACAAAACAATCTTAGTAGTACCGACAACTGCAAATAATCCAGCAATAACTAAAGAACATAACCCAATTGATTTTAATAAAAACTTTTTCAAAAGAATCACTCCTCTAATGGTTTATTTACATTTATCATCCCTCTTTTTTCAACAAAAGTCAACCTTTTTTGCATATTTTTGCATATTATTGCAAAGGTTTCTGAGATCAGCTACCTATTTACGTACCAGTGAATATACTGCCTGAAGATAGATCAGAATTACTGTAATAAAAACAAATTGGTAAGGCAATATATAATAGTCAAGTATTAATAAAACAGCGGTTATAAGGAGTACGGATATTTTTAATACATTATAATTTCTTGCCTCCTTATTCTTTCTTACAGGTGAGATTACAGCTCCAAAAATGGGAAGAAGGATAATCAGAGCTATTTTTACATTTGGATGAAGTATATCCAGTCGGCCGACAGTAATGCCGGTTAACATTGTCACAAACGATATAAATATGCATACAACCTCATTTTTTGCATGAAAGCCTCCTATAAAAGGGCGTAACAGAAGAGTACATGCAAACACCAGAAGGAATTCCAGGGTTTGAGAAAAAACAGAAAAAATTATCAGTAAAAGGATAAATTTATATAAATCTGAAAAAAAACATACCAGGCCATACCTTATTTTTTTAGCCTCTGCTTCAGAGTATTGCTGACTGCCTATAACTGCATCGGCCACCTTATCAGCTATTTTTCTATAGAAGGTAATCTCCATAGTCCCCCAGCCTTTCAAACCTCATCATTTGATGTAAACAGTTTGCTCACACGATATCAGTATCGTTTTTAATTTATTATACAAAAGGAGTCCTGCCAAATGCAAAAGAATTAAAATGCCAATATCAATATTGCATAAATTACATAGCTTAAATGGAATTTAAAGACGACTCAATAACCTTTTTAGGAAGGTTGTCAAACAGAGGACTGATGGATTGCCTGGTGTGGATTCTGATCAGACTGTCGGCAAACAAAGGTGCTGCAGATATTATATGGATTTTATCACTTCCCGGGAGAATAGGATTGGATATTGTATCAGTGGCTATAACCTGCTCAATACTGCTTTGGTTTATTTTTTCAAGCCCCCTTGAGTTAAGGAGTATATGTGATATGCATGCAAATATTCTCCTCGCACCGTGGTTTTTCAACATATCAGCCAGATCAGCAAGTGTTCCGCCGCTTATAGTGAAATCATCAACTATAACAGCATCCTTACCCTGTACATCCCCGATAAGTTCCAGGATTTTTGCATTTTCGCTGTGATCGCTCCGGGTTTTATCTCCAATTACAGTGGGAACGCCCAGGTAGGAGGAATAAGCCCTTGCCTGCTTAGCAAAGCCGGCATCCGGGGACACAATAACGTAATTGTCCAGATTGAGAGATTTTATATATTCACAATGCAGAGGCATTCCCTGAAGGTTGTCCACCGGTCTTTTAAAGAAACCCTGTACCTGCGGACTGTGGAGGTCCATAGTGACTATCCTGTCTGCACCGGCAAGCTCAAGACATTCGGCACAAACCCGGGCACGTATGGAAACTCTGGGTTCATCCTTTTTATCACCTTTTGCATACCCAAAATAGGGGATTATTGCCGTAACCGAGTTGGCGCTTGCTCTCTTAAAGGCATCAAGCCAAAAAAGTATTTCAACAAATTCATTATTGGGATCCAACCCTATTGATTGAATTAGATATACATCCTGACCCCGGACAGGTTCTTCAATACGAACAAAAGTATTACCCTCTGAAAAAGTTCGGGCAGTGGACTTTCCCAGCTCTGTTCCGATATAACTGCATACTTTTTCAGCAAAGTCTTTTCCGGTACTTCCTGAAAAGATCTTAAAGTTATCTGACATATAGTAGCCTCCTGATTTAAGTTTTCCTTTTTTATAATGTACTATGTAATTTATGAATATCAAAAATTATGTTTACTATGAATTGCAACAAAAGAATAATTATTATTATATCAACAAAGGCTTTTAATTACTTTTAAAGCCTCTGTTCTAATTTGATTCTATACATAAAACAAAAATAAAAGTAATATCTATTAGTTATATACAATATAAACGGAGTTTATTGTCAATTAAAGAGGTAATTTCAGCTGGTTTGAAGCAATTCCATAAATTTTTTGGCTGCAGCTGTCAGAGGTACATTGTGCAGTTTTATTAGCCCTATCTGTCGGGGAGCTATTTTTTCCTTCAAATTTATCTCAAACAGACTTCCGTTTGAAATGTACTCCTCTGCGAAGTTTCTTACTACGCAGGAAATACCCAGTCCACGTCTTGCAAACTGTACCAGCAGATCACTTGTGGCCAGTTCAATTTCGGGAACAATAGAAACGGAGTTCCGGGATAAATACTTATCAATATACCTGCGGGTACTTGTGTTTTTTTCAAGCATTATAACAGGATAACCAACAAGCTCTGTAACCGATATTTCCTTTTCAGAGAGAAAACCAAACCTGTAGTTGGATACAAAGCAATCCTGAATCTCCATGGCTTCAATTACATCCAGAGATTTGTCTTCTGTCAGAGGTAAACTTGCAACTCCTATGTCAATAACACCTCTTTTGAGAGCTTCAACCGTTTCAGGTGAGGTTCCGTTTGTAACCTTGATCCGGACTTTGGGATATTGTTTGTGAAATTCCTCGAGATAGGGCAGGAGAAAGTACTTAAGGGTCATATCACTGGCTCCTATTCTGATAACTCCTGAATCCAGGTTTATTGCTTCTGAAAACTTGGATTCTGCCAGCATCATCAAACTATAACCCTGTTCTATATACTTAAAAAGAACTTCGCCTTCAGGCGTGAGGGTAATGCCTCTTGATGTTCTGAAAAACAGCTTCCCTCCCAGCTTGGACTCCAGCAGCCTCACTGACTGACTCACAGCAGGCTGTGAAATAAACAGCACCCGGGACGCCTTTGATATGCTTCCGGTCTGGACTACATGGTAGAAAACCTTATATAAGTCAAGATTAATATCCATATAAGCACTCCTTATATGTAGAATATATAATATAACTTAAAGTTATTATATCACAAATATTCCTGGTGGAATATGGATTAGCTTTATAGATATAGCTTATAAAGTAAAACAGGCACTATGTGGTATATACCTCATAGTGCCTGTAACGGTTAATTATTTTGCTACTATATTTACCAGTCTGCCCTTAACAACAATTACCTTCTTAACTTCTTTACCCTCAAGGAACTGCCTGATCTTTTCATCGGCCAGTGCTGCAGCTTCAGCTTCACTGTTTTCGGCATTTGCAGATATTTCTATCTTTCCTCTTACAGTACCGTTAATCTGAACTGCAACTTCTATAGTGTCACGTACAAGAGCTTTTTCGTCAAACTCAGGCCACGTTTGATTGAAGATAGAATATTCATAGCCAAGCTGTTCCCACATTTCTTCTGCAAAGTGAGGTGCAAATGGTGCCACCAGCTTTATCAGATCAGTGATAGTTTCTTCGAACAGCTTGATATTCTTTGTCTTCACCTCAGCATCATATTTGTACAATGCATTTACAAGCTCCATACAACGTGAAATTGCTGTATTGAACTGGAAGCGGTCAGTATCCTGTGAAGCGCCCTTAATTGCTGTATGACGTACAAAGTTCAGCTCTTTGTCATCCTTGTCAAAATCAGTTCTGACAGGTTTTGACTTCTGCTCTGCAAGACTTTCGATTATACGTTCGATCCTTGAGGTAAATCTTGAGATTGCCTTTATACCATCATCACTCCAGGGGCCGCCGTCAACATAATTAAAACCGAAACCAAGATACATTCTGAATATGTCTGAGCCGTATTTTCTCACATATTCATCAGGTGAAATGGTATTTCCCTTTGACTTGCTCATTCTGTTTCCATCAGGTCCGAGGATTGTTCCCTGATGCACAAGTGAAAGGAAGGGTTCGTCAAAGTTCAAGTGTCCCAGATCACGCAGCGCCTTTGTTATAAATCTTGCATAAAGCAGATGCATTGCCGCGTGCTCTGCTCCACCCACATACTTGTCAACCGGGAGAAGCTTGTTGATCCACTCGGTATCAAAGGCTTTCTCACTGTTCTTGCTGTCTGCATATCTCAAGTAGTAGAAGGATGAGCAAACAAAGGTATCCAGCGTGTCCGGATCTCTCCTTGCAGGGCCTCCACAGGTAGGACAAGTGGTGTTCATGAATTCTTCACTCTTCTTCAGCGGAGATTCTCCATCGGGTGCAAACTCAACATTATAAGGGAGTAATATCGGAAGATCCTTTTCAGGTACGGCTACTTCTCCGCAGTGCTCGCAGTAAACTACCGGAATAGGGGAACCCCAGTATCTCTGTCTGGATACCAGCCAGTCTCTGAGTCTGTAATTGATTCTCAGGCTGCCTCTGTTATCTGTCTCCAGCTTTTTAACTATTCCCAGCTTGGCATCTGCTGATGACATACCGTCAAATTCGGCACTGTTTACAAGTACTCCGTATTCACAGTAGGGAAGGTCGTCAACTGATCCGTCAGCACTCTTGATAACTCTCTTTATTGGAAGATTGTATCTCTTAGCGAAATCAAAGTCACGCTCATCATGTGAAGGAACGGCCATAACACAACCCGTACCATAGCTTGCAAGTACGTAATCTGCAATCCATATGGGCACCTGTTCACCAGTTATGGGATGGACAGCATAGGCGCCGGTGAATACACCTGTCTTTTCCTTGACAGTTGACAGTCTCTCAATCTCCGTCTGCTTCTTTGTTTCCTTTATATAGTTTTCCACTGCAGCTTTGTTATTTGCAGTGGTAATTTTGTCCACTATGGGATTTTCCGGCGCAAGCACAACATAGGTTACACCGTAAAGGGTGTCGGCTCTTGTTGTAAACACCTTGAATTCTATGTCCTGCCCGGCGACCATGAAGGAAATCTCCGCTCCCTCAGAACGTCCGATCCAGTTGGTCTGTATCTTCTTTGTCTTTTCGGGCCAGTCTATGGTATCCAGTTTGTCAAGCAGTTCCTGGGCATAGGCGGTGATCTTGAAGAACCACTGTGTAAGGTCACGTTTTGTCACTTCGGTATCGCATCTTTCGCAGGCGCCATCTACAACCTGCTCATTTGCAAGAACAGTATTACACTTCGGACACCAGTTTACAGGTGCATTCTTTCTGTAAGCCAGGCCTGACTTGTACAGCTGCAGAAAAAGCCATTGCGTCCATTTATAATAGTCCGGGGTGCAGGTCTTTACTTCATAATCCCAGTCAAAGGTAGCCCCCATTTCCTTGAGCTGTCCTTCCATGGTTTCAATATTCTTAAGTGTAGAATCCTGGGGATGGATACCTGTCTTGATTGCATAGTTTTCTGCAGGCAAACCAAAAGCGTCAAAGCCCATTGGATGAAATACTTCGTAGCCCTGCATCCTCTTCATTCTGGCCCATGAATCTGTCAGACCGTAGTTATACCAGTGCCCTACGTGCAAATTTGAACCTGAGGGGTATGAAAACATTTCCAGGCAGTAAAGCTTCTTATCAATGTTTTTAGGATTAAACTTGTAGATATGGGTATCTGACCACTTCTTTTGCCACTTTCTATCTATCTCTGCTGAATATGGCATTAAATCAACTCCTTTGAAAATAATTATAGCCTATGTTGATAAAAATTAAAAAACCCGTCTCTAATTAAAGAGACGGGTTAATCCGCGGTACCACTCTTGTTAGCTTTGACAGGAGTAACGAATTACCTGATAGAAATGTTATCCGGCAATTGTGTTCCTTAAGCCCACTTAAATATCCTGTAACGTAGA
>JAQSXC010000115.1 GCA_029266335.1 Eubacterium sp. | reverse complement strand
CCAAGGCCTGTACCTCTCAGTTTTTGGCTTCTTGAAGCCTCAGCTGTATAAAGACGATTGAATATGAAGGGCAGGTCATGTTCCGGAATTCCGGCTCCCTTATCCCAGACCTGAACCCACACTTTACCGTTCTCCTCCGTTACGGAAATTCCTGCTACACCGCCATCCTTCCCATATTTCAAGGCATTGGATATGAGGTTGTTCAAAACTCTTTCGGTGCTTTCAACATGTCCCCATACATATACTGGCTGATCAGGGATCCGGATTTCGGGTGTAATTCCTGCAGAAACAAATTCCTCATAATATGCTGCAATAACATCACTAACAATGTCAGTAAGGCAGAGTTTCTCCAGTTTGATATCCACGTCCCCGGCTTCCAGTCTTGAAAGTTCAAAAAATTCCTGAATCATTTTATACAGAAACTGTCCTTTTGAACTTATAATATTCAGGTATTCCTTTTGTTCTTCAGCCCCCATATCCCGGTTTTTCTGGAGTACCTCAACAAAACCCAGCAGCGAAGTTAATGGAGTTCGTATATCGTGAGATATGTTGGTTATGAGCTGCTTGTGTGACAACTCAAGCTTTTGCTTTTCTTCAATTGTGTTTTGGAATTTATCCATTAGAATGTTCAGTTCACTGCCAAGAGTCTCTAAAGACTTGTATTGATTTCCGATATGGATTCTTCTGCCAAACCCTGAACTCCGTATTTCAACAAGAATATCAGTTATTTGGCTTATACCCTTTTTAATAAATGCTGACTTATACAAGAAATAAATATTTGCAACTACAGACAAAAGCAAAACACATTTTAGAAACAAGCTCATACATAACCCACTAACCTGCGCAATTCAGGCTATTCCTCTACAAGTTTATATCCAATTCCCCATATGGTCTGTATATATTTAGGATTTGAAGGCTCCTTTTCAATTTTTTCACGCAGCCTTCTGATATGTACCATTACTGTATTCTCATCCTTTAAAAATTCTTCTCCCCAAATAATTCTAAATAGCTGGTTTTTTGTAAATACCTTTTTGGGGTGGCTCATAAAAAGCTTTAATAATTCAAATTCCTTTGCGGTGAGGGCTGTAGGAATACCTCCTATCGTCACCTCATATGTACAGGTGTCCATCACTATATCCAGATGCTTTATTATTTCAGTTTTCTTTTCGCCTTCCGAGGAGAAACGCAAATATCTCCTCAGCTGTGCTTTTACTCTTGCAGTTAATTCGCCTATGCCAAAGGGCTTGGACAGATAATCATCAGCTCCAAGCCCCAATCCTATTATTTTATCGGTTTCCTGGCATTTGGCCGATAATATAAGAACCGGTGTGTTTCCGTATTCCCTTATTTTCTGTAATACCTCATAGCCATCCACTCTGGGTAGCATAATATCCAAAATAACCATCTGGTAATACCCGGATTTCATTTTTTCCAGGGCGGCCGCTCCGTCGTATACATTATCAATTGAATAACCCTCCTTTAAAAGGTTATCTGTCACCAGACGATTTATTTCTTTGTCATCTTCTACAACAAGAATTCTTATTTTATCCACACAAAATTCCCCCAAGTGGTTTCTGAGCTCCCGGTTCCCGGCCTACCGGTTCTGTTTGAAGGCCTCCACCAGCACCTTCAGGTTTTCATCCATTGCCTTTATATAACTGTCGGCAGGAGCTTCCTTCTGTCCGGTAACAACAGGATCAAGCAAATATACCTTTGCTCCTGTCTGTTTTGCAATTGATTCCGCAGCTTTTTGTGAATACTGCGGTTCAGCAAAAAGAACTTTAACCTTTGCAGCTTTTATTTTATCAATAAGTTCAGCCAATTCTCCTGCACTTGGTTCAGTACCGGGTTCTCTTTCCACTACTGAGACAATATTAAGTCCAAACTCTTTTGCAAAGTAGGGAAAAGCTTCATGAAAAGTAACTATATCCTTATTCTTAAATTCGTCCAGCTGCTCATGCATTTTTTCGCTCTGTGCTTCCAGCAGCTTGACATATTTATCAGCATTTGCCCTGTAAGCAGCAGCATTTTTTGAATCCGAGGCTGCAAGGCCTTCAGCAATATTTTTGACCTCCTGAACCGCACCTGAAATGCTTACCCAGACATGGGGATTTTCCTCACCATTCTCATCCTTTAGGAGCTCCATACCCTTTGCAGCCTCGATCACCTTGAGATCCGGCCTCTGCTTGATGACTTTATCCATAAAGGCTTCCATTCCTGCTCCGTTAATAACGAAAGCATCTGCCTTCTCCAGAGTCTTCAGGTCAGCCGGTATCAATTGATAATCATGAAGACATCCCGTCTGGGGTTCAGTCATATTCATCACCTGTACACCGGGTATGTCACCGATAACATTTTTAGTGAAAATGTATATGGGATAAAAGGAAGTTACTATTGTATAGGTGTCATCCTGTGAATTTTTTACTTCTGTCTTTGAGCATCCGCTTAATATCGTACTGCTTAACAGAATTCCTGCCAAAAGCAGTACTGTAAATTTTACAAATCTTTTTTTCAAACTGTAATTACCTCCAATATAAATGAGAATCATTCGCATTTATATTATATACCATTTGAGCTTAATTTAAAACAATTATTTATTGACAGCTATGTCACTCCATTAATACTTTTGAAAACCTGTCCGGATGTTTGGGCTGAATCACCCTAAAAACGATAACAACATTTTACTATAAGTTCAAACTATTACATACTGTGATTTTGAATAAGATTGATGATGATATTTTGTGGATACCTTATTTAATCATACCTTAATCAGCTGATTTTCATCAGCCTTACAGTGAACTTGGTTCCCTTTCCGGGCTGGCTGAAAGCATATACCGAACCACCCTGCCCTTCAATTATGGTTTTGGTTATATACAGGCCGATACCTATATTTGTTGGGTTACGGCTGTTTGGACCTTTATAGAACCGGTCAAATATCCTGGGTAGTTCCTCCTTTGAAATTCCCAAACCGTTATCCCGTATTTCCACCTGAACAAATACATTGTTTTCCTCCCAGGATATGTTTATTTCATCACCGGTACAGCTGTGTTCTATACAGTTCTTGATTATGTTTGAAAGTGCTTCGGTGGTCCAGCTGATATCGTGCTTTATATAAATATTTTCATCCCCTGTTATTCTTAAGGCAATATTCCTTTCTTCAGCTATATATTTGAGTCCCGTTATGCTCTTGTGTACTGTCTGAGCTATAGGACTCTCCTGCTTGTCGAATTCCACCACACCTGCTTCAAGCTTGGCCATTTTAAGCATATTTTTAATAAGCCACTCCATCCTGTCCAGCTGATTTTTGCTCTCATTTACAAAAATAATTCTTTCCTCTTCCGATATGGTGCTATCATTCTTTAAAATATCATTAAACATGATCAAGGCTGCAAGGGGTGTCTTTAATTGGTGGGAAATATCAGTAATTATCCTCTTTAAAAACAGCTTCTCATTTTTCAGAGCCTGTACATTTTCACTCAATCTCCCTGTCATTAAATTGAACTGATAGATGAGGAAGCCCAGATCTCCTTCTTCCCGGTCACCTTCTATAGGCTGGTAATCCCCTTCCACAACAGCTTCAGCCCCCTGGCTTACCCTTCTTATTTTACTGTAAATCCTATTAAAACTGAGTATGAAAAAGGTTACAAGAAAAACAGCAAAAATACAAATCAACATCTGAAACTTTATATTAGTCAGCCATAATTCCTTTGCATCAAGAGTATTTTTTTCTATACTTAAATTTTCATTATAATTATATTTAGTTAAAAGGCTTTTACCGAACTGATAATCACCTTGAAAATCCCGGGTAAATATTTTTACGATTTCAGGCTCTGCTTGGGGATATTGTTTTGCAACGGCTCCGATTACTGCAATGTTCTGCTGTAATTGTGCCTTGTTGAGTGTCCTGGTGTAGTTTTGAAAGATATACATTACTACAGCTGCAAATACTATAAGTAGTACAGCCAATATTCCTATAGCCATTTTAACTTCTTTGTTTTTAAGTATATTCATAAATCACCCTTTAACTCTTGCCGTTTTCTTCCTGAACCGGCTACCTATTTTGAAATCTCCTCTTTCCATACATAGCCCATCCCCCGGATTGTCTCTATATGCTTTTCCTGCCCGGTTTCAATTTTTTCCCTTAATCTTTTCATGTAAACATTCAAGGTGTTATAATCTACAAAATCACCATCTATATCCCAAAGCTTTTCAATTATTGTATTTCTGTTCAGCACCGTTTCCTTATTTTCCAGTAAAACCAACAAAAGTTTGTACTCTGCCGCAGTCAGATAGACCTCTTCTCCACCAACAGTAACCTTGCATTTCAAGGGTTCCACTACAACGCTTCCACTGGAAAGGTATCTGCCATCCTCAGGAGAATTTTTCCTCTGCCTCCTCATAAGGGCATTAATTCTGGATATCAATTCACTTATTCTTACCGGTTTTGTTATATAGTCGTCTCCACCGATGTCCAGGCCAAAAACCACATTTGGTTCATCATCCAGAGCAGTCATAAAAATAATGGGTATATGGTTGGACACTCTTATTTCCTTGCAGAAGTCGTAACCATTTCCATCCGGTAGGGTTACATCCAGAAGAATAAGATCAAAACTGGTATCAAAAAACGCCTGCGCTTCTTTGATTGTTTTTGCATGACATATGGTAAAGCCATTTTTCTTCAGAGCGTATTCAATTCCCATAGCAAGCGGTGCATCATCTTCCACCAGCAATATATTCATGTAAACCTCCTGAACCATGTCATGGCTCTGAACCGCACAGCGGTCTCAAAATATTTGTTAATTTATTCACTCCTATCCGCCCTAGAGCGAATAAAGGAGGCTAATTGGCTTTTTGCTTTTCTTTGGTCCTGCATATTTTAATTATACACTTCCGCTTATAGTATTTGTTATCTGTCTCATGAGAATTCGAAACAAGGGCTGCTTTTAAAGCAGCCCCTCTCTTTACAGGTATTTATCTTCTCTTAAGTATTTATCTATTCTTCAATTCTTAACGCTTCTACAATATTCATATCATTCAGTTTACGCAGCGGTATCACTGCCGCAAGCAGGGTAATGACAATTATCCCTACTCCGCCGTACAGATATGGCCATATGACACTGTTATAGCCGATTGAACCTAAGGGGTTGTTCTGTATTATTCCAAAATAGGTCAGAAGGAAGGAAACAGGCAAACCCACTATACAGGCTATTATACCGAATAATGCACCTTCCAGCAGTACAAGCTTTTGGAATTGCCCCTTTGTCATGCCGATTGCCTTAAAGGTCGCATATTCCCTTTTCTTCACCAAAAGGTTTATGGTTACTGTGTTAATAATATTAACAGTAGAAATAATAATTATCAGTCCAATAAAGCCATATACCAGTATCTTCATCTGGTTTTGAAAAGTATCGGCTTTTTTCTTTTGGGTGTATATATCCATATAGGTTGCTTTATTTTCATCAGCCAGAATATTCAGCTTTTCATAGTGTTTCTGTGAATACTCGGGAGATGTGAAATTTACAGCTATATCTGATGAACCTTTTATGCCGGTCAACTTGGCATAATTTTCAGAAGACATTATCATACCGTAACTGTCATAGATTATGGAACCTGCTATGGTTTCGTAGTCTATGACACCGGCCACCTTGAAAGTCATGGTTTTTCCACTGTCGGCAAGGCTTTTCAATTGATCTGTTTCCTGTCTGTTTACAAAGGCTTCGCCTAAAACGGGAACAGTTATTTTATCTCCAACCTTGTACGTGGTAAAGTCATCGTAAAATCTCTTTTCGTTTTCATCAAAGCCTCCTGCTTTGTTAACTATGATAACTTCATTATCCCTGTTAAACTGCTCGTAATTAAGTCCGGTCTTGTTTTGCTTATTGAGCAATTCCAAAGCGTACTTGTCATATCCGGTAAGCAGAGTATTGACAATATATTTTCCTTTGTACTCTTCCACTTTTTTCAGTTTTAATGAAGGCTCAAACTTTTTGTTGAGGCTGCCTTTATCCAGCAGCATCGGAACATCGCTGTAATTAAGCTCATATACCTGCCTGACGCCATCCATACTGCTCAGTTGCTCCGACAATTCCTTACCCAGGTATGGGCTGTCTGCCTTCTGCTGCCGTGATATGACAGCCTCAACCATTATCATGCTGTTTGCTACTTTGTTGCTTTCAAAAACAATATCAATAAAGTTTGAGAAAAATACATACATAATCAGAGACATCATTAACGACAAACAGGTAACATAGAATCTTTTTCTGCTTCTTTTAATATTCTTGTAGGCAACCTGCCCTTCAAACTTAAAAATAATTTTAGCCCATAAGCCACTTCTTCTTTTTATCCTGTCACCCTTTACTACCATTGTGCCTCTGATTGCATCGATAGGTGATACTTTGGAGGCAGTTCTTGCAGGGAAGAAAGCCGAAAGGAATATTGTTACAAGTCCCAGCAGAACGGCAACAACTATTACCTGAGGATAGAAGCCTATTGTAAAGGCACCCAGAAACCCATCCATAAATACATTAAAAGAAATCAGTACCCCGGCGAAGCCGCAGACAATCCCTATAGGAATGGCTATAACGCTCATTATCAGGGCCTCTTTGAATACCAGCTTTCGGATTTGGGGTTTTGTTGCACCAATGCTTCTTAATATTCCGAAGTGCTTTATCCTCTCCATAACTGAAATATTAAAGGCATTATATATGACCACAGTAGTACAAACAACCACAATACCGGCTATCAGTCCGAAGATTACTTCCATTTGGTTGTCTCTCTTCTTATCCGGTCCATCCCCGATCAAATATAAAAGCCGTGTATTTCCCTCGGCTTTAACATTGTTAGCTTTTGCAATCTTTAGTGCCAGGTCAGGCTTACCCTTTGCCTGCTTTAAATTTACGAAATAGGTGTATTCCTTTGTATCGGCAGAGGTTTTAATATCCAGGTAACTAAGCGCTGTATTGGTTATTTCCTTGCTTTCATAGGAGCCAACTACAGTATATTGAGCTTTTGATACATTCCCCTGTTTGTTTTTTATCTCACCGTTAAGAATACTTTCTATCTTCTTATCTTTCAGAATTGCATAAAATTTACTGTCTACAATAATTTCCGAGCTGTTCTCAGGGAATCTTCCATCTACCAGCTTCACTCTGAAAATATCCTTGAAAGCTGTACCGTCGTAGCCTTTAACTGTTACATTTCTCAAAGAGTCTGTAAGTAAACTGTTATCTATACGAAATGTTCCCTCAGCCTTAACAATACCGCCGTTTTTTATCTCTGCATTTGCCGACAGTATCTTTACCTGGGCTCTGTCGGCATTATAGAACAAAACCTCGTAATTACCCGTATCAATCTTTGTTCTCTCTATCTCACTGTTAATGCCGCTGTAATAGATACTTCCTATAGCTGTAAACATGGCTATGGCAACAATTATTCCCACAAGGGTAAGTATTGTTCTTCCCATGTGTTTCTTAAGATATCTTAAAGTCAGTGTCGAATAATTCTTCATGATCTAAACCTCCGTTTTGCCGATAGGCCTTAATATAGCTGTGAAAAAACATTTATGTTTTTTCAAGCGTGAATAGTCAAGTCGATGTACAAATGTATTATTCACGCCGCACCTCCATCAGAAGATATTTTGCCGTCAACTATACTGATTACCCTGTCAGCCATACTGGCTATATTCATATCATGAGAGATAAGTATCAGTGTCTGATTATATTTTTTTGCAGAATATTTTAACAGTTCCAGTACCTCCCTGGAATTTTTGGTATCCAGATTTCCTGTAGGCTCATCTGCAAGAATTATGGAAGGCTTGTTAGCAAGAGCACGGCCTATTGAAACCCTCTGCTGCTGGCCCCCTGAAAGCTCAGAAGGCAGATGCCTTCTTCTGTCCTTCAGATCCAGTATTGAAAGCAGCTCATCTATATACTGTTTATCTTCCTTTCTGTTATCGAGAAGAAGCGGCATCAATATGTTTTCTTCAGCTGTAAGTACCGGGATTAAATTGTATGCCTGAAATACGAAGCCTACCTTCCTCCTTCTGAGGATTGACAGATCCTTCTCTTTAAGGCCGTATATATCCATATCATCAATATAAACTTTTCCGGTGGTTGGTTTGTCAACACCTCCCAGCAAATGCAGCAGTGTACTTTTCCCCGAACCGCTGGGACCGACAATTGCAACAAACTCCCCCTTTTTTACCGAGAAATTTATATTATCAACCGCTATAACCTCATTTTGGTCTTTTCCATACTTCTTAGTCAGATTTTCAATTCGCAATACGTTCATTTCAATCTCCTTCCCGCTGTTATACAGCGTCACAAATAATTACGAAGAGTTTCCTTTACTGATATTATTTATTTTTTTGATGAATTTTTTTTTGGCATTACCGCGATATGCTCATTTTCATTAATGATATAACTGATTCTGATATTGAACTTCAGTTTATATATCTGATTATACGAATGAATAATTACAACTACATGAATTTGAAAATTACATTTTTGTAAGGATGGCAACAACAATAAAAAAACTGCCTGACAAAATATAGTCATCAGCAGTTTTAAGTACTTAAAGAATTATTTACCACCATTTTCTCTTTTTAAAATATATCAGCATGAATACGGATATGGAGATCATGACCAGCCATAAAGCCGGATACATCCATGGCCAGTTGAGTTCGGGCATATTTTTGATATTCATTCCATATACTCCGACAATAAAGCTGAGCGGCATGAATACTGTTGAAATAATTGTCAGCACCTTCATTATTTCATTCATCCTGTTACTGGTGCTTGAAAGATAGACATCCAGCATGCTGGAAAGAATATCCCTCAGTGTCTCAGTGGTATCCATTACCTGAATGACATGATCATAAAGATCCCTTATATAAATGCCGGTTGCTTCCTGTACCAGAAGGCTTTCCCCCCGTTCAAGGAAGGACAGGACTTCTCTCAGAGGCCACACTGCCTTGTGCAGAAAGAGAATCTGTCTTTTCAGGTCATGAATTGTTCCAAGAGTTTGCCTGTTGGTTCTGATAACCATCTCATCTTCAACAACCTCAATCTTTTCTCCAAAACCCTCAAGCACAGCAAAATAGTTGTCAACAATAACATCCAGCAGACAATATACCAGATAGTCGGCTCCAAGTTTTCTGATGCGGCTCATTCCCTGTTTCAACCGGTGAATAACAGGTTCAAAAACATCAGTATCTTTCTCGGATATTGACAAAACATAATTTTTCCCTAAAACAAAACTCACCTGTTCAACATCAAATTCATTCACTTCAGAGTTATAGGAAAGCATTTTTGAAGAAATATAGATATACTCATCATTTATATCGATTTTAGGCCTCTGGTCGGTATTCAATATATCCTCCAGAATCAGAGGATGTAAATTAAACATCTCACCTATCTTCCCAAGGGTATCAACATCACTTAAACCTTCAATATTGAGCCATTGAACTCCATTTTCCCTTTTATTGAAGGACTTGAGTTCCATGGCTTCAAGCTTTCTTTCCTCATAATTATCTTCATCATAACCAATGAGTGTTATAAGAGTTGTATCCCTTTTTTTTTCTCCAATATGCACAAGACTTCCGGGAGGCAAACCTATTGTCCCGGAACGTGATTTTACAAGCTTTGGCATATGTACTCCTTTATTTCTCTTAATGCTTTTCAGTGCTATCACTACTCTGCTGATTTCAGGTTATAATTATTACATGCTTTATTTGGTTTCAAATAATATTTTTCTACTCAATAATATATTTAAACATACCACTTAAAGTGTGATCTCCAGCTTAACCAGTCTGGCAATAACTCTGATATTTTTTGTATTTATGGTCTCTGTAACCAGAGTACCCTTATTGCTTATCAAAAGAAGTTTATCGGCCTGGAGCCTTTTTACCTGCCTGACCGCTCTTGTTCCGTTATATTCTATAAAATATATCCCGTCTGAATCTATTTCACCCGTTAAAACCGAGAGGGCCCTGTCTCCATTAAATATTCTGAAACCTGACATGTCGGAGTCTTCAATGTTCAGATAAAACACCTTTTCCTTTTGAAAGCCTTCAACCTTATTTTTTTCTATGGGTAAAAGCTTTTTATCAATCAGTTTATCCATTCTGTAATCGTATACCGGAACAGTTTTTAAAATATTTCCGAATGCATCATCCCATACCTGATTTACAGGCTGGTTCTGGGGAGCTTTTGGCTGTACCGCCTGATTACCGGCTATTCTTCCTGAAACGGCAGTGGTACGAGGGGTTCGTTCCTGTTCGGCTTGTTCCCGGTTCAAGTCCTCCGAAGCAAACAAACCTACAGGGCCTAATTCAAAATCAAGAGCCTTGGAAACTCTGCCTATCATATCATCACTAATTATCTTTTTACCAGATTCTATATCAAGTATAAAGCTTTCCGATACCCCCAGGGTCCTTGCCAGCTGTTTCGGAGACAAGCCTTTCTGCAATCTTAATTTATTAATCTCCTGACCTATTCTGCTCATACCTATAATCCTTCCCACTATTTAAATATAAATGACACATGAAAATTATTATTAAAAATCACTGTTTAAAATTACCTCTCCGTAAAGCGAAGCTTACCTTGCCCATAATACAAGCATATACGAATTATACTCATCAAATTCATTACCGTTGAAATCTCCGAAAAGCTTTAGCTTTTTGAAACCGGCAGCAGTAAGGGCCTCAATAAGTTCATCCTGTCGCAAAGGGTACAGCGGAACCTGATTATCATAGCTCTTACCTTCCACATTGAGCCTCGTCAGGAAGGATATGCTTTTATTTTGCTTATCATAGTTATAATTTCTTTCGAAGGTAAGGCCAACATCTTTATTTTCTATGGTTGGCAGACTCTTTATATCTCTGAGGATTATTCTGTCAAAGTTGATTATCTGCAGCACAAGACTTCCATCATTCTCCAATAACTTTTTAGTATTGGACAAAAACTCTTTGATCTGCTGTATATTCTCCAGGTGTACCAGAGAATTACCTATGCAAAAGGCCAGATTAAACTTTGAGGACAGTTTTTGATCTACCTGTAACATATTTGCCTGAATTATTTCCACTGAAGAACCGTCCGCTTTCATTTTTTCACCTAGCTGTTCAAGCATTTTATTGTCAAGATCAACCGCAGTGACATTGTAGCCCTGTCTGCACAATTCAAGGGAATATCCACCTGTACCGCATGCAACATCCAGAACAGTTTTCGGAGGTTTTCCTGCCACTTCCTTTAAAAAATTCAACTGGTCTTTTCCGGTTGGAAATATATAGTCGTAATATTTCGATATCTGTTGGTAAAATTCCATAGTCACTTTCCTTTTATATTTTATTTTAATTTAGAAAATTCCTTTAATTAACTAAACTTTACTAACTAAATTATATTAACCATTTCAATCTCAATTACTTTAAAATAAATTGTTTTGTTAAAAGCATACACATATTCTTATTCCTGTCGGTAAGCGGCAATCAAAAATTTTATCTTGATTCCTTCTTCAGAAAACATAATTTCATGTTCGGTTGGAACACTTTCTGTGAAGCCGCTGGTGTGCAAATCTTCTGTCGCATACCTTATTATAAACCCATTTTCTTCAAAATATTTAATTGATTCCCTGAAAAGTTCATCATTGTCAGTTTTAAACCAAACCTCCGAGCCATCTTTAAAGAAAGTTTTATATTTTACAAGCTGTTTTCCATGAGTAAGCCTTTTCTTTTTATAAGGGGACTTTGGCCATGGATTGCAGAAGTTGATATATATCTTTTCTATTACATCCGTTGAAGCCAGCATATTATCTATCTGCTCTATATTTTGTGACATCAGTTTTATATTATTTATTTGATTAATGCCTGCGGCGGCGAATTCTGCTTCTATTTTGCGCTTTGCAAGCGCAAGCACTTCACTTTTGAGATCTACCGCAATATAGTTTATATGTTGATTGGCAGCAGCTACTTTTGAAATGAAGCCGCCCTTTCCGCAGCCCAGCTCCAGATGTATGGGATTGCTGTTCCCGAAAAGCGCACGCCATTTTCCCTTCATTTCGGGCGGATTGTCAATATAAAAAGGACATGCTGCCAATTCAGGCCTTGCCCATGGTTTCCTTCTAAGTCTCACATAAACCTCCTGTTTGCCGTAAATAATTGCTGTCACCAATAAGGATGCTGATAATTATTCTTATCTTTTTGTAAAGTTTCTTTATTTTACATAGTCTAAAAGATATTTTACAGTTAGTCTGGTTTTGTGTCTACTATAATTTGTACCCATAATATTATCAGACAAACCGTAGTTTTTAAGCGTAAATTACTTTGTAACAGAATTACTTTATTGTAACTTGACTTACAGCCGGCAGTTCTGTAACCTATAGATAGGATATTTTTATATCAAGCCACATAAACTTTTATAACGCATCAGTTCAGAGAAATTTTTTTGGTTGTAGAAAAATTTTCTTGTCTTAGGGCCTCGTTATAAATTTTATTTAAACTTCACATCTTATCCGGCTCATGATAAGAGCGTGTAAAAAATAACTACTACTCCTGTGAGCGGAAAGGCTAATGGCATTTATATGGATTTTTTACTGTTTATACTGAAATCAATTGTACTTGGTATTGTTGAAGGAATTACTGAATTTTTACCCGTATCCTCTACAGGGCACTTAAGAATTTTTGAAAACCTTTTGCACTTTGAAAGCACCAATCCCAACTATGTCAGCATGTATACATATGTTATCCAGCTTGGAGCCATAATGGCTGTTGTGCTGCTTTACTGGCGTAAAATCAAGGAAACCATAATCAACTTTCTTCCTCAAAAGGTGGGATATGAAAAGTCAGGTTTCAAATTCTGGTTTATGATAGCAATAGCCTGTGTTCCGGGGGCAATTTTAGGAATCCTGTTCGATGATCTGGCCGATAAGTACCTGTCGGGGCCATATATAGTAGCTGCAGTACTTTTCCTGGGTGCAATCTGGATGATATATGCTGAAAATAAATTCCGTAACAACAACCTGACAAAACAGAAATTAAGTGTTACACCAAAACAGGCATTAATTATAGGTGCCTTCCAGTGCCTTGCCATAATTCCGGGTATGTCCCGTTCAGCATCAACCATTATCGGAGGCTGGGTTTCAGGCCTGTCAACCGTGGTTGCTGCAGAGTTTTCCTTCTTCCTGGCCATACCGGTTATGTTCGGAATGAGTTTCTTAAAGATAATCAAACTGGGTGGTTTAAATACAATGACAGGCACCGAAATTACCGCTCTTGTCGTTGGTTTCATAGTATCCTTTGTAGTTGCTGTGGCGGTTATAAGCAAGTTTATAGCCTACCTGAAGAAAAAACCTCTAAAGGGCTTTGCATACTACAGAATGATTTTTGCAGTAGTTGTTATTGCGGCGGGCTTACTAAAATTATTTTAATTGACTGCAGTTTTGAATGGACTAAAATTTGTAATTTTTAAAATTGAGAAAGTGTCGCAAAACTACTTAAAAGTAGGGAGAGAGGCAAATTGAAAATTTCAAAAAATTCCATTTCAACAATTATTTTTATTGCATTTATAATAATATGTTATTTTGTTTATCAAAATATAAATTTTAAAAGTGAAAATAGTGAAATTTTATTTTGGATTATTGTAATTAGTTTTTTACTCCTCGTAGATTTTTATGATACGATTAAAAAAATAATAAAAAAGAAAATTGATTATATAAATATAATTAAACTTACAATAACCACATTAACTATTGTAATCTTTACCTATTCCATCATAACAAAAGATTTTCAAAAATATACTTTATTT
>JAQSXC010000331.1 GCA_029266335.1 Eubacterium sp. | reverse complement strand
TTTGAGGTTGAAAAAGCAATCTTTTGAAAATATACCCTGCCGCCAAGGGGCTACCAGCTTCATGCGGCATCATTATCACCGCTACAAGGCATGTGGAGAGCATAATTCTGATGACAAATAGTGGTTTGAAGGGCAAATGAGACAGGTCAATCACTATATGTAGTAGTTTTGGAACAAAAAATGAGCTAAAATCGGGTTCAAAAACTGCATTTTTGAACCCGATTTTTTTTGGTATTTTATAGATGACATTCGGTATTTTTCAGGATGACTCTCAAGATAACATCTTTAAGCAAGGTAAGAATCAGCCAATAATTCTAATATTATTTAGGATTATGCTTTTCCAGAATCTCATAAAACAACACTCTATAACTTGGTGATAAAGAGATAAAAGTAAGCTTATACCACAATTCTTCACTGATATCAAACTACTCCCTTAATCTGGAGAAAGAGCTGAAAACCGACCCTCTCAATCTTGGATACAGCGGTCCCTTGATGGGAGGTATATAAATGAGCAAGGTGTTCTCAACCATCGGACTGGAAACCAACACCGGCATCCGCGACGTTGGACTTATGAGTGGAATCCTCTTACCCTTCCGGTGCCCGGGCGTCTTCTATGTTGGAGGAATTGATGCTTTCATTCAGGGATTTGGTGGAGCATGGTCCACCCCCACCAGCAAGGAAAAGGACTATCGATTCAATAGTCCTTTATTGTGCCATGAATTGGACTTTTAAAGTTTAAAATCTATTAAAATGCGTTTTTATAAGAGGATGGAATATACCCATCATCATTATTTTTTGCGGCAGTATTAAATACCCAATAGGGATTCCTTAAAAGTTCCCTGCCCAATGCTACCAGATCAGCCCTCTGGTTTGACAGTATTTCTTCTGCCAGATCCGCTTCTTTAATCAATCCTACGGCTATTGTCGGGATGCTGCACTCATTTCTGATTTTCTCTGAAAAGGGCACCTGATAGCCTGGATAGGCATTTACCTTGCTTGGAAGTAACCCTCCCGAACTGACATGAGCAATATCTATATAATCTCTAATCTCATGTATAATCTGGACCATTTGGCTTGCATCAATACCATCCTGTTCATAGTCGCTGGCCGAAACCCTTAACAAAACAGGCTTTTCATCAGGCCACACAGCCTTAACTACTTCAAGAACTTCCTTTAAAAATCGTATTCTGTTTTTCAGACTTCCGCCGTATTGATCCGTTCTCGTATTGGTAAGAGGAGACAGAAACTGATGAATTAAATAACCGTGGGCACCATGTATTTCAAGGGCATCAAAGCCTGCTTCATTAGCCCTTTGCGCAGCTTTTTTGAAATCCAAAACTAGTTTTTTTATCTGCTCTACGGTCAGTTCTGTTGGAACCCTATAATCTTCGCTGAATCGTATTGCATTTGGAGCCAAAATGTCACAGGTTTCAACAGTGCTTTTCCTGCCTGCATGGTTAATTTGCAAAGCAGTTTTTGCTCCATAGGCCTTACATGCATCAACAATTTTTTTCAGGCCATGGATGTGTTCATCGTCCCAGATGCCCAGATCATTACCGGTTATCCTACCTTCCGGGCTGACTGCCGTTGATTCAAATATGATAAGCCCCACACCACCGATGGCTCTGGTAGAGTAATGTGTATAATGGAATTCGTTTGCGATACCATTGCTGGTAGCTTTGTACATACACATTGGCGGCATAACGACTCTGTTTTTAATACGCAAACCTTTCATTTCATATTCCTGAAATAATTTCATAAAATCACTTCCTTTCAAACATTTACTGATTATTTGTTCAACCCGTTTCTATCGTTAATTTATGTTGCAAGGCCTTGCACTATTTATATTATATAATATATACTATACTTTAGGAAGTAGTGATATTTTTATCACATTATTTCCTAAAGGATAGAATTGAGGAATATAGGTGATTGTATGGAAGAAAAATTAGTGAAATGTCAAGCAGGTGAATCGTGTCCCATTGAGAAAGCATTGGATATTATAGGGAGTAAGTGGACGTTTTTAATTATCCGTGACCTGCTAATTGATGGCCCCCTGCGATACAGCGAATTATTAAAATCATTACAAGGAGTGAGCCCTAAGGTCCTTTCCTTACGATTAAAGGAGCTTGAAAAAAGTCACATTGTAAACGTAAGGTTTATCCTGAAGTTCCTCCTAAAGTTGTGTACAGTTTGACGGATAAAGGGAAGCTTTTGGAATCGGTATTTATTGAATTGAAAAAGTGGGGGAAAAGCATATAGTAGCGTATATTTATATTCCAGGGATTTTTAGTATTAGATACAGTGAACTGTGCTACAAATGATTTAGATTTTTTAAGATATCTTGTGGAACAAAACCGGCAAAAATATAATAATGCACTATTTGAGTCGCTTGGTGATAAAAGCATTGATGAGCAAAACAGATAATGAGCTGTCATTCGCGGAAAAAAACACCAGAGATATGAGGTGGCGTTAGTAACAAATATCGATGATGAGAGTAATAGAAAAATTCATAGATTCATAGATTCCAAGGGTTATTTTCTACCAGGATGGTGAAAATCGTCACGGAAATAGTAAGTTCTCATTATCTGCCATGATATACTGTTTGCAGCGTGGCACAACAGCAGATCTTGACCGAGGTTATTAAAAAAGATGCAGATTGACAGAGCAATTACATCAACAGTATCACGCCCGATGAGAAATTGTATTGAATAAAGCCTTCAAGAGATCAGCACGCTTTTGAAGGTTTTATTGCTTACAATTTACTTGAATTGTAAAGCGAATTGCAGGCGCCGAATCGCCGAAAAAATGGTCTATACTGGCGACTGTTTCTGAAATATACCATGCCGCCAAGGGGATGTGGAGACAGTGGTATTGATGTCAAGAGTGGACAAGTAAGTATAGAAAAAAGCCAATATAAAGGGATTTTTAGATTTTACAGCCAAGAGCTGAAACTCAAAAATCCCTTTTTTATTGTTCCTGGGGAATATCTCCATGGTAACAAATTTGAAGTGTACAGAGCAGATTAGATGTCGCATTCTTTGAACCGAGCAGGTTGGATGTCAGTTTCTCGCGAGTGAAAGGATTAGATGTGGGATCAGGTTTATGTATTTGCATACCTATAGATACCTAATTCTATCACTGGTGAACCATTTGGACTCGTTCCAGCAGCAACCAAAGTTGCTCTACCATATATTTTGATGGATAGGGCATTAAATGTATAATCCACCATTCCACCACCCCTATAGCAAATGAAGAAATATATTGCACCATTAGTTCCTTGTTAAAATCTTGGTTGTTTTCAGTCATATCAATTTACTCTTCGATTACTATCAGAGCCATTGCCAGAAGGCGCTCTCTAAAAGCAGGCATACTTTTGTTTGTTAACATATTGGAATAAAAAAGGCATGTTGCTCTAAATATTCAAATGTACTGAGTAGAGAAGCTTAAGAAGAAAAATTACTAGTTTCTCCTCGTGGCGTGCAATTTTTATTTCATCTAAATGAGTATCTATACATTTATTCAACAGGTCAAATTTGTCAACGTAATGCAAATATACGGTTCCACGGTTTACATTAGCCAATTCTGCGATTTCGTTAATTGTAATCTTTTCAAAACTTTTTCTGACATCAGCTTTATAAAAGCACCCATAATGGATTTGTAATACTTTACAAATTTAAAGAATCGTTTATAATAGTTTCTATGTAAACTACTCATAATAGGAGAGGTGAGAATGGACAATAAATATAAGACTAATATGCTAGAGCAGCTCATTCCTAAACTTGAAACACTTGTATATCGGATAGGAGTACAATATCCGCAAAAAAAGGTAGTGTCTTTTTTGGCGCCAAATGATTCTCTTAAGGCACTTGACATCGGTATCTCAGAAAGCCGGGTTCTTGAATGTATTCGTTCAAATCATTCAATAAATGCAGTGAATATATCACAGAAAGTTTTAATTACAAAAAGTGGAATTTCAAAAATTATGCTTAGATTAAAGAAAAAAGGGCTTATAAACGCAGTTCATCCGGAAAATAACAGAAAGGAGATATTCAAGTTGCGCTAATACATTTGGAAGTATATAAGGGCCTTTATGATAAATACTTTAAACTGCTGGAAAGTTATTCTGAAGAAGAGCTTATTTGTATCAGCCGTTTTGTAAACGATTTGACAACTATGCCATGACAGAACCTTACAAAAATGCGTCCTCTTCGATACTCAGATACCGAAAGAGGCGCATTTATAATAGCTTAAGGCTTCCAGAATTCTTTGATGATTTCCCCACACTGTTTCGGCAGATTCAGCCAAGGTAGATGGCTGCCATCCTGTATCTCATGGAATGTTCCATTTGGCAATGTGTCTGCGATTGCTTGCCCTGCCGCGGGAGTTCCAAAAGGATCATTGGTACCCCAGAGTAATAAAGTAGGCGTTTGAAGTGCTGCAAGATCCCTATTATTCAGTATCTCTTGTTGGTTTATTGGTCCAGCGTCTAACAAGCTGGTGAAGGCTATCGGATAATTAGGAAGTTTTGGAAAGACCTCGCGACAATGTGACATGGCTTCTGAAGTGAAGGGCCCCTGTATATCACCGAGGGACTTTGAAACTTTCAGGGTGTCTTTTCCCAGATTCATTTCAAGTGATATCCGTAAAAAAGTACTGATACCCGGAAACCTCATTAATTTCAGTGACGTTGGTGTACCTGTCCCCGGCAGACCTCCCGGACACCCAATCAACGTCAGGGTATTCACACGTTCAGGATGAGCCTGTGTAAACCACAATGCCCAGTGTCCGCCCATCGAATGAGCGATTAGGTC
>JAQSXC010000114.1 GCA_029266335.1 Eubacterium sp. | reverse complement strand
CAGTATTGGCAATTCTTATGGTTACAATTCCAATGAACTTTTAAATAATCGTGATATAATCATACTCAAACCTGCCCTGGATTATATTGAAAAAAATTATGCCCGGGATATTGGTCTTAACAGTATGGCCAGCTTGTGCAATATCAGTACCAGCTATTTCAGCAAACTATTCAGAAGGACAATAGGTGATAATTTTTCAAACCACATTAATCAAATAAGGGTAAGAAAGGCCAGAGAGCTTCTGGAGAGCACGGATATACCTATAACCAATCTGGCATTGGATTTAGGCTTTGAAGACAGTGGTTATTTTATAAAGGTTTTTAAAAAGCTTGTAGGGGTCACACCCTCCAAATACAGAAATGACACCCTTTGTTAAAATATGAACAAAAAAACAGTGCTGATTTTTACTATCGTTGCGCATTTTTACTATTGAATTTTCCACAATGAATGCTTTTTAGTCCAAGTTTTTAACTGCTTCTTAAATTATAATGAAAATGTATCGGTTCTTTTATTTCATTTTTAATTAATTTTAAAGGAGTGGTTTATTTTTATGAAAAAAGTAATGATATCGCCATCTAAATATATACAGGGAGAAGATGAACTGTATAATTTGGGAACCTATGTTAAAGAGTTTTCAGGTAGAGCTTTGCTAGTTGCATCAAAGGTAGATCAGGCAAGAATACAGAATTATCTCGATATGGCTGTGGAGAAGAACCCCTTTGATTTAGTGTATGGAGAGTTTGGTGAGGAATGTACTAAGAAGGAAGTGGCAAGAATGCAAAAACTTGCCGAGGACAATAACTGTGGAGTATTTATTGGTCTGGGTGGCGGAAAGGCGCTGGACACAGCCAAGGCAGCTTCCTTCCTCTCAAAGAAACCGGTAATAATTGTTCCTACCATAGCATCTACAGATGCTCCGACAAGTAAACTTGCAATTATATACAATGAAAAGAGTGAGTTTGAAGAATATTTCCATCTGCAAAGGAATCCGGATCTGGTTCTGGTGGATACAGGTATTATTTCCAAGGCTCCGGTTAGATTTCTGGTAGCAGGTATGGGGGATGCGCTTTCCACATATTTTGAGGCAAGATCCTGTGTCAGAGCCGGTGCAAATAACATGCCCGGAGGAAAAAGCACCAGGGCGGCATATGCATTGGCAACACTTTGTTTTGAAACTCTGATGGAGGAATCTCTGAAGGCAAAGGCAGCATGTGAATTGAAGGTTGTTACACCTGCACTTGAAAATATAGTTGAAGCAAATATTCTGCTAAGTGGTCTGGGCTTTGAAAGCAGTGGACTTGCAGCAGCACATGCAGTCCATAACGGTCTTACCGTGCTTGAAGAAACTCATCATTATATGCATGGTGAAAAAGTGTCCTTTGGAACCATTGTTCACCTCGTTCTTGAAAATGCTCCGGAAGAGGAATTGAACAGGGTAATCAATTATTGTAAAGCAATAGGCCTGCCCACCTGCCTTAAGGACCTGGGAATTGTCCAGGTGACAGAGGATAAAATCATGGCTGTTGCAAGAGCTTCAACTGCTGAAGGCGAGACTATTCACAATATGCCTTTCCCTGTTACGGCAAAGGATGTATTCGCTGCAATAATGACAGCTGACAAACTGGGACAATAGAATAGGAGCAGAAAATATGAAGAAAATAATAAACAAAGTTGAAGATGTTGTAATTGAGATGTGTGAAGGAATAGTAAAAGCCCATCCGGAACAGCTTTCCTTCAGCAAAAAATATAAAATCATCAAAAGAAAACAGCTGAACAAAAACAAGGTTACTCTTATAAGTGGCGGCGGAAGCGGGCATGAACCTGCTCATGCCGGGTTTGTAGGCAAAGGGATGCTGGATGCAGCTGTTTGCGGAGATGTATTTGCGTCCCCGTCAACCATCCAGGTATATAATGCAATTGCGGAAACACAGTCCGATAAGGGTACTCTTCTGATAATCAAGAATTATTCGGGTGATTGCATGAACTTTGATGCAGCGGCGGAGATGGCAGAAGATGATGACATAGTTGTTGAAAAAGTATATGTTAATGATGACGTTGCAGTAAAGGACAGCTTGTACACTGTTGGCAGAAGAGGTGTTGCCGGAACTGTTTTTGTTCACAAGCTGGCGGGTGCCGCTGCTGAACAGGGTCTGGAACTTAAGCAGGTTAAGCAGGTTGCAGAGAAGGTAATTAAAAATGTTCGTTCAATTGGATTTGCATTAACATCATGTACGGTACCTGCAAAGGGAACACCTACATTTAAACTGAACGAGGATGAGATTGAATTCGGTGTTGGAATCCATGGTGAACCGGGAATAGCACGTGAAAAAATTGCAACGGCTGCTGAATTGGCAGAGAGAATGGTGGATTTGATAGTAAAAGATCTGCCGTTTAATTCTGGAGATGAAGCAGCATTGCTTATTAATGGACTGGGCGGTACTCCATTACAGGAGCTATATCTTTTTAACAACTTTGTTAACGCTGCTCTTGAGAATAGAAATATAAAGATATACAAGACCTTTGTAGGAAATTATATGACAGCAATAGATATGGCAGGTGCATCGGTATCACTGCTTAAATTGGATGATGAGCTTAAAAGTTATTTAGAGGCTTCAACCGATACTCCGGCACTAAAAATCTAAATCTGAGAGGAAGAACAGAGACATGTTGACTACAAATAAAATAACAGAACTTGTTATGAATATGGCCGATGTTATCATTGCAAATGAAGTATATTTCTGTGAACTTGATTCCGTTGCAGGTGACGGAGATTTCGGAATGTCGGTTGCAAAAGGATTTAAGCAATTAAAGCAGGATTGGAATGAAGTTCCTCAGGAGGATATAGGAGCTTTCCTGAAGGGCTGCGGAATGATTATAACAGAATACTGCGGCGGAGCATCCGGCCCAATATGGGGTTCAGCCTTCAGAAGTGCTGCAAAGTACGCTGCAGGTAAAACCGAATTAAATTTATCCGAATTGGCAGCCCTTATGCAAAGTGCAGTAGAGGGCATCCAGAAAAGAGGCGGAGCAAAATTGGGAGATAAGACCTTGCTGGATGCATTAATTCCGGCTGCAGAAGCCTTAAATTCCAGTGCTGTCAAGGGAGAAGAGCTGCTGGCTGCAATGAAAACAGCAGCTGAAGCTGCTGTCGCAGGTGCCGAAAAAACAAAAACCATGGTGGCCACAAAAGGCAGAGCCAGCTATGTAGGAGAAAGAAGTGTAAATTACCCTGATGCCGGTGCAGTTGCAATTGGTGTGATTTTTACCGAAATAACAAAGAACTTCAGTCTTTAATTTAGTTTTTCAGGATAGGAGAATTCGTTAATGGAAAGAGAAAAGGATCTTAATATTAAGCTTACGGCAAAGGATGGTCACGTAATCAGTGTTTACTGCTGGGATAAGGTTGAACATCCAAGAGCAGTCTTTCAAATATTTCACGGAATGGGGGAGCATGCCGGAAGATATGAGAGAATTGCCGGCTATTTAAATTCAAAAGGCATTGCCGTAGTTGGCGATGACCACCGTGGACACGGTAAAACAGCTCTGTTAAACGGAACCCATGGGAATATCGGGAAAAATGGCTTTTATAATATTGTCGAAGATGAATATATGATTACTCAATTCATGAAGAAAAAATACGCGAATACTCCTGTTTACATTTTTGCACATAGCTTTGGATCCTTTATCGGACAGGAATATATAACACGGTATGGAAACAACATAGACGGTATTATACTTTGCGGTTCTGCTGCACAGACAGGCGTTGAATTTAAAATAGCCAAAATTCTGGCAACTGTGCAAAGAAAACTATTCGGTGAAGAAAAAACTGCAAAGCTTATGGAAAAGTTAAGTTTTGGAAGCTTTAATAAAAAAATTGATACTTCAGATAACACAAATTGGCTTAGCCGCGATTCGGCAGAAGTAATGAAATATGCTGATGATCCCTTATGCGGGTTCACCTGTTCCATAGGATTTTACTATTATTTCACAGATGGCCTGACAAAATTATATGAAAAGGATAAGCTGGCGAAAATTCCAAAACAACTTCCTGTTTATATTATTGCCGGTGAGGAAGATCCGGTAGGAAATTACGGCAAAAAGGTTACTAATCTGTATAATCTCTATAATGCCTTAAATCTGTCCGATTTGGAGCTTAAGCTTTATAAGGACTGCAGACATGAGTTGCTTAACGAGACCAACAGAGATGATATAACTGAAGATATTTTCAACTGGATAGAAAGCAGGCTAGCCAGGAACTAAAATCTAATAAGATGAACAAAAAAAGAAATGGTGTAAATTTTACATCGTTTCTTTTTTTGTTTATGACAAGATAAAAATTAAATGAATTAATTAAAACTTTTAAAAATATATTGACACAACACAGCAAAGTGCAATATAATTTATACATAAAGAGACAAAAGATGTCGAAATTCACATATTTTTTTTATTTTTTCAAAAATTCAATTAAAGAGATTAATTAAATACTACAAATTAACAAAATTATCTCTTCAGGAGAGGAACAAGTTATGGATAATCAATTTGAATTTTTTATGCCGTCAAAAATATGTTTTGAGGCCGGAATATCAAAAAAAATTGACAAGTATATCAAGGGAGAGAATATTCTGATTATTTCAGATCCTTTCCTCTATCAGTCAGGTGTGGCAATACAAATCGGTGATAGCATGTCAGGAAAAAATGTAGCCTATTTTAGCGATGTAGAGCCTAATCCTACATGTGAAAGTGTTGATAAGGCAGCTGAGGTTGCAAGAGCTATAAATGCAGATTGTGTTATTGGTTTAGGCGGTGGAAGTGCCCTTGATATTTCCAAAATAGTATCCTGCCTGGTCACAAATGAGGGCAGTATTTATGATTATTACAGCGGTGGCAGCAGAACCTTATCAAAAAGGCAGGCAACCCTGGTATGTATACCCACTACTGCTGGAACAGGCAGCGAAGTGACCAATGTAGGTGTATTTACAAATAAGAAGGCCGGAACAAAAATGCCTATGGTCACTAATGAATTTTGGCCCGACTATTCATTAATAGACAGTGAACTTACATATACACTGCCGGCAGCTGTTACTGCTTCCACAGGTATGGACGCTTTCTGCCATGCCATTGAAGCATACTGGAACAAGGCATCACAGCCAATATGCGATATGCTGGCAATTGGAGCCATGAAGCTGATTCTTGAAAATATTAAAACAGCATACCATGAACCTTCAAATAAGGATGCCAGAGCTGCAATGCTAAAGGCCAGCCTGATTGCAGGAATTGCCTTTAGCCAGACAAGAACAACCGGCATTCATGCCATAAGCTTTCCCCTCACTACCGAGTTTGGAGCAAATCACGGGACTGCTTGTTCCATAACTCTTCCTGCATTTATTAAAATCAGCGGACAGCAGGCGGCGATGAAAATGAAGGCATTGATTGAGTACCTGGGTTTTGAAAGTATAGAGAAATTTTCGGAAGAAATTGAAGAGCTTATGAAGGGTATGAATATGCCTGTACGTTTACATCAAATCGGAGTTAAGGAAACTGATCTGGAACATATAACCGAAATCGGACTCGGAGCTGCAATCATTCAGTTAACTCCGGCAGTTATGAATAAAGAAACAGTTTACCGTCTTCTTAAGTCAATATTATAAATAATACCCCTTTTTATATTAAAGAGCATGAAGTACAAATCGGGAATTGGAGGCAAAAATGGATAATAAAATTTCTATGCTGGAAAACAGAGCGTTTGAGATTCGCAGGTTAACCATACAAACTATTGGAAAACTCGGTGTTGGACATATAGGTGGTGCGTTGTCGCTCTGTGAAGTACTGTCGGTACTATATTTCGATGTGTTGAATGTGGACCCTGAAGACTCAAAAATGGAAAGCAGGGACAGGTTTGTTTTATCTAAAGGGCATGGCGGGCCGGCACTATATTCGGCACTGGCATTAAAAGGCTTCATTCCCTTGGAGGAATTGGACACATTAAACAGGCCCAATACCAACCTGCCAAGCCATTGTGACATGAAGCGGACAAATGGGATAGACATGTCAACAGGTTCTTTGGGTCAGGGATTTTCAGCAGCAACCGGCATGGCAATTTCGGCATTAATGGACAGGAAGAGCTTATATGTATATACAATAATAGGGGATGGAGAGAGCCAGGAAGGGCAGATATGGGAAGCGGCCATGCTGGCTGGCAGCAGAGGTCTTGATAATATTATTGCCTTTACCGACTACAATAAAATGCAGATTGACGGTCTGATTGAAGATATAAACGGGCTTGAACCCCTTGACAGGAAATGGGAAGCTTTCGGTTGGCACGTGCAATCCATTGACGGACATGATATAAAACAAATCTTACATGCTATTGACAATGCCAAAAAGATTAAAGGCAAACCCCATATGATTATATTGAATACCATCAAGGGAAAAGGCGGATTCTTTTGTGAAAACAGTATAGGCTCTCACAATATGCCTGTCTCCGAGGAAATGTGGAAAAAGGCTCTGAACTTATTAGAAAATGGGGAGGAAGCGAAATTATGAAACTTGAAGACAGATGGTTACGAGAGACCTATGTAGATTTGTTAATTGAGTATGCCAAGCAGGACAGCAGGCTGGTCATAGTTGAAGCTGACCTCATGAAGGCAGCAGGAACCACACGCTTTGGCGAGGCTTTCCCCGAAAGAACAGTAAACTGCGGCGTTCAGGAAGCAAATATGATTGGTGTGGCAGCAGGAATGTCCGCTATGGGTAAAATTCCTTTTACGCATACCTTTACTCCGTTCTCCACAAGACGGGTATGCGATCAGGTTACATTGTCTGTAGCTTACGCCGGACTGAATGTAAAAATTATGGGAAGCGATCCCGGTGTAACTGCCGAGTTAAATGGCGGTACCCATATGAGTATGGAAGATGTGGCTATTATGAGAAACATACCTGATATGATTATTTACGAGCCGGTAGACAGTGTACAGTTAAAGAAAATATTCCCTCAAATATTTAAGCATTATGGGCCGGTGTACATAAGGTTATTGAGACGAAATGCAGTGCAAATATTTGATGAAAATACAGAATTTCAGCTTGGGAAGGGAATTGTTCTGAAAGAGGGAAGAGATGTGACTATTCTTGCCAGCGGAATAATGGTAGAAGAAGCATTAAAGGCTGAAAAGGCCTTATCAGCAAAAGGAATTGATGCAGAAATAATAAATATCCATACAATTAAACCATTGGATCAGGAGCTTGTTTTAAAAAGTGCCGGGAAAACAGGAGCAGTTGTTACTGCCGAAAATCACTCCATATTAAATGGACTGGGAGGAGCGGTTGCAGAATTCCTCAGTGAAAACCATCCTGTTCCGGTGCAAAGAGTCGGTGTTAAGGATACCTTCGGCGAAGTAGGTTTTACAGAATTCTTAAAAGAAAAATATGGACTTACAGAAAAAGAAATTATTCAGGCAGCAGAAAAAGCCATATCCATGAAAAGATAAGGAGGATTTTATGAAAAGAATTATTATAGGCTCCGATAAATCAGGTTTTCCATTAAAGGAAGCCATAAAAGCCCACCTGACAGAGTTGGGCTATGAAGTCACAGATAGCGGTACTCTCAATGAAGAGGAACCAAAACCATATTTTGAAGTAGCTTCGGCAGTAGCAAAAAAAGTATCGGCAGGTGAATTTGAAAAGGCTGTTTTAATTTGTGGTACCGGGATGGGAGTATCTATTGTTGCAAACAAGTACAAGGGGGTTTATGCAGCCGTTTGTGAAAATACATATGCCGCCGAGAAGGCAAGAGCTATAAATGATGCCAACATCCTATGTCTTGGTGGCTGGCTTACCGCTGAATTTGTTGGCTGTGCCATGGTTGATACCTTCCTTGATACTGAATTCACCCAGAATCTTGAGGAATGGCGTGCAAAGAACTTAAGGAATGCAAAAATACAGGTTGAAAACATTGAAGCTGAAATATATAAATAATTACTTTTTTATATGAAGGAGATATAGCTATGAAATACTTTTTAGACAGCGCCAAATTAGATGAAATCAAGTATGCATATGAAAATTATTGCATCGACGGTGTTACGACAAACCCAAAACATATTCAATTAAGCGGAAAGCCGTTTATGCAGGTTGTCAAGGATGTAGCTGCATGGATTAAGGAAGAAGGAATTGAAGGTGTGGATAAATTTCCTGTTTCCTTCGAAATAAACCCACATCATGAAAAATGGGAAGATATTGTTGAAGCTGCAAAAGAAGTTGCTGCTTATTCACCAAACTATGTAATAAAGCTCCCCTGTACCGAGCAGGGACTAATTGCAGCAAAAAAACTGGAGAAAATGGGAATCAGAACAAACGTCACACTGGTATTTTCACCATCACAGGCTATTCCGGCAGGTAAGCTGGGAGCTAAATTTGTATCTCCCTTCGTAGGCTGGAAAGAAAACAGCGGTGATAATTCTATAGATTATATTTCTGACATCATTGATATATATAGAAACTATGGTTTTGACACTGAAATAATAGTGGCTGCTGTAAGAAGCGGAAAGCAGATCGGGGATTTTGCAGCCCTTGGCGCAGATATAGTTACCTGTGGACTGGATGTATACAAGGCAAGCTTTGAGCATCCGTTTACAACATTTGGTCTGGGTGTGTTCAGAAATGCATGGGATGGTACAGCTAAAGAATAGCAGTCTTATAGCGGATAAGGAGAGAATAATATAATTAATATTTTGTGGCCGCTATGCGGCTCAAAGCCATAAAATGGCTCATGGAGGTTAGTATGAAACAAAGAGTTAAACTGGGCGTTGTCTGCCTGACAAGGACCACATATGAATATAAAACTGCTCAGGCAATGTATACACACACAATTGAAGACCTGAAAAAGCTTCCAAATGTGGACTATACATTCATAGAAGAATGTGTAATTGAAGTTAAGGATGCCGAGGATGCGGCAATAAGACTATTGTCTGCGAATGTGGACGGAGTGGTCATTATCAGCGGTACCTTCCATTTGGGCCATCTTGCGTTAGTGTTTGCAAAATATATTAAAAA
Source organism: Eubacterium sp. (assembly GCA_029266335.1). GTDB lineage: Bacteria > Bacillota > Clostridia > Acetivibrionales > DSM-1351 > Ruminiclostridium. The sequence goes on along the minus strand of JAQSXC010000114.1, from coordinate 4,843 downwards.
ACCGTTTTTGCTTTGGGCATATAATGAACTTCCGTATGATGGCGGTAAAATCCGCTTGAATGCTGTTTGCGGCTTAAATCTCAATGCTTCCAACCTGTATAAAACAGGTAAGGATGACTATTCATGTACTATTGGAGACAGTATTGACGAAAAATGGATAGATGCATTGAGGGTAAAGGTTGCTCTGCAGAATGCAAAGGTAGGACTTGTAGGATATCGTGCCCACGGATTTTTTAATGTTGGCGTTGACGATATGGATATCTATAAGAAAACGGGTATTTTGATAGATCACTATGAGATTGCAGATATGTTTTCACAGCCTGTAAGTGACAGTGAAATACAGGAAGAAGAAAAGGAAGTCAGGGACTTATTTATATGTAAGGATGTAAATGATACCCAGGTGAAAAAAGTTGCCCGGCTTTGTGTAAGTGCGGCCAGGTTCGTTGAAAAAAATGGTCTTACAGCCGTAGCAGTCAGATGTTGGCCTGAATTTGCTGCAAATTACGGGATTTCTCCCTGTGCAGCCATGTCAGTTCTCCAATCAAAGGGTATCATTCTTTCCTGTGAGGGTGATATCGAGGGTGCCCTGTCCATGCTGGCAGGTGCGGCATTAGGTGCTGAAACACCGTTCCTGGCGGATTTGTCACAGGTTGATCTAAAGGAAGATTTTGCTCTAATGTGGCACTGCGGTGTTGCACCTGCTAATTTGTGGGATGGAAAGAGTGAAAGAACACTGGATACATATTTCGCCGGAGGGAAGGGTGTAACTGCAGGCTTTGTGATGAAAGAGGGGCATGTGAATCTTATGAGATTTGATACTGCCCGCGGAAAAACAAGAATGTTCCTTGCAGCAGGTGAGTCTGTTGAAATGAAGAAACAGCTCTGCGGAACATACACTAAGGTAAAATTTGAGCAGAATATAAATGCATTATTGAATACAGTGACAGAAACAGGAGTTGCGCACCACCTGGCTATGCTTTACGGAGAGTACAGGGATGTGTTGAGGCTGGCAGCAAAAATGATGAATTATGAGGTTATAGAGTAGTAAAAGATTAATGTTAAGGCAACTGCCGGTCATATAGCCGGCAGTTGCCTTAACAAAAATTTCAGATTAACCGGGGGGAGAATTATGAGTACATTTAAAGGCAAATTGCATGAAACAGTGGTTAAGTTTCCAAATACAGATATATGGATGGATTCCTGCGGAGAAAATGAGTTGAATTATGCATTGGAGAGAGGCTGCGTGGGTGCTACCAGCAATCCTGCCATCGTAGGTTCTGTTGTCAAGGGAGAATTGGCCATATGGGAAAGACGTATTAAAGAAATGGCAGCTGAAAGAAAAGACATGACAGAGGAAGATGTAGCCTGGGGTTTGATATACGAGATAGGTGCTCTTCGGTCAAAAAAGCTGCTGCCTATTTTTAATGAATCCAGGGGTATGAAAGGCAGACTGTCCATTCAGACAAATCCCAAGTATTACAGAGATACCGAAAAAATGCTGCAGCAGGCGGATATTATAAATAGCCTCGGTCCAAACATGCAGGTAAAGATGCCTGCCTCGGAGGCTGGGGTAAAAGCTATGGAAGAAGCAACCTTCAAAGGTATCAGTATTAATGCTACTGTTTCCTTTACTGTCGCCCAGGCGGTTGCAGTTGCAGAAGCTGTGGAAAGAGGCTTGAAGAGGAGAGCGGCAGAAGGCCTTTCAACTGAAACCATGTCACCTGTATGTACAATAATGATAGGCAGAACTGATGACTGGATGAAGAAGTATACCGATGATCAGGATATAATCGTTGATCCTGAATGTCTTGAATGGTCAGGTATAGCTGTCATGAAGGAAGCATACAGAATCTTTAAGGAAAGAGGCTACAGGACAAGATTGCTGTCGGCAGCATGCAGAAACCACCATCACTGGTCACAGCTGATAGGCGGAGATTTATCAATGACAATTCCTTTTAACTGGCACAAAAAATTAAACTCTTGTGGAGTTGAAGTTTCCAACAGAATTGGAGAACCTGTCAGAAATGAATATATGAGGGAGCTTGGAAAAATAAGCGAATTTGAGAAATCATTCAAAGAAGATGGGATGAAGCCTTCAGAGTTTGAAAAGTATGGTGGCTTCAGAACTACAGTATCGGGGTTTATTGGCGGCTATGACGAATTATTAAAACTTGTAAGGGGATACATGATTTAATGAAGATAAAACAAACAGCTCCTTTAATACTATTAGCGTTCATATGGGGATGCTATTATGTTGCAAGCCAAAAAGCCGTTTCTGAAATGTCGGTATTTACGGTGGGGATTGTTATCCGGTTTATAACAATGCTGCTTCTGACTGCAATAATGATCAAAAGGCATGAGATAAAGCTGTTAGTTAAAACAAAGGGAATTCTGTTAAGGTTGATTATCATTGGTGTTCTTGGCTTCTCACTGGATTTAACCGCATTTATCGGATTGAGTCTTTCACATGCAGGCGCCGGAACAGCTTTACTAAAATGTGATATTATCTTTGTAAATCTGATGTCTGTAATAATTTACAAAGAGAAATTCACAAAGCTTGACTGGACTTATACCTTTATTATGCTCTTTGGTGTTCTGATGGTTATGGGAATCGATTTCAGCAAGTTTAAGATTGGGAATAGGGCTGATATATTCTTTATTTTAAGTGCATTGTTTGTATCCATCAACGCTTTTGTAATTAAAAGCGTTCAGCTGCATAAGAAAAATCCTGCTGCTGATAATGTTGTTGCGTTTTATAATAATTTCATAACAATGATTCTGTTTATTGTTACCTCGGTTATTATGGGAACAATTGGGCAACTTGGATTGCTGGCCGTAAACAGACCGCTTTTAATAGCTGCACTGGCTGCCGGGTTAGGACAAACTTTTATTTATATTGTTTATTATTATAATTTAAGGCGTTATCCTGTCTGGATAGTAAAAGTATTCCTGCTGTTAATGCCCATTGTGGCAACCATAGTAGCTTTCCTCCTTTTCGGAGATGTTATGGTGACAGGACAGTATATTGGTATGGCCATAGTATTGGCAGGTGCGTTTGGAATATTGATTGAGCAAAAGAAAAAGGCGGAAATGCATAAAATAAATTAACCCTTGTATTAAGTAAAACAGCTTCTTCACTAACGTTGTGAGGAAGCTGTTTTACTTAATGACATTAATTTTTTATCTCATTCAAACCGCCGTTTTCAAAGAAATAGTTGATTATTGTAGAGGCAGGTCCCAAGGTTTCCAATTGCAGATTGAATTTACTGAAGGTTACCTTTTCATAGCCTGAATAATTGGATATATGTGTATAGAGATTCTTACGGAATTTATCGTTCTCAAAAAGTTCTCCATATAAAATTATTGATTTCGGATCAAACAGGCACATGGAATTTTTAATTGCAATTGAAAGAAAATAAATTGATCTGTCCAATATATCCTCTATTAATTTATCTCCGTCTTCATATGCTTTTATGATATTCCTTATATTTATATTTTCAGCATTTCCTTCTGTGTGTGAAAAGAGAGCAGGAGTCAGCTTATCTGATAATATATCGGCAGCATTCCTCTCAATGGCATCGTAACCGGCGATGGTTTCAAGACATCCCTTATTGCCGCACTCACAGATTACACCGTTTGGATCGGAGATTATGTGGCCAAGCTGAATGGCATTAAAGTCATATACGCTGAGCTTGTCCTGGTAGGAAACTCTTGCCGCACCAACACCGGGACCATACTTTATAAAAAGCATATCCCTGGGATGTTCCAAATGGGTGAAAAAGCTTTCACCATGGGCAAGAGAACAGATGTTGTTTGTTAAAATAACAGGAACATTAAATCTTTTATTAATATATTCCACAACATTGACATTATCCTCCCAAACATTATAGGATTTGATGCTTATTCCGGCCCTGGAATTTACAATACCCTTAACACTCACACCAATACCAAGTATAGTCCTGGCTCTGTTAACATCATAATTTTTAAGATGCTGCTCCAGAATTGTACACAGTTTATCCAATATTGAAAATGATTTGCGATGACAATCGGCTGTAAATACAGTATCTTCAAAAAGGATATTATTATTTAGATCAGTACACAGGATTTGAAATTTATTCATGCTGATATATACACCAATAGTAGCGAATTTTTTCCTGTTTATATCCAGCAGGATTTCTTTACGGCCTTTACGGTTATTATTTTGTTCTACCGCCGACTCCACAAGAATCCCTTCGTTGATGAGATCAGTTGTAATCAAGGTAATAGCTGCCGGTGTCAAGCTAAGTTTATTGGCAATTTCCTTTCTTGAAATACCACCTGAGCGGTAAATTAAATAAAGGATTGAGCTCCGGTTTTTTATTTTGACTCCCAGCATATTTATTCCGTTTACTGCTTGATCCATAAGTTCACCTCTTTTCTTAAGATTGTATAACATAAAAAAAGTCATACAGACTACTTGTACCTTATCTCTATATTTTCTCCTGTAATTCCCACAAAAGCACCTTTTGAAGCCGGAATACTTTCCTTGTGAGCTATCAACCATTTGTTCCTCATCCACAAAAGCTTGTCTTCTCCACACAAGGGTGATGGTAATGAGGGGAGAGGTTCATTGGTACCCTGAGCAAGTACTATTATGCTTTTAAAACCTTGATCTGAGACCTTGCAGGGGGCAAAATGAAGTGTAGTGCCATATAGTTCAACCGCAGTATTGCCCGGAACATAAAAAATCTCTGTCAAGGTGCCGGGAAGCTGGTTATTCTTAATATCCCTTATATCTGCTAAAATAAGCAGCAGATCTGTTACCGCAACATCTATTTCGGAACATTTGTGATATTCAAGAGCA
>JAQSXC010000113.1 GCA_029266335.1 Eubacterium sp. | reverse complement strand
GTTAGGAATAGGTGTAAAAATATATGTCGATCTTTGCAATAGCCGATCTGCATCTGGCTTTGGGAATTGATAAACCAATGGATGTTTTTGGAGGCAGATGGTCAAATTACATGGAGAAACTTAAAGTCAACTGGCTAAATACCGTTAGTGACAAGGACACAGTTATAATACCGGGGGATGTATCCTGGGCAACATATATTGAAAATGCTTATGAGGATTTTCAATATATCGACTCTTTGCCCGGAAGAAAAATAATTTCCAAGGGAAATCATGATTATTGGTGGACTACATCGTCAAAACTGAATAAGTATCTTGCCATAAATGAACTTTTTACTATTTCCTTTATGCACAACAATGCTTTTCTAGTAGAAAACTTTGCTATTTGCGGAACAAGAGGCTGGAAATGTCCGGGCGAAGATGACTTTAAAAGGGAAGATGAGAAGATCTATAATAGGGAAGTTGAAAGGTTGGAGCTGTCAATCAAAGCAGCAGGCAGTCTGGAACATTCTGAGAAGATTGTTTTTATGCATTATCCGCCGGTGACAGCTAAAACTCAGATATCCGGCTTTATAGAGGTAATGAAAAAATACGGTATCACCGGCTGTTATTATGGACATCTCCATGGGGAAGGAATTAAAGGAGCTGTAGAAGGGGAATATGAAGGTATCAATTTATCTCTGATATCTGCAGACCATCTGAATTTCTTACCGATGCAGATAAAGTAGCCAACCATCCAGTTTTGAACATGGTTACCGTCCGGGCAGCCCGAGCATATATTAATCTTGAAATATGATTGAAATATGGTATAATTGAATGGTTAATTTTTAAACAATAGATTTTTTCTGATTTTTAAGAGAGAATTAGTAAAAATATTAGGCTTGAAAAGCTGATGATGGATAAAATTATACAAACTAAATACTGGGAGGAAGTTTATTAAAATGAAGGTTAATAAAATCGAAGATGTTGAAAAGAATGTTGTACAGCTTGAAATAGAAGTTGATGCAGCTAAATTTGAAGAAGGTATGCAGCAGTCATACAAAAAAAACGCATCAAAGTTCAATATTCCGGGCTTCAGAAAGGGTAAGGCTCCAAGAAACATAGTTGAGCGTTACTATGGAGAGCAGGCTTTATATGATGATGCAATAAACATCGTTTGCTCTGAAGCGTATGATCAAGCTGTTGAAGAAAAGAAATTACAGCCTGTGGACAGACCTGAAATAGACATTATACAAATTGGAAGCAAGCAGAACTTGATATTCTCTGCAAAAATTACTGTTAAACCTGAAGTAGAATTAGGCTCCTACATGGGAGTGGAAGTTACCAAAGCTGATGCTACTGTAACTGAAGATGATGTTGAAAAGGAATTTAACAAAGTTGTTGAAAAGAACTCACGTCTTGTTACTGTAACCGACAGACCTGTTCAATCAGGAGACTCTGCTGTTATTGACTTTGAAGGTTTTATTGATTCAGTTCCGTTTGAAGGCGGAAAAGGAACTGATTACAGTCTGGTAATCGGTTCAGGAACCTTTATACCCGGTTTTGAAGATCAGTTGATCGGAAAGAACATCGGAGAAGAAGTTGATGTAAATGTCAGCTTCCCTGAAGAATACGGCAAGGAAGAGCTTAACGGAAAGCCTGCTTTATTCAAGGTTACTGTTAAGGAAATAAAAGTAAAAGAATTGCCTGCAGTGGATGATGAATTTGCCAAGGATATAAGCGAATTTGACACTCTGGAAGAATATAAAAAGGATTTGAGAAATAAATTAGAAGAGACTGCAAAGCATAAAGCTGAGCATGAAAACGAAGAAAGTATTATCCAAAAAATAGCTGAGAATGCAACTCTTGAAATACCAAAAGTTATGGTGGAAAAACAAATAGATGCCATGGCAAGGGATTTTGATATGAGACTCCGTTATCAAGGTCTTGACTTACAGAGATACCTTGAAATGATGGGTATGGATTTCGAAGCCTTCAGAGCACAATTTGCAGGTAGAGCTGAAAACGAAGTAAAGATTCAGTTAGTCGTTGAAAAGATCAGTCAGGTTGAAAATGTTGAGGTTTCAGATGATGAACTTGACGAAGAAATCAAGAAAATGGCTGAAGCTTACAAACAGTCTGCAGAAGATCTCAAAAAGTCCTTGAGACCTGAAGATGAGGAATATGTAAAGAAGGATATTGCTTTCAGAAAAACAATCAAATTATTGGTTGAAAATGCTAAATTGGCTTAATCCAGGTTTTTTTCTTACGGTTTAGCACATTTGGCACAAAAATCCGTAATTCAGGTGCAGCAAATAATCGTTTGTTGGTTTATGGTAATTTACTAAAAAACGATTGGGCACTTGGGGAAATGGGTAAAATTATATATGTAAAAGATAAATAGTAACTTCCCATTTTTTAGGGGTTATTTTCCGAAAATTCTGAGTTGTTGTCAGGTGCAATAAAGAAAATATTGTACCTTCCGCCGCCTTTCCTTTTCGAAAAACATCTCCTTTGAAAATCGGTTTTATCATTTATCTGTTCCAAAGTAACTAAGGTATTAATAGCAACATATATTAAATAAGGGAGGTATGGTCATGAGTTTGGTACCTATGGTTGTTGAACAGACTAATCGTGGTGAGAGGTCTTATGATATTTTTTCTAGATTATTAAATGACAGAATTATAGTGTTGAGCGATGAGGTTAATGATGTAACTGCCAGCCTGGTTGTTGCACAGATGCTTTATCTGGAGGCACAGGATCCTGATAAGGACATTCAGTTTTATATAAACAGCCCTGGAGGAGCAGTGCATTCCGGATTTGCAATATATGATACTATGCAGTATGTAAAATGTGACGTATCAACTATCTGCATGGGTTTGGCTGCAAGTATGGGTGCGTTCTTATTGGCAGCAGGAGCTAAGGGTAAGAGATTTGCGCTTCCAAACAGTGAAATCATGATTCACCAGCCTCTTGGCGGTGCAAAAGGTCAGGCTACTGACATTAAAATTCACGCTGAAAATATTTTGAAGACCAAGGATAAATTAAACAGAATATTAAGCGAAAGAACAGGTCAACCTCTGGAAAAGATCGAGAAAGATACCGACAGGGACTATTTTATGTCTGCAGAGGAAGCAAAGGCCTACGGACTTGTTGATGATATTATGGTTAGAAGATAATAGTTGAGGTGCAATGATGACCAGATATGATGAGAAGAAGCAGTTGAAATGCTCTTTTTGCGGTAAGTCTCAGGAGCAGGTAAAAAGACTGGTTGCAGGTCCTGGAGTTTATATTTGCGACGAGTGTATTGAATTATGCTCAGAGATTATTGAAGAGGAATTTGAAGATACAAAAATTGATGCTGAAGTTAATGAAATACCCAAACCAAAAGAGATCAGGGAGATTCTCGACCAGTATGTCATAGGTCAGGATGCCGCAAAAAGATCCCTTTCTGTAGCTGTTTACAATCATTATAAGAGAATTAACAGTGATCTCAAGTCCTCTGATATTGAGCTTCAAAAGAGCAATATCGTGATGCTTGGACCTACAGGCAGCGGTAAGACTTTTCTTGCGCAGACCCTGGCGAGAATACTGAATGTTCCCTTTGCCATCGCTGATGCTACTTCTCTCACTGAAGCAGGCTATGTCGGAGAGGATGTAGAAAATATTCTTCTAAGGTTGATTCAGGCAGCTGATTACGACATTGAAAAGGCTGAAAAGGGTATTATATACATCGATGAAATTGATAAAATAGCCCGCAAATCGGAAAATCCGTCAATTACCAGAGATGTAAGCGGTGAAGGTGTGCAGCAGGCACTTCTGAAGATATTGGAAGGTACTCTGGCTTCCGTTCCTCCACAGGGTGGAAGAAAGCATCCTCATCAGGAATTTATCCAGATTGACACCACCAATATATTATTTATTTGCGGCGGTGCATTTGATGGTATTGATAAGATTATTCAGAATAGAATAGGCAAAAAGTCCCTTGGCTTTGGTGCTAAAATAGAAAGCAGCAAGGACAGGGATGTGGGAGAACTTCTTAAGGAAATACTTCCACAGGATTTACTGAAGTTCGGGCTTATTCCTGAATTTGTAGGAAGACTTCCAATTGTGGTTACCCTCCAATCCCTGGATAAGAAAGCTCTGGTACAGATACTTACAGAGCCCAAGAATGCTTTGGTAAAACAATATCAGAAGCTTCTCGAAATGGACGATGTACTGCTTGAAATTCAGGAGGATGCTCTTGAAATGATAGCTGAGAAGGCAATAGCACGAAATACCGGTGCCAGAGGACTACGTGCAATACTTGAAGAAATTATGCTTGGAGTAATGTACGATATACCGTCTATGAATAACGTTGAGAAATGTATAATAAATAAGTCGGTTATAGAAAATAATTCCCAGCCCGAGCTTATATATAATGAGAACCGTAAGTCATTAAAAAAAGCGGGTTCTAAAAAGCCAAGGGTAAAAAAGGAATCGGTGTCATAAATAAAGTTAAAAATTTATAAGAAGGACTGCTTTTCACAAGGCAGTCTTTTATTTTTGCAAAAATATCCCAATAACTTGGATAAAATATAAATCATTGCCAATAATATAATCTGTACGCAGCTAAAACGCTTTAGGAGGTAATGTATGTTTACGACTACGATGTTTATCATACAGTTTTTCTTTTCAATAGTTATTGGAATATATTTTTTTACTTTACTTAAAACACAACAGGGCAACAAAAGTGCAATTGATAAAGAGTCCAGAAAGGAACTTGAGAAATTAAGAAAATTAAGGGATATTCACTTGACCGAACCCTTATCAGAAAAAACCAGACCAACAACCCTGAAGGATATCATAGGACAGGAACAGGGAATAAAGGCCCTCAGAGCGTCCCTGTGCGGTACAAACCCTCAGCATGTAATAATTTATGGACCTCCCGGTATTGGTAAGACGGCTGCAGCCAGAGTTATTCTTGAAGAAGCCAAAAACAATGGAATCTCACCATTTAAAAAAGAAGCCAAATTTATTGAGATGGATGCTACAACTCTGAGATTTGATGAAAGAGGTATCGCCGACCCGTTGATAGGCTCGGTACATGATCCAATATATCAGGGAGCAGGTGCTTACGGTGCAGCAGGAGTGCCCCAGCCAAAGCCCGGGGCAGTGACAAAAGCCCATGGAGGAATTCTCTTTATAGATGAAATAGGGGAATTGCACTCCATTCAGATGAATAAGCTACTGAAGGTATTGGAGGACAGGAGAGTTTTCCTCGAGAGCGCTTATTACTCCTCGGAAGACAGTAACATACCCTCACATATTCATGATATATTCCAAAAAGGTTTACCGGCCGATTTCAGACTTGTAGGAGCCACTACCAGAACTCCTGATGAGATACCTGCCGCAATAAGATCCAGGTGCGTTGAAATTCATTTCAGACCTTTAAGAGCAGATGAAATAAGTATTATTTGCGAAAATGCAGCCAGAAAGGGCGGATACATTATGTCAAATGGCTGCAGCGAGCAGGTTGCAAGGTACGCCCAGAATGGAAGAGATGCCGTAAATATAGTTCAGATTGCCGGCGGAGTAGCCATGCTGGAGAACAGAAATGTCATTGATGTAAAAGATATTGAATGGGTCATAGAATTTGGTCACTATAGCCCGAGGTTGGAGAAAAAAGTAAACCCGGAGGTACAGATCGGATGTATAAACGGGCTTGCCGTATTCGGAAACAGTACCGGAATGGTTATAGACGTGGAAGCAACTGCTATGGAAGTCACACCCGGCAAAGGCAATATTAAGATTACCGGAATTGTGGAGGAAGAAGAGATGGACAGCAGGGGCCACAAGCTGAAAAGGACAAGTTCAGCAAAAGCATCGGTAGAAAATGTGCTTACTGTACTTAAGAGGTATCTAGATATAGACTTCAGAGATTATGAAATACACCTTAATTTCCCGGGTGGTATTCCTATAGATGGTCCCTCTGCCGGTATAACCATAGCAACCGCAGTATACTCGGCAGTTAAAAATATCCCTGTAAGCGGTGATATTGCCATGACGGGTGAAATATCCATCAAAGGCAAGGTCAAGCCTGTAGGAGGCGTTGTAGCAAAGGTGGAAGCAGCCAGAACAGCCGGAATAAAAAAGGTGTTCATACCAAAGGAAAACTATCAGGAATTGTTTGAAGATATGGATATCGAGGTAATAGCTGTAGAGCATATCGGACAGGTAATGAAAGCCATCTTTGATGCGGATGTTATAGAAAGAATAGATGAAACAGTGATAGGAAGTACTGTCCCTGTAACAGTACTGACAGCACAGGGAACATTAAGAAATTTAGTGAGTGATAACTCATAAAAATTAAATTATTTCACATAATATACTCATTCGGTTCGGGTCAAGCTGCTTTGATCAGCACTGGAAAAATGTTGTGCAGCTGTACCTGATCGAAGTTTAGCAACTTGATATATGAAATTAAAGCTTAAGTGATATCGGCCAATACACTTAATAAATCAAAAAAACCGTCCTGCTATACAATGGCGTTTAGCGAGGCGGTTTTTTATTGTCTGGGAAGAGACACAGTGTGACCATTAGTGGTCACACTATACAGGCAAAAGTGGCCTTTTCCCCTTTGTTCCAGTGCAAAGAAACAAGTAAAAAGAGCTGCCCTGTGCTATAATTACTCAGGTAAGGGACAGCTAAATAAAAAACCGATTATCAAGTAGATAATATTCTAAAAGACAAAGGGGAAGCAGGGTGTAATAATTGCTTTATTGCACCCAAGTACTCCGAAGAAGTGCTTTTCGACAGTTCAGTATTTTGCAAATTCTCTTGAAAAATGGCAAGTTATTATCCGGCTGTTCCTAAATATCCGGAAAGGTGGCATAAATGAAGAAAAAAACCATATCAGCACTGGCAACATTAGCAGCAGCAACAGTTATACTTGTAGGAAGTTTGCTCAGCAGTAGGGGGGACGATATTCTCCGAAACGGCACAGCAGACGCAGGCAATATACTTAACAGGCCGGCGCAGGAAAGTTCACTGAAGGGGACTAAAACAGAAGGGACCCTTAAGGGAGGAGCAAATTCCAAAGGCGCCGTGACAAAGCAAACCAAACCAGGAACAGCTGCAAAAGGAGATAATCAGAACAGTTCCGGTTCAGTTAAGGGACAGGATTCAGTTAAGGGTACAACCTTTCCTGACAACATTATAGAAGCAAAAGAAGAAGGCATAGTTCCATTCGGTTATATAGAAGCTACCGTTACTAAAGTCACAGACGGTGATACATTTCATATTACATACAATGGCCGGGACTACAAGGTAAGAATGCTGGATATCGATACCCCCGAGTCTGTCAAGTCAGGAGTTAAGCCACAACCTTTTTCAAAGGAAGCTTCAGAGCTCACAAAAGAAACCCTGACCGGCAAAAAGGTAAAGCTGATTTTTGAAAAAGGAACAACCGATCAGTTTGACAGGCTTCTGGCACATGTTGTTCTGGAGGACGAAACCTATTACAATGCCTATATGGTTGAGAATGGCTATGCAATATGTGTTTTCTACAGTCCCAACACCCTGCTGAGGGATTATTTCAACCAGCTGCAGGCAAAGGCAATTGATGCCCAAACGGGTTTTTGGAGGCTGTCTGAAGCTGACAGACCGTTTATCAAGGATAGTAAGGGAAAGTATATAGCAACATATAAATCTAAAAAATCAAAAGCCGCCTAAGATGCATATTTATTCGTCTTTAGATAAAATTATGTAAATAGTCCTATAAAAACCGGGATAAAATCCCGAATTAAGCCTATTTATTAACTAGGACTATGAGACTATCAACTTTGGTAGGTATTGGCTATTTTCAACTACATATATTCTTTGGTAATATAAGGATGAACATTAGCATTTCTCCTTTTAGGGGCATGGGGCCCGTAAAGCTCCATGTTTTTTTGTTGCCTGAAAACCGCTTCTGATTGGTAAAACACATCTTTAGCTGACTTTTTCAAAATCCCGCCATTCGGATTCTTCAGCGTCACCTTGCTAAAATACAACCATTGAGCTATTATAAAGTGTAGTAATTATTCGGGCAGACTAAATTTGTTAAGATTTGCGTGAAAAACTTGCTGAATAGTGAAATGTATAATACTTATAGCGCTCTATGGGGATCACGGCAGGCGCGTGTATTGACTTATAAAAATCAGGGAAAAAGAAAGGCTGATGATACTTCAGATGGATACACTTATACTTGGAATTGAAAGCAGCTGTGATGAAACCTCAGCTTCTGTTATAAAGAACGGAAGATGCATTTTGTCAAATGTCATATCGTCACAGGTTGATCTTCATAAAAAATACGGTGGAGTAGTTCCCGAAATAGCATCAAGAAAGCATGTGGAACTAATAATTCCGGTTATAAATCAGGCTTTGGAGGAAGCAGGCGTAACACTTGAGGATATTAATGCCATCGGGGTTACTTATGGGCCGGGTCTTGTAGGAGCTTTGCTGGTGGGCTTAACAGCGGCTAAATCAATAGCGTTTGCGGCCGATAAGCCTCTTATCGGGGTTCATCATATTGAAGGACATATAGCAGCAAACTATCTTCAATATCCTGAACTTGAACCTCCTTTTATATGTCTGGTGGCTTCGGGAGGGCATAGCCACATTGTACATGTTGCCGACTATAACAAATTTGAAATATTGGGTCAGACTCGTGATGATGCAGCCGGAGAGGCTTTTGATAAAATATCCAGAGCCATAGGTCTGGGATATCCAGGTGGTCCGTTAATTGATAAATATGCAGCCCAGGGGGACAGTAATGCTGTTAAATTCCCACGGGTACATTTTGAAGACGGTTCACTGGATTTCAGTTTCAGCGGACTCAAAACAGCCGTGCTGAACTACTTAAACAGACTTGAACAAACCGGTGAGAAAGTTAATATACCAGATATTGCAGCCAGCTTCCAGCAGGCCGTTGTGGACGTGCTTGTAAAAAACACCATAAGCGCCGCCAGAATGAAGAATATAAATAAAATTGCATTGGCAGGCGGCGTTGCAGCAAATTCTCAATTGAGAAGGGATATGAAAAACATGGCTGAGAAACAGGGAATTACGGTCATGTATCCAGGACTTGTACTCTGTACGGATAATGCAGCGATGATAGGCTGTGCAGCTTATTTTGAGTATAAAAATGGAAAAAGGTCAGGGATGGATTTAAATGCTGTACCCGGTCTTCGCCTTGGTTATTGACCCTTGATATCCGGCTTATGGCCTGATCACTTATAGACTGCAGTTACAAAACTAATAGAAGCAGATTAGTTTTGTAACTGCAGTTTTTTAATACCTTTCTTCCATCAATAACAATTTTAGACAAAAGTTATCCACATACTGTTTAAAAAGTGAAAAAAACGTGTTTTGCTGTAGTATTAATAGTTATAAGGTCATGCAGTTTATTGGAATATAATGTAAATAATTCTGCAATGCCTTATAAACACTGGTTTTGAAGACTGAGTTAAACAGATGTGAATAAATATCTGTGTATAATTTTCTGTTCCTGTGGAAATTTCTCGGAACATAAGAAGGATAAGTATTGTAGAGTTGTGGATAAATATGTGGATACTGTGAATAAAATTTTTATTAAATAGTACTGTTTTTCAGGAAATAAAATATACTATTTACCTTTCTTTAGAGTTTGAATTGTTAAAAAAGCTATATTAATTAAAAAAACAAGCCCTGATTAAAAATCAGCGGCTTGTCAGCATCTTATATTGATTATAATATTCAGTTACTTTTTGAACGTAATTTTGTGTCTCGGTATAGGGAGGTATCCCGCCATACTTTTCAACGCTATTTGGACCTGCGTTGTAGGCTGCCAGAGCCAGACCTACATCTCCGTTGAATCTTGTCAATTGATCCTTTAAATACTGTGTGCCACCATTAATGTTCTGAACAATATCAAAAGGATTGGTTATATTCAAGGCATCTGCCGTCCCCGGCATTAATTGCATCAGTCCCTGAGCTCCCGCCGAGGAAATTGATCTCGGATTGAAGGAAGATTCCTGCTTCATTACAGCTCTTACAAGGTCCCTGTCAACTCCGTACTTTTGAGCTGCATTGTCAATGGAAGCGTTAATAAGATTCATCAGTTCGGTTTTATCACTTGGAATATACGCAGTGGATTTGGATAGAGCCAACTGCGCCCTTAGAAGGTTTGCAGAGTTTTCTTCATCATTACCGGCTTTGTTTAACAAATCACTCCAGGTATCATAATCATATAGAGAGGTATCATTTCCTGTAAGGGAATTATCCAAACCCAGTAGGGATGCGTCGGAAAGATATTTCTCAAACGGGATGTCGGATGTCTCTGCATTATTACCGGACAAACCCGGATCAATAGCGGATAATCTGCTTTCAATCTCAGCCAGCTTTTGGTTGAATATTGAATTAATATCTAAATTCATATAACCTCCATGTCCCCGATATTAAGACTTTTAATAAAATGGACCATAAATTCTGTCATGTTGTCCTATGAAATCTATTATAATACAAAAAGTATAAGAACAATAGCCATAGGTATAATAGATATATCGGTAAAAGGTTAAAAATATTTTATACTTTTAAGGATTTATAAGAAAACTTTATTAAACCTCATGAAACCTCAATCAGTATTTTCTTTGAGAATTTGGAACAGGCATTTCGTTTTCTTCCATCGTAATCTCTTGCTGAAAACAGTTTACATTTACCGATATCCTGATTGGGAGAGTCCAATTGTACTAAAAAATACTCGCAATGAACACACTTGAAGGAACTCTGTTGATCAACCGACAAGCCAGCAGAGCCTTTATACTTGAAGCAAACGTAATCAGGAGTTACCACTCCGTTATATTTACACAATATATCCTTTGTTAAATGCAGAGGTGTACCCCGCTCACAATTACTACAGCATTTAGTCCGCTTCATAAACTAAAACCACCCTTTAAACCAAAGTTTGTTTTCATTATAACAAAAGCTGATATTATAGTAAAAAAATGGGAAATACAAAGTTGATAATCAATTGTAAAATTTTAAATAAAAAAGTAATGCATATAAACCTTCTAAATCATTCAATTCTAATGTATAATAACCATAAGCAAATTTTGACGATTTTAGGAGAAGCTATGAACAAGCCAAGCATATTAAGAACCAGATATATTCCATTCGAAACGGTGGATATTTCAAGTGACGAGTTGTTATACATTGATGATGAGATTTTAATTACAAGATGGAAGGCTATTAAACCAAGAGCAGATATTTCGGGTGGAATTTCATACACGTTCTTAAAGGAAGGTATTAAAATAAGCAGATTCTACGATGCCGATAAAAAGTTTGCATATTGGTACTGCGATATAATTGATGTAAAATATGAAGAGGATATAAATCAATACACGCTGATAGATTTGCTTCTGGATGTAAAATTAATGCCTGACGGAACAATGAAAGTGCTGGACGCAGATGAGCTGGCTATTGCTCTTGAGCAGGGCTTGATTACACAGGAACAGGCCTGCAGATCACTTAAAAAGATGGATAGCATTTTACAGAGTGTTTACAAAAATACATTTCCCCCTGCAATTTGTATGGAGCGAAAATACTGGGAAGTATAATAAGTATTTGTCACATTACCAGTGAAGAACACAAAATTTTAAGATGTAAGCTTTCAGGACTTTAGTCTCAAAAGCCTTGCACATCAGGGATTTGGAGGTTAAATTGAAGGATAATAACATAAAAAAGTTAATTGACCTGCATTCACACAGTATAGCTTCTGACGGAAGCATGAGTCCGGCAGAGTTGGTTCGTGGCGCTCAGAAGCAAGGGCTTTATGCAATAGCTTTAACAGACCATGATACCGTCGATGGTATTGCAGAAGCTTTGGAAGAGGGTAAAAGAATAGGTATCGAAGTAATTCCCGGAATTGAAATAAGTGTGGATTATAAGCCCGAAATGCATATTTTGGGGTATTTTATGGATGTTAAGAGCTATCCTGCCATAAGAAATGAGTTAGAGGTCATCAAGATAGGCCGTGAAGAGCGAAATAAGAAAATAATCAACAAACTTAATGAGCTGGGTATGACTATTACGATGGAAGAAGTCAAGAAAGTAGCTTTAGGTGATATTACAGGACGTCCCCACATAGCCAAGGTATTGGTTATCAAAGGTTATGTCAAGTCTATAGACGATGCCTTTGACAAGTATTTGTGCAAGGGTGGGCTGGCGTATTTCAAGAGATTTGAATTGAAACCGGAAGAGGGAATTAAAGCAATTCGCAATGCAGGAGGTATTCCGGTGCTTGCACATCCTGTATTCCTGAGGAAGTCTTATGACGAATTGGACAAGCTTCTTGCCGAGCTTAAAGGTTATGGCCTGGCGGGTATTGAGGCTTTATACAGCGAGAATTCAAAGGCGGACACCGGAAGCTTTTTAAGACTTGCTATAAAGTATGATTTAATTGTAACCGGTGGCAGTGATTTTCATGGTAGTTTTAAGCCGGGTTTGGAGCTGGGAAAGGGAAGAGGCAAGCTGGAAGTACCGTATGAATTACTGGAGAAGCTTAGAAAAGCTTAAAACTTCTGGAACTTGACCTTTAGAAATGGCGGTGCTATAATAGGTACTGTCAGATAAATAGTTTTTGCGAAAAGCCCTTTTTCGAGAGGGTTATTTTTATCTGAACCATGTCATCAGTGCAGAAGTATACTACTCTCTACTGACTTTTATCTCTGACGGTGATGGTGCGAAGTATGCCGGGCATACTTGAATTTAATTTGGCTGCAGGCGGTTTTGAAATGGTAAAGGAAGCATTTAAAAGTGTTGCACAAAATAAAAAAGCTCGTCATGACTACTTCATTGAAGAAACAATTGAAGCAGGTATTGTTCTGTCCGGAACAGAGGTTAAATCTATCAGACAGGGCAAGCTGAACCTGAAGGAAAGCTACGCTTCCATTGTTGACGGAGAGGTAATATTGAGCGGGATGCATATAAGCCCGTATGAGCAGGGAAATATATTTAACAAGGATCCTTTACGAGACAGAAAGCTTTTGTTGCATAGATCAGAGATTAATAGACTGATCGGTCTTACACAGCAGAAGGGTTTCACTTTGATTCCAGTTCAGGCATATCTCAAGCGTGGTATGGTTAAAATAGAGCTGGGAGTCTGCAGGGGTAAAAAATTGTACGACAAGCGTGATGATATTGCTGCTCGTGATGCAAAGCGTGAGATTGACAGAAGATTGAAAGAGCAGCAGAGGTAGAGAAAATAATGAAATCAGTATTGAGAAAATGTATTTTAAGTTTTTGAATACTGAAATTAAAACTGGAGAGTGTCCAGATACTAATGGTTTTTGTAATTTGACAAATTCATATTGATGTATTAAGCTTAAAAGCCCAATTGATACAATAATTGCTTGGTAGTATGTAGATTTTTATTAAACAATTACTACAGTTATCCGGTAATTTTGCCAAGTACGCGTAGCGTACCTTATACATGGGGGCGTAATGGTTTCGACGGGATTGTTGAGACTTGATAAGCGGGTAGAGGATTCTCGTTGGCCTCTTAAAAAACGAGAAACTAAAATTAAACGCTAAAAACGATAATTTCGCTTTAGCTGCTGCCTAATTAGGCAGCCCGTCAGTCCCAGGTTGCTGCACCTGGGGTAGCTGGCGTCGACAAGTCAGCCCTTTTGCATAGGAAGGTCAAATGCTAGCACTGATTTGGCCGTAGCCTTGAGCCATTTCGGAACTTAAAGGCTACCGAAAGTGATACCCTGTCCGTGGGGGCTCACCGTAGGGAAACGCAAGATTCAAGTCCTGCAAAGGATACTGGATGTTGCTCAAAGCATGGACTACACCCGTAGAAGTTCTTGAGGATATGGTTTCGGACAGGGGTTCGACTCCCCTCGCCTCCACCA
>JAQSXC010000330.1 GCA_029266335.1 Eubacterium sp. | reverse complement strand
ATGTTTGCAACCCATGGGCATTCCATAACGGGTGTTGATGTAAAGCAGGAAGTGGTTGATTCTCTTAATAAAGGAAAAATAATGATTGAGGAACCTTATCTGGACATAATGGTACAGGCAGCAGTTACCTCCGGAAATCTCAGAGCTCAGACTGTGCCCGAAGAAGCCGATGTGTTTATTATTGCCGTCCCGACTCCCATTAATAAGGATAAAACAGCTGATATGACCTTTGTTGAGGCTGCAGCCAAATCAATAGTTCCCTATCTGTGTGAAGGAAATATTGTAGTTCTTGAGTCAACTTCTCCTCCGAGAACAGTTGAAGATCTGTTGCTTCCCATATTAAAGGAATCAGGACTGGAAATGGGAACTCAGCTACTGGTTGTGTACTCACCCGAACGTGTACTGCCCGGAAAGGTTCTGATAGAGCTGGTACAGAACAACCGGATAATCGGAGGAATAAACAAGGCTTCCTGTGAAGCTGTACGTGATTTGTACCGCACTTTTGTAAAGGGTGAAATCTACCTTACCGATGCCACTACGGCAGAAATGTGCAAACTTATGGAGAATACCTTCAGAGATGTTAACATAGCGCTGGCAAATGAACTGGCAAAGCTTTGTGAGAAAATGGGAATTAACGTTTGGGATGTAATCAAATATGCCAATAAGCACCCGAGGGTCAATATACATCAGCCGGGCCCGGGTGTGGGAGGCCACTGTCTTGCGGTAGATCCCTGGTTCGTTGTGGAAAAACAGCCCCAGCTTGCCAACATTATCAGACTCAGCAGAATTACCAATGACGGTATGCCTCATCATGTTTTTGAAAGATCTGAGGAGATACTTTCAGGAATTTCCGGTATTAAAAAAGTAATTATTCTTGGAGCTTCCTACAAGCCCAACATTGACGATATCCGTGAAAGTCCCATCATGGACCTGGTGGAACTGTTTAATCGTGCTCCGGACTACGAGGTGTGCATACATGATCCCCATTTGCACGGGCATCCACTTTTATGCAATGATCTTGAAGCATCGGTCAGCGGTGCACATCTGTTAATTCTGGGAGTAAATCATGATATATTTGCAAAAATTGATTTCTCCACAATTAAACCCCTAATGGCTGAAGCCAATGTTCTGGATACCAGAAACTCCTTTGACCGGACAGCTCTAAAAGAAGCAGGCTTTAACACCTATTTGCTGGGAGCACATTAGCTTAAAAGCCATAACACGGCTCACGGAGGTTAACATGAAAAAAGTACTTGTTATAGCACATCAGTTTCCGCCAATTGGCGGTTCAGGTGTTCAAAGAACATTAAAGTTTGTGAAATATTTAAGAGATTTCGGCTACGAACCCGTTGTCTTTACCAGAGATGCCTCCCGTGCCGGACTAAAGGATGAAAGCCTGATGTCGGATATTCCCTATGGAACTAAAATAGTACGTACAAGAGCCTATGATCTGTCTTCACTGCCGGGAATTCTGAAATACCCCGGCAAACTGACCAATCGTGTGCTCATACCCGATGCTGAAGTAGTATGGCAGCATGCAGCGAGAATGAAGGCTATTGAGGTGGTGGTTGCCAATGACATAGAGGTTATATATACCACCTCTGCTCCCTACAGTGACCATCTGCTGGGCCTTTTTCTAAAAAAGCAGCTGCCCATGATACCCTGGGTGTGTGATTTCAGGGATGAATGGTCAAACAACCCTTACCTTATCAGGCGGGGTCTGAGGGCACGTATTGAAAAGAATATGGAAAGGCAGGTACTGCTGAAATCTGACTGCCTCATAACAAATACACCCGTTATGCTTGGCCATTTTGTAAGGGATTATCCTCAGACAAAGGATAAATTTCGCGTAATCCCCAACGGCTTTGACGATGAGGATTTTACAGGTCTTGAATACGTTAAACCTGAAAACCAAAAGTTTACTCTGACTTATACCGGTTTATTATATGGAAGAAGAAAACCGGATAATTTTTTCATAGCATTAAATAAAGCAATTGAAACAGGTAAACTGGACAAAGCGAAAATATCCGTTCAATTGATTGGAAATTTTAAAGCTGATCAGCTTGAAGAAAAAATCGAGTTCTTCAAACTTAAGAACATAGTTAAACTGGTTCCTTATATGAAGCATCGTGCCTGTCTGGTGGAGCTTGTGAAATCGGACGCCCTTCTGCTCATTGAACCGTCAGGTCCTGGTTCAGAAGCTTTTTACACAGGAAAGTTATTTGAATATATAAGGACCGGCAGGCCGATTCTGGCCTCCATACCTTATAATGGAGCGGCCGCACAGCTGATTTCCAAAACAAATACAGGCCTTGTATCTGATTTTAACGATATTGAAGGAACCATACGGAATCTGGTATATCTGTATAACTGCTGGTTGAATAAAACTCAGCCTTTTACACCTGACAAAACTGAAATAAGAAAATATGAAAGGAAAGAACTGACGAAAGAGTTTGCAAAAATATTGGATACCGCTGTTGAAAAAGTTTAGTTGCTTTTGGAGGTAACATGAAACTGCTTGATGAAAAAGGAAGACTTTTTGGGAAAGTTAATTTGATTGATATTGTGGTACTCTTTATGGTGATTTTTCTTGTTACAGCCGCCACCTATAAGGTTCTTGGCCCACGGGTAGCTTCTGCACCCGCCAAACAAGGAGAAGTAACCGCTCTGATCAAATGCTCAATGAAAACCGAGAATGTTGCCATGGCAGTTCAGAAAGGTCAGAAACTGGTTTTTGGAACTGATTATGTAGAGGGGGCAACTATTACCGATGTTTCTTATAATTCTGCAGATTTTATAACCACCGATGCACTGGGAAATGTACACATTATTAAGCACCCTATGCTCAAGGATGTGTATATATCCATTACAGCCAGAACCAATACCAACGCAGCTATTCTTAAAGTTGGTACTCAGGAGCTTAGCCAGGGTAAAAAGTTTACAGTAAAAACCCACACCCTGGAAGTTGACGGTATGGTTGAAAAAATTACAATACTTAAATAATCTAAAAAG
>JAQSXC010000329.1 GCA_029266335.1 Eubacterium sp. | reverse complement strand
CTCAGGCTAAGGATGGTCAGAGTCAATGCCAGTGAATTGATACAGAAGTAAAGAGTGTTGGTATTAAACATCTTATCCCTGTATAATATAAAGGCCAGTATAATCATGATACCCCAGCAGACTACGGAAAATACAATGTTACCAAGCAAAATCTGAATATTTATTGATGTATTCCTTAAAGGGGAACAGAGATTTCTTCTTTTAAGGTTCAAATTGTTGAATACCATCATAATTGAGCTGACTCCAAGTATTATGATACTTATGAGAATATAGGCAAGGTAGTTGAAATAATTCTCTGTTGCACTGGTATCAACCGTTTTACCCCCAGATGTCATCATTTCTACATCCGTTTCTATACTTAAATCCTTCTCAATTTGTTTTACCAGTTCTTCCTGAGTAATGCTCTTATAATTTTTGATATATACTTTTGCCGTATTAAAATATTTGTTTATCAGCGTATCGGTATATATGCTGCTTGTAGATCCCGATACAACTGTTTTACCTATCGTTGTGTCTTTTCCGGACATTATATCAGCTGTAAAACCTGCAGGTATCCTTGCAATATATTCTATATCCCTGAAAAACAGAGCATCCTGCAATTTGTCCGTTTTATCCTCTACCTCAACATATGTTGAATGCTTCCCTAAATAAGCTTTAAAGGCTTTTATCAGAACCGAACCTTCATCATTATTTATAAAAGCAACCCTGGTTTTTGATTGGGTAAACGTATCTATCTGATTATTCGATCCCATCAGGGAAAACAATATTGCCAAAACAAGGAACACTATCATATATATAGAGAGCTGTGCACTTTGCTTTTTTATTATTTTAAAATATGTTTTAAATACTATCATATTTCTGCCTCCTAATTATCAGGTAAGTAACCAGGCAAAACAATACTGTAAAGCCGCTTAACAATCCAATATTTATAAAGAACCTTGTATGTGTATCATAGTAATAAAGTGCATAGAAAGCATCTGTAATAAGAGCTATCGGATTCAGGTAGCTAAGAAACGGTACATTTTGCTGAATTATATACTTCATTTTGTCAAACATCATTCCTGCCAGAAAAGATGCAGTCATTGTTGATGCGATAAGTATTGCGATCTTAACTCCATCACTCTTCTTGACAAGAGCGCTGATAAAGGCCCCAAAGGTGATACCCGCCGCACTGCCAATGATACAGGTCAGAAGTATATACCCTATCTGATTTCCAAAATCTATCTTTAGTACAAATACAAGATATGACATCAATAGCATCATTTCAACGATTAAGACCAGGAAACATGAAAACAATCCGGCTGTCAGAATCTTTAATTTATGAACTGGTACTATATTCAATCTTGCAGCCCTTTTTGACAGATCTGCCTGTATATCTGTAATTTCCTTCAGTCCAAAGAAGGCTCCATAGAAGCAGGCCATTGCTATAAGCGTGTAAAAGTAATTGACAACGATATCGGGTTTCTCTTTAGTTCCTACCTGAACTTCTCCTGTAAATTCTATCCTGTTACTTGCATCCTTAACCAATACACCCGGTTGTACGGTTTGGTCATGTGAAAGGATGCTTCCTATTGTATTAACAGTCTGACTGTAATCATCAAAAATTATTTTAACTATGGACTGATCAAAGCCTGAATTTTTAACAATGAATTTAAAAGGGCTGCCGTAAACTATATAACCTGCTATTTCATTGTTATCAAGCATTTTCCTGGCTTCATCCTCAGGAACCACTCTTACATTAAACAGCTTTACCCGGTCATTATCTGCATCGTCCCTGGAGTACTGATTAATAAAGTTCTGAAAATCCGTATCCTTCTGGTACTGTTCACTATCAACTACTGCAATATCAACACTTTTGTAAGCTTCCGCATTTGAGAGATTTGAAAAAGCCAGGTTGAAAAGGGTAGCCAAAATCAGCGGGAATACCAGTGTCCAGAATACAAGTGTCTTGTCACGGACGGTACATTTCAATCTGTTAAAAAATATATTAAAGAACATGTTCGTACCTTCTTTCTTCTTAATCTCTGAGTTCCTTACCTGTTATCTCAAGGAAAACATCATTAAGAGTAGGTAACTCTGAATAAATTCTTCCAAATGAAATGTCATTGTCTCTGAAATAATCTAATAAATTTGTTAGATTGTGCTTACCCTTGTTATATTTTACTACCAGAGTTTTATCGATATATTCCACACTGCTGATGTTGGGGAGCTGCCTTATTTCGCTTATACGGCTGCTGCTAAGGCCAAATATTTCAACTGTTATCTTCTCACCCAGCTTAATCATTCCTTTAAGCTCTTCCTTTGAGCCGGTTGCAATTACCTTCCCCTTATCCATTATCATTATGCGGCTGCAAAGCAGTTCAACCTCTTCCATATAGTGCGAAGTATAAATAACTGTTGCACCCTCTTCATTAAGCTTCCTGATACCATCGAGAATATTGTTTCTGCTCTGGGGATCAACTGCTACCGTTGGTTCATCCAGTATGATCAGTTTGGGCTTATGAGAAATTCCACAGGCAATATTAAGTCTCCGCAGCAACCCTCCGCTGAGCTTTTTCGGATAGAACTTTCTGAAATCATTCAGGCCTACAAAATCAATGGCCTCTTCCACAAGTTTCTTACGGGTGTCCTTGTTATTTATATACAAACTGCAGAAATAGTCTATGTTTTCGTAAACTGTAAGCTCTTCAAAAACTGCTACGTCCTGCATAATAACTCCTATGTTGCGTTTCAGTTCATATGCATCCGGTGCCATTGCTTTATCAAAAAGCTTTATCTCACCTTTATCATAATTCAGAAGTGAAAGGATGCAGTTTTCTCTTTACCAGATTCTTAACACTTACTATCATAAAACAAACCTCCATATTTATCCGTCGGATGCCTCAGGCATTCAGGACGGTTACTAGTAGTCTCATTGTCTAACTTACAATATTATTTTACTTCAAACGTTTATCATACTTAAGTGTCATAAATCAGTAACTGATGTGACAAATGTCACTTCTATTAGTCAATGATGCAGAGTGAATAGATATAGGAAGTTTACTTTGTAAGTTCCGAATTTTTGAAATCTCCATATATAAAAATGACCCCTATTTAGGGGCTATTTCTTTTGCTGTAACAGCAATTAATAAAACTATATAACATCCCTGGAAAATAAAAATGCACGTTTCAAATATCCATTTTTCTCATAAAACTTATGTGCTTCAGTCCTGTGAAAACCTGAATCCAGCTCCAGCTTTTTACAACCTCTGACTTTTGCAGCTTCATAGGCTTCCTGCAGAAGCTTTGTGCCTATACCTTTTCCTCTGTATTTCTCATCAATTATCATTGCATAGATATAACCTATATGGCCCTCCTGCCAGAAATTATTGACTATTGCCATAGCGCAGAAGCCAATTATCCCTTTGTCATACTCTGCACATATGTACTCGTCACTTCCCGTTTTTAATCCTCGATCAAATACCTTTTTCAACTCCTCATGGTTTAGCTCCTTTGCAGGCCAAAGCTGCCTGAACAAATAAAACACCTCTTCAAAATCCTCAATTTTTACTTTTCTGAAATCAATCTCCATTGTTCATCTCCCATTTAAATATTCATATTTTCCTTGATACTGGAAAAGGAAAATATGGTATTTGTTCTTGCTACTCCGATATCTTTTTTCAAGAAGTTTAGAATAAAGTGCTCCAATTGTTTTGTATCTATTGAGGTAACCTTTAATAAATAATCATATTCTCCTGCTATTTGATGGCATTCGAGTACTGTGTCATTTTCTATAACAGCTTTATTAAATCTCTCGACACAATCTATGTTATCAATACCTACAAATATAAACGCTAATATGTGGTAATTGAATTTTTCTCTGCTTATCTTTACTGTGAATTGCTCAATAATCCCCGATTCCTCCAGCTTTCTTATGCGCTCAGAAGTGGCCGGGAGTGATAGGTTTATTCTTTTGCTGATTTCAGAACTGGGTTTCCTTGAGTTCTGTTTGAGTATATTTATAATCTCAAGATCAATTAAATCCATAGGCAGCCTCCACAATGTTTATAATCTAAATATAATTATATAAATTCCAATATATTCTGTAAACATTCTCAATAAATTCAATACAATATAATGTCAAACCCTATGTAAGCCTTAATATCTTAACCGGACATAAAAAAACCGCCATACATTAATTGTGTACAGCGGTTTCAAAACCGTGTTATTTCATATCAATTTTTTTAATAATACTCATTAATTTTTCATGGTCTCCCATCCGGAAGCTGTCTACTTTGCTATAAATACAAAACCATACTTTTCAAAAATAGTTTTGGCATCGCTGCCATATAAGAATTCTGTAAATGCTTTTGCAGCT
>JAQSXC010000112.1 GCA_029266335.1 Eubacterium sp. | reverse complement strand
AATTTTTCGCATATTACTGTTTTTACGCCGGTGCCTGACGGAAGTAAAAAAGAACCGGGGGTTTTATTTTAATGTTTATTTAACAAAAATCAAATATTTCTCTAAAACTTAATCTGTAAAATCAGATTAAAAGGTGGTGATATTAATGGAGGACGCTTGGTATACCGATGAAGAAATTCTCAAACTGCAAATTGCAGAGAATTCCAAACAAATTGACGAGTTACTTAAAGAACTAAAAGATTCAGCTATATGGTTAACCTTAACAGGAAAGGATATACAATAATATATTCCTTTCTTTTTTTTGCTGAATTTTCAAATACATCCTATCAGATTTATCTCTTGATTCAACCTACACTAAAACTTTTTATAGCCTTTCCTTATTAAGCCGAGAATTTCTAAAATCGTCGTCATAGTTGTTTAGAGTACTTTTAGTTTGTTGATTATTATTTGATAAATATAACTGCTCTATTTCAAGCTGGTTTTTTGCCTTTATTTCTTCAGCTCTGACAATTGCATCTGCGTTCATCTGTTGTTTTCTTAATTTATAGTCTTTTATTTGTTCTGATAATACAATTGAAACTACACAAATTGAAATTATTGCAGTTATGATAATTGGTGTACTCATAGTCACTTCTCCTTTTTTATAAATCAATATAATTATACTATATCTGGAAAACAGGATAAGTCAATAAAAAGTACCGCACTACATACACATAAGCAGGTACCAAATAGTGTAATAAAAAAACAGCAGACTTGAAGTAATCTTCAAACCCGCTGCTTTCAATGGTCGGAAATGGGAGGTTCGAACTCCCGGCCTCTTGGTCCCGAACCAAGCGCGCTACCAAACTGCGCTAATTCCCGAATCCTCTTTATTTATTTTAGTACTTAGTTTCTGATTTGACAAGACCAAATTCTATTAGTTAGACTAAATTTTTACTATAATTTAATTTTCTTAAATTCTTCTACCTTATTTGAAATAAATTCAATCACCTGCTTGTGTTCGGCTTTACCATTCCCTGTAATTGTTATTGGCTCACCAAAAGAAATACAAATAGGTTCCTTCCTGCGGATGGGGCCAATATCTTTTACTACCTTGCCATTTCCCCAGAAATCTGTTTTTATTGCCACAGGTATAACCGGCACTCCTGCTTCTTTTGCCAGCTTGACACCAAGAGAATTGAATTTTTCCGGATCAAAATACTCCTGTCTTGTACCTTCTGGAAAAAGAATAATGGATATACCTTTTTCCAGTTTCTCTTTTCCCTGACTTAACACGTTAAGTAAATCCTGTCTTGAATTTTTCCGCGATACAACAATGGGATCACGGCTCCTCATAACGTGTCCAAAAAGTGGCATGGATACCAGGCTTTCTTTAACAACAAAGGTTACTGGTTTTAATGGAGCAATAATACTTGGAAAAACAAAGGTTTCGAGGGTACTCATATGATTGCTGACGAAAACGGCCGGACCATCAATCCTGGATATGTTCTCAAGACCATCCATATAAAATTTACCGCCGCTTTTTTCGATGTTTCCAACTATTCTGAAGCTTGATTCAGCCCATTTTTCAGAATCATACAAATTTTTAACTGCCAGGTTTCTACCACTTATAATCACTTTTCCATAGCCATAAACAAAATACCACCTGGTATTTAAAAATAATTTATCAAATATATTTCTTTTATTCCCAGCTGTTTCATATTTGCTTCCACTAAAAAAAGGTTTCATTTCTTAATCACATCCACTTATTATTTTAAAAACCCTGAAGGTATGCATTTATCAGTTCTTCATGCTAGGGATTATTATATCTCACATTTTATTCCATGTCTACTATCCCCTGCTTACTCTATATTATATGATATTTACCGCAAAAACTGACCGATGAAATAAAGTTTTTTAAAATATTTTATTTTTTTACTGTAAATTCACGCTTTTTAGAATATAATGTAGTAAAGGCATATTTATTTCATATTATTATTAAATAATAATTATTGATATGGAGATTTTTAATGAACGCTAAAGATATTCAAGTAGGAACAAAATTAGAAATTGAAATACCAGAATATAGTAAGAAAAACGATAATTCTACCACAAGTTACATCAGCCAATTAGTTGATATTGTTGATGATAAAACAATAAGTATTGTAGCTCCTATGAGTGAGGGAAGGTTTAAGTTCCTTTCAAGGAATATACATATTATTATATATTATCTTAATGAGAGACAGGAACTTTTATATTTTAAAGGTCTTGTTAAAGGACATCGAAAAAATGGTGCTCTGGATATATTTGACATAGCTATAGTCAGTGAACTTAATAAAATACAGAGAAGACGCTTTTACAGGTTGGACGTTGTACTAAACTGTAACTATAAAATTGTTGACAAGCAGTTAATCAGTACCGATAAATTGGAGTTTAACGAAGTTGACGAAAGCTCGTTAAAATCAGCTTACACCAAGAATATCAGCGGAAGCGGGTTTTGTATGATTCTGGACGAAGCACTTGATTCCGGTACCGTTCTGGACATAATCATCCATCTGGAGGAAACTGCTACTATTAGGGTGTTTGCACAGGCTATACGCACTATTAGCGGAAAAAGCAAGAGATTCGAGGTTGGATTGCATTATATTAAGATATCCCCTCGAGATTCAGATATTTTAACAAGATATATTTTTGAAAAGCAAAGACAGATACTGAAAAATACCATGCAGGCAAAATTAAGATAATTCTTTACAATTACTAATAGGTCATGTTAAACATGGCCTTTGTGAGTCTTATGGTCTATCACTTCTTTTCATGATCTATTTTTTTGTGAGGATAAATCAGATATAATTAATTTTATCTAATTTGCTTTTTTATCATATTTCCAATATGCGTAAGAGTAACATTTTTTTTAATAATTAAAATAGCTACGGATAGGAAAAAAAGCGGTAAAATGCAGAGATAGGCATTTCACCACTTTTTTATTTTAAACATTTGTTAGTCTATAATTTTTTATCATTCTAAATAGCAGCTTCACAAGCTCTGATAATAGGACTACGCTGAATGCAACACCGAATATCTTCAACCACATTATTATATCAAGAGGGATAGTACCGAAGAAAGCTCCGGCAAATTGTATTATTAATACTTGCAGAATAAAAGTAACAGTAATAACCAAAAGCATAATCCTGTTTTTTAGCAAGTGCCTGAATATACTGACTGAGTGAAGTTCACGGCAGTTAAAAGAATTAAAGAGCTGAAACAATGCGAACAATGTGAAAAGCACCGTAGACATTTGTTCTGCCGATGCACCTAAAAAGTTAAAGGTATACTGGCATAAAAAAATTACTGAAATGTATACACCTGTCAGCCCGATTTTTAACAGCATTGCTTTTGACACAATGTTTTCGCTCCTTTTTGTTGGAGTCCGGTTCATAAGATCATCATGAATTGGTTCTAGTCCTAAAGTAAGTGCCGGCGGTCCATCCATAATAATGTTAATCCATAATAACTGCAGGGCAGTAAAAGGTGCCTTAAAGCCCAAAATAATCGATGTAAATACAACGATAACCGAGGATACATTGACCGTCAACTGGAATTGGATGAATCTCTTAAAATTTTCGTAAATTCCACGTCCCCAGGCAATTGCTTTGACAATGGTTGAAAAGGAATCGTCCAGAAGAACTATATCACTAGCTTCTTTCGATACTTCAGTACCAGATATGCCCATAGCAATCCCTACGTCTGCATTTTTTAAAGCCGGTGCATCATTAATTCCGTCACCGGTGACTGCAACTACACTCCCCTGAGCCCTCAGCTGTTTAACGATCCGCATTTTTATGGTAGGGGTACTTCGAGCAATAACACTTATTTTGGGAAGCATTTCTGCTAATTCATCATCGCTTAAGTCAACAATGTCTTTCGTTTCAACAGCAATATGTTCTCCATCTAGAATCTGAAGCTCGTTGGCAATAGCAGTAGCAGTGACGATATTATCTCCCGTTAGTATTTTTAAGTCGATACCGGCAAGGCGGCAACTCTTGATTGCTTCATATACATCGGCACGCAGCGGATCGGAAATTGCTACAAAACCGTCAAATACCATGTTAGTTTCCATTTCGGCGTGATGGATCTCATCTTCATAGTCCCGCATTCCATCAAGCTCCTTATGTGCAAAAGCTATTACACGCATTGCTTTTTTCTGGGCTTTGGTAATATATTGCTTAATATCATTTTTCCGGAAAGCTGAAATATCACACATGGTAAACACAGATTCGGGGCTGCCCTTTACATATGAAATTATTTTGCCGTCCACTTTGCTTATAGTTGTCATGTGTTTTAGTTCTGAGGAAAAGGGGAAAGCATGCAGCACATCGTGATCTGAACGTTCATCTTTATAGGACTTACCACTTTTACTACGCATCTCAGAACGTTCGTAAAAGTTTAACATTGCACATTCCGTAGGATTTCCGATAAAAGTGCCATCCTGAGAAATATCTGCTGTTGTGTTAAGACAAACATTATGAATAATCCAATTTGATGAAAGCTCTGATGCTTTTTCATGCCATTGGTTATCATAGTAGGCTGAGACAGTCATTTTATTTTCAGTTAGTGTTCCTGTTTTATCCGAGCAGATAACATTGATACAACCGACGGTTTCTGAGGCAATCATTTTTTTTACCAGCGCATTTTGATGAGAAAGCTTAATAATATTGATAGAAAGAGACACCGCTACAATGGTAGGAAGTCCTTCGGGCACAGCTGCTACAATTAGCACTATGCTGGTAACAAAAGCCTCTAAAATCTCCTCAAATACAAGGCCTCCGGAAATGGCAAAAGATACAATTTCAGTAAAAAAAACAATTGCAGCAGCTATAATACCGAATATGGTAATGGTTTTTCCAAGTCTGGCTAGTTTCTCCTGAAGCGGAGTAGAGGCCCTCCCTGTTTTGGTCAGCTCTTTAGCAATTTTTCCGAACTCAGTGTTATCACCTACTGCAGTTACAACCATTTTACAGTATCCGCTGGTTATATAATTTCCTGAATAAAGCATATTATAACGTTCCGCAAGAGGAGTCTTTTCGTCGGTAATGATAATATTTGCATCCTTTTTTGCCGGAACACTTTCACCGGTCAGCGCAGATTCATCTGCTGCAAGACCCATGCTTTCAAGCAATCTTCCATCTGCAGGGATCTTGTCCCCTGTAGAGATAAGCAGAATGTCCCCAACCACGATATCTTTTTGTCCTAACAGAATTGTATCACTATTACGTAATACCTTAATTACCATGTCTTCACTTATTTTGGCAAGAGCCTCAAATGCCTTTGCGCTCTTGCCTTCCATGATAACAGTAATAATTACCGATAATGATATTGCTGCAAATATTCCTACACATTCCAAAAAATCTGCTTCGCCACCTGTAGAAGCACGAATTATGTTCACAATAAGTGCAATTAGTCCCGCCATTACCAGCATCAAAATCATCGGCTCCCTGGCTGCACCTAAAATACGCTTTACCAGGGATTCGGGCTTCTCTCTGGTAAGTGTATTGCATCCAAATGTTGCTTGATTTTGTGCGGCCTGTTGAGATGTCAACCCTATTGATGAATTAGTGTTAAGCCGGTGCATTAAGGCTTCCTGGGTTTCCATGAATTCCTTCATTGCATTTACCTCCTAGTAATATAGATTGAAATAATAAACAAAATAAAAACTCGTGCATAGCACTAACGCTATACACGAGCCGTAAAAAAAGACCATGTATGGCTAATAGAAGCTATACATGAGTCTCGTTTATTAAGACAAGCCAGACTTTAAAGTCAGTATGTTGACTTGACACACAAATTTCTGTGCAAACTACTCCCTCACGGCAAAGAAATTAGTATATCCTTAATTGATTTTCATGAATATGTAGCCTCAAAAAGCAATAAGATATGCATAGAGGCAGATCAGTCTTCATGTTTTTTTATTTGTACTGCTCTGGTTACTGACGCCAGACCATGCCTGTTTCGAATTGAGTCAATGGTTTTTTCCAGCTTTTCTTCTTTTTCAGATTGGTTATACATATCCTCTTCAAAAAGGGACAGCTGTTTTGACTGGTTTTCCTGTTCAAATCCACTTATGCTTACTCCCACCAGACGAACCGGTCTGAAACTGTTCCAGTTCTTTTTCAGAAGTGAAAAACCCTTTTCAAATATATCCTTGGTTAAATAAGTCGGTTCCATGCTTACCTGTCTGGTTATACTCTGAAAATCAGAATATTTTATTGCAATCTGAACTGTTCTGGCTTTTTTATTGTTTCTTCTGGCATCATACCCAACCTCTTCACACATTTCAAGAAACAGATTTCTAACAGCTTCTATGTCAATAACATCCTCAGACAGCGTTGAGGATCTGCCTATTGATTTCATTTCTCCGGAGGAATGAGGGGTGACAGGTGATTGATCAAAGCCATTGGCATAAGCCTGAAGCTCAGTTCCTTGCTTACCCAGCAATCTGGTCAGCGCTTTTGAGTCATATAAGGCAAGGTCTCCAATAGTATTAATACCTAAATTATTCAGCTTGGCTCCCGTCTGTTTTCCGACTCCATACATGTCTGTAACCTTTAAAGGCCAGAGTTTCTCTCTTATATCCCTTAGCCATAGCTCTGTAATTCCCATAGGTTTTTTCATCTCTGAGGCTATTTTTGCCAGAAGCTTATTTTCAGAAATCCCGATTGAACACCACAAGCCCAGACCTTCATTAATATTGTCCATAATTTTACGAGCAGCTTCTACAGGCTTCCCAAACAGGTTTTCAGTACCGGTCATATCCAGCCAGGCCTCATCAATACTATTCTGCTCAATAACCGGAGAGTAGTTTCCCAGCAGTGACATGACTTCTCTGGATCTGGCTTCATAAAAACGGTGATCAGGAGGAATTAGTATCATATCCGGACATAATTTCAAGGCCTGATGTATTACCATAGTAGTTTTTACACCAAACCTTCTTGCTTCATAATTGGCAGCCAGAATTATCCCCGATCTGTTTCTGGGATCTCCGGCCACTGCTGCCGGTTTTCCCAGAATTCCGGGATTCCTGGTCATTTCGCAGCTTATAAAGAATGCATTCATATCTACTAAAAAAACAACTCTGCTCATTGTCGTTCTCCACCAAAAAGGAGTATCTTTTTGGCTTCAAAAAGATACTCCTTATATACTAACATTGCGTTCTATTGTGATAAGCAATAAAATTATTACTTTGCAGCTTTAGCCATCTCAGCAAGCTGAGCAAATGCAGCCGCATCATTCACTGCCATATCAGCGAGAACTTTTCTGTTAAGTTCGATTCCTGATTTCTTCAAACCACTGATGAATCTGCTGTATGATAAGCCGTTGATTCTGGCAGCAGCATTTATTCTTGCTATCCAGAGCTTTCTGAAGTCTCTCTTCTTTGCTCTTCTGTCATTGAAAGCATAGTTTAAAGATTTCATTACAGCCTGATTAGCCATTCTAAAGAGCTTGCTCTTTGCTCCAAAATATCCTTTTGCAAGCTTAAGTATTTTTTTATGTCTTGCGCGAGTTCTCATCGCACCTTTAACTCTTGCCATAGTCCTTCGTCCTCCTTCTTATTTATATGGAATAAGTTTTCTAATAGTAGCTTCGTTAGCAGCTGAAACGTATGCACCTAATCTGTGGTGCTTCTTTGCCTTTGTCGCCTTGGAAACGAGTCTATGGCTTCTCCAAGCCTGTCCTCTTTTGATCTTTCCAGTAGCTGTCACTCTAAATCTCTTCTTTGATGCACTATGAGTCTTTAACTTTGGCATATCTATTCTCCTCCTATCCTACTGCTTTGGATTAAGTATCATTATCATACTTTTGCCTTCAAGTTTGGGTTTCTTTTCAACCACTCCAACGTCTTTTACTAATTCAGCAAACTTATTCAGAATCTCATTGCCTATTGAGGTGTAATGCATTTCTCTCCCTCTGAACTTAACAGAAACCTTGACTTTGTCTCCGTCCTTCAAGAACTTGTAAGCGTTCTTAACCTTAAATTCAAAATCGTGATCTTCTATTGAAGGAGATACTCTGACTTCTTTTATGCTTATGATCTTTTGATTCTTTCTTGCTTCCTTCTCTTTCTTGGCAAGCTCGAACATGTATTTACCATAATCCATTATCTTGCAAACAGGCGGTACTCCCTGCGGAGCAATTTTAACCAAGTCAAGATTCTTAGAAATGGCAAGTTTCTGGGCTTCTTTAGTTGCTATAATACCAATCATGGTACCATCGGCATCTATAAGTCTGACCTCTTTATCCCTGATTTCCTCATTGATCATTAATTCATTTTTGCTAATAACTGACACCTCCGAATATAATAGGCAAGAAGGTTAACTTCAAGTCCTCAATAATAAAAAACAATAAAAAAAGTGGATAGAAGTAAGTATCCACAATAATCTCAGTCAGCATGCAATAAATGTACATTTATAACCGATATTAACCCTGCAAATCAGTAAGTTCGCTAGGTGAGAAGTGGAAAACTTCTTCTTGTTTTGCATAAATATGATAACAGAAACTCATTCACTTGTCAAATGTTTTTTCATATATATTATTCATAAATATGGGGTTAAACACCCATCAATTGCTTCAAACCTTCCTTAGAAGTCAGTTTTTCAAGGTTATCAGATAGCATTTGCTCCTCCCAGTTCCACCATTGCAGTTTTAACAGGAACTCAATTTTGTCATCACTGAAGCGTTTTCTGATAAACCTAGCCGGATTACCGCCATATATTGCATAGGGCTCTACATTCTTAACGACTGTAGCATTGGCAGCAATAATTGCCCCATCACCAATTTTTACTCCCGGCATAATAGTTACATTCTGGCCAAGCCATACATCATTTCCGACAACAGTGTCACCTTTAAAAGGCAATTGCTCAATTGCAGGAGTAACCCTTTCCCAGCCTCCCCCAAAGATGTTGAAAGGATAGGTAGAAATACCGTCCATTCTGTGGTTTGCACCATTCATGATAAATTTGATACCCTCAGCAATGGCACAGAATTTTCCTATAATCAGCTTATCTCCAAGAATTTCATAGTGATGTTCTATATTTTCATAAAACAACTCGGGAGATTTTTTATTATCGCTGTAATAAGTATACTCTCCAATCTCAACATTCGCCCTTTCAGGCAAATTGCTTATATAGCATACAGTTTTAATATTATCATTCGGGTAAAGCGTATTCTTATCAGGACCCAACTCAAACCTCACTTTCACATTACAAAATACAGCCGTACAACTTATAATACCCGCATACCTGCATTCACATAATATAATAAATCAACAAATAATTTATTTTAAACGCTCATACACCAGGAACTTATAGTCAAAGGGATTCTTTTCATCCTTCGGCCCGGGCTGGCTTGATACAAGCTTCCACTGAGTATAGTCTATCTCAGGAAAAAATGTATCTGCTTCAAATGAATGGTTTATTTCAGTGATATACAGCTTGTCGGCCACCATCAGAAAAGCTTTGTATATCTCTGCTCCGCCGATTATGAAAGCTTCCTTGTCCTCTGTATAGGCTTTAGCTTTTTCTATTGTATCAACGGTTATGCATCCTTCGGGCTTGAAATCAGCATCCCTGGTTATTACTATATTCTCTCTTCCCGGAAGCGGCTTTCCTATGGACTCAAAGGTTTTTCTTCCCATAATAACCGGCTTACCCATGGTAACTTTCCTGAAGTACGCAAAGTCCGCCGGCAGGTACCAGGGCATTCTGTTTCTGCAGCCCAGAGCGTTGTCATTTCCCATTGCCCAAATCATTGATATCATATGGCTACAGCTCCCTTAATATGCGGATGAGGATCATATTCACTTAAAACAAAATCTTCAAACCTGAATTCAAAGAGATCCTTAACATCGGGATTAACAGTCATCTTTGGCAATTTTTTGGGCTCTCTTGAAAGCTGGAGCTTAACCTGTTCCAGGTGGTTAAGGTATATATGTGCATCCCCCAGAGTATGTACAAATTCACCGGGTTTCAAGCCGCATGCCTGGGCAATCATTATTGTAAAAAGCGCGTAGGATGCAATATTAAACGGCACACCCAGGAATACATCTGCGCTTCTCTGGTACAGCTGGCAGGACAATGTGCCGTTTACCACGTAAAACTGGTAGAAGCAGTGGCATGGTGGCAGAGCCATTTTTTCTATTTCGCCTGCATTCCAGGAACAAACTATCATTCTTCTGGAGTCAGGATTATTCTTTATTTGTAAAATAACGTCTTTAAGCTGATCTATTTTTCCGCCGTCTGCAGTATCCCAGGATCTCCACTGATGTCCATACACCGGTCCCAAATCGCCATTCTCGTCAGACCACTCATCCCAAATGGAAACGCCGTTGTCTTTAAGATATTTTATATTGGTATCACCTTTGATAAACCATAGGAGCTCGTGAATTATTGATCTAAGATGCAATTTCTTTGTTGTGAGCAGCGGGAAACCTTCCTGGAGATTAAACCTCATTTGATAACCAAAGGTACTTATTGTTCCGGTACCGGTTCTGTCTTCCTTCTTGGTACCATTCTTTAAAATGTGCTCGCACAAATCAAGATATTGTTTCATTATCCAACCCCCATTAACTTTTTCCATATCAATAAAATTTCCATATAAGTATTCTTTTCTTTCATATTATTTCATAATTGATGCTTAAACACAAATACAAAATTCCAGACAAAAAGACAATTATACTGAAAATTCCCCGGGAAATTATAAATTATTCTTATAGTTTTTAAAGGGTGCAAATAGAATTTCACTCCCCTTTGCAGCAATTATAAAGACCAGCATGACTGCAAAATATCTGTATCTGACCTGTATCTCAATTAATATATGAACGCCGAAAAAACATAGTAATGCAAGTGCTGTAAGTAATAATTCCGATCGTATTCTCCGGCTTGTCAAAGACCGTATCAAGCCCATAAGAAGTAATATGAATACCAGAAGGTAGAATATCTTTTCTATTCCCAGAACTATGGGTTCAATTTTTTGTATTTCCTTTGAAGCTTTGAGTTTACCGTCTTCTGTCTCATAAAACCCCCACATCATGGTATCAAATTCTGCCCACATCACATTTATCTTGGTGCCAATAAAAGCTACCATTTTATATGGTTCTATTGAAATCCTTTTTTTGATGGTATCCAGGGCTACGGAATTTCTTTTTGCGGAGTCTTTAATAAGAAATATATTATTCTGATCATCATAGTTGAATTGTCCTTTTGAGTTCTGATTAAATCCGATAACAAACTTCCACAGAGGAAAATTGTTCCTCAGGCCTTCCGGATTTATTTCAGCACGCCTTACAGCTGCCGATAAGCCGAAACAGCCTAATAGATAGACCACAAGCAGAACAGCAGTCATAACAAGTGTGGCCGTCTTTTTAAAGCTTGCAGCCTCAATAAGGCTCCATACTACAACAGCTATAATGATTAACAGCCCAAGTGGTCTCACGCCGTTTCCTACAGACATTAGCAGCCCTGCAAGAATACCTCTTAAAATCATATTCATGCTGTCAAGCATTAAAACATATATTCCTGCTAAAAACATACAGGCTGCAAAATGTTGATTTGTCAATACCGGGGTTAGAAAATACGGAGCAGGATAAACCAAATACAAAATCGATACGAATCTCGCAGTAAAATCATTTGAAACCTTCCTTGCAATGAGGTAAACCAGCATATTGGAGCCGGCCATAAAAAAGCAGTTAACCAGTTTCAGCGGCAAAAGTCCGGTGCCAAACAATTTCATAATTGCTGAATAATATATTACGGGACCTGTCTGATATGCCCAGGTCTTAAAGTAAAAGAGCTGTCCAAAGGACTTGTTTCCTTGGATTAGATTAATTGCGTATTTATAAAAGGTATTAAAGTCAGATATTGGCTGCGTATCTATCATCACTGCAAAAATACCCTTCATTAAAAACGCCATTATAAAAACCATAATGGCGAAAGGCGCGGGTAAAATTTTGATTTTTGCCGATAAAAGCAGTACAGCCGCAAATACAGGTACAACCAGAATTGCGTAGAGAACTGCATTCGCATAAACAGAACATACTAAATTCAGAAATATAACATAAGAAACAAATATTGTTAATATTAGAATAACGAGCTTACTTGAAACGGATACCTTTTTCGTTTCCATTAATTACCTCTGGTTTATTTTGTAGCATTATCCCTGTCGAAACCCATTAATTCCCCAACAATATACAGAGGTCTGGCTTTTACCTCTTCATATATTCTTCCCACATATTCTCCCATAATACCTATTACTATCAACATGACTCCGTTCAAAAACAATGATACAGCCATTGAGGATGCCCACCCTGAAACCACATCGTTCTTTATAAATTTCTGAATAAGAACCACTATCAGATATATAAAACTGAAAGCTGATACCAGCATACCTATAAAAGTAGCCAGTTTCAAAGGCTTATAGGAGAATGAAAATATCCCGTCCCCTGCAAGCTTTATCATTTTCTTAAGGGGATATTTTGTTTCACCTGCGAATCTCTTTTCTCTATGATAATCCACACTGGTCTGCTTAAAGCCTACCCAGCTTACCAGACCTCTTACATATCTTGATCTCTCAGGCAGGGATTTCATTGCATCACAGACTTTTCTGTCAATAAGTCTGAAATCACCAACATCCACAGGAAGCTTTATATCTGTCATACTGTCAAGGAATCTGTAAAAGGTCTTTGCGGTAAACTTTTTGAAGAAGGTTTCCCCCTCCCTTCGAAGCCTTTTACCGTATACAACCTCATAGCCTTCCTTCCACTTATCCACCATTTGATGAATAATCTCGGGCGGATCCTGCAAATCAGCGTCTATTATTACAATAGCGTCACCCTTTGCATAGTCCATACCCGCAGTAATGGCAATTTGGTGTCCAAAATTTCTTGCAAAGTTAATAACGCGTACTCCCGGGTTTTCAGAAGCAATTTCCTTCAGTTTGAAGTATGTATTATCCCTACTTCCGTCATTAATAAAAATATATTCAACATCCATGAAATAGTCCTTAAATACAGCAGATAATCGCTTATAAGTCTCATCTATTACTTCCTGCTCATTATATACCGGAACAACAATCGATAACAGCTTGTTTCCCATAACTTTCCTCCGTAAGCCTCACAGGCTTGGTAATTAAATCCAAAACAATTCATAAAAATCCGTGAAAAAATACCAAAAACTATTATAACATAGCATAGATATACCGTAAATATTATCCAATGCAGGGAACTCTGGTGCTAAAATACTTCACTACAGATTATTGTCAATTTATGTGACATATATTACATAAATATTAAAAAGTTATAAATCCCTAAACACACACAAAAACAAGGTGGCCGGCATTAAAGCCGTTTGCAAGGCACAAAGCATTGCTACACGGCTTTGCCTTGCCACAAAACAAATCCATCAGCTCAAAAATCTTCGACCTCACGCTTTGATATCTTGCTGATTTTCAAGGCGTAAGGACGCAGTCTTGCTTGCTGCAAGGCAAGGACGACAACGAAGAAAAGCGGCAAAATAGCTAGCGTGAGGCGTATTGTACGTTGTCAATAGAGGGTATAATTCAGAATATTATCTTGCCCGGGTTCTTATTTCCTCAACAATCCTGTCTACAAATTCCTGTACTGACATAGTTCCAAGATCTCCGTCTTTTCTGGATCTAACGGCAACTGCACCGTTTTCCATCTCCTTATCCCCTATAACCAGCATATAAGGGATCTTCTCCATTTGAGCTTCTCTTATCTTATATCCGATCTTTTCATTTCTATAGTCGACTTCTACCCTTACGCCTCTGTCCTTCAACATTTGTGCCGCCTGCTGTGCGAAGTCATGGTGTTTGTCAACCAATGGCAGTATTTTAGCCTGTACAGGACACAGCCAGGTTGGGAAAGCACCCGCATATTTCTCTATAAGCATTGCAAGAGTTCTTTCATAGCAGCCGATTGAAGTTCTGTGAATAACATATGGATGCTTCTTTTCGTTGTTCTTGTCAATGTAGACCATATCCAGGCGTTCTCCAAGTGCAAAGTCTACCTGAACAGTAATGATTGTATCCTCCTTGCCATGAACATTTCTAAACTGTATATCCAGCTTTGGACCGTAGAAGGCGGCTTCTCCTTCTGCTTCCTTGTAATCAATCCTGAGATGATCAAGGATGGTTCTCATCTTATCCTGAACAGCTTCCCAATCCTCTGCATTACCGATATATTTTTCCTTGTTGTTGGGGTCCCATTTAGAGAACCTGTAGGTAACGTCATCCTGTATGCCTAAAGTTTCCATCATATATTTAATGAGGTCAACAACACCCTTGAATTCTTCTTCCAACTGCTCAGGAGTACAAACCAGATGGCCTTCTGAAATTGTGAACTGACGGACTCTGATAAGACCATGCATTTCCCCTGAAGCTTCATTTCTGAAAAGTGTTGAAGTCTCACCGTATCTTATTGGCAGATCACGGTAACTGTGAAGCTTTGACTTGTATATCATGAACTGGAATGGACAGGTCATTGGTCTTAATGCCATAACTTCTTCGTCCTTTTCCTCGTCACCCAATACAAACATTCCGTCCTTGTAGTGCTGCCAGTGGCCTGACAGTTTATAAAGATCGCTCTTGGCCATAAGAGGAGTTTTTGTAAGAACATAGCCCCTTTTTTCTTCTTCGTCTTCAACAAATCTCTGCAGGGTCTGAACTATTTTAGCACCCTTTGGCATCAGTAAAGGAAGTCCCTGACCTATTTCCTCTACGGTTGTAAATAACTCAAGCTCTCTTCCCAGCTTGTTATGGTCACGCTTCTTGGCTTCTTCCAGTCTTGTAATATACTCATCAAGTTCACTCTTCTTTGGGAAGGCAGTTCCATAAACTCTCTGGAGCATCTTGTTTTTCTCGCTGCCTCTCCAGTAAGCACCTGCTGCATTCATAAGCTTGATGGCTTTAAGCTTTCCTGTGGTGGGAAGATGAGGTCCGGCACACAGGTCAACAAAATCACCCTGCTTGTAGAAGGAAATTTCCTCACCTTCAGGCAGGTCATTAATCAATTCTACTTTATAGGGTTCACCTTTTTCCTCCATAAATTTGATTGCTTCGTCTCTTGGCAGTGTGAACCTTTCTATGGCCAGGTCTTCCTTAATTATTTTTTCCATCTCTTTTTCAAGCTTTGTCAGATCCTCAGGCAAGAAATTCTTTTCTACATCAAAATCGTAGTAGAAGCCGTTTTCTATTGCAGGACCTATTGCAAGCTTAACCTTTGGAAACAGTCTCTTTACCGCCTGGGCCAAAACATGTGAGGCTGTATGTCTGTATGCAAATCTTCCGCCTTCATCGGCAAAAGTCAGCAGACTTAAAGAACAATCCTTTTCAAGCTTATAGTTCAAATCCTTTACCTTTCCATCCACCTCACCGGCAAGTGCAACTCTGGCAAGTCCTGCACTGATACTTTCTGCAACCTGCAGAATAGAAATACCTTCTTGATATTCCTGAACACTTCCATCTTTCAACTTAATATTGATCATGCTATTATCTCCTTTTCATATGGGAATAAGGTATTTATATCGGTTTGTTCCGGTGTGTGCACTTCATATGATATACAATTCCTCTTACCCGTACTGTTTATATTTTTTAGTAATTATTTATCCTTGTTCTCAACTTCTTTTACTATCTTGTCTAGGAATTCCTCTACTGAAATACTTCCCAGATCACCGTCTTTTCTGGATCTTACTGCCACAGAGCTGCTCTCCAGTTCCTTGTCCCCTATTACCAGCATATAAGGTGTTTTCTCCATCTGGGCCTCTCTGATTTTATAGCCTATCTTTTCATTACGTATATCGACCTCAACTCTCAAACCGCTGTCCTCAAGCATTTTTTTGACCTGATATGCATAATCATGATGCTTGTCAATCAAAGGAAGTATCTTGACCTGGACAGGACTGAGCCAGGTTGGGAAAGCCCCGGCAAAATGCTCTGTAAGTATGGCTATAAACCTTTCAATACTTCCAAAAACAACTCTGTGGATCATAACAGGTCTGTGCTTTTCTCCGTCTGGACCGACATAGGTTAAATCAAATCTTTCAGGTAAATTCATATCCAACTGAATTGTGCCGCACTGCCATGTACGTCCTATTGAATCCTCCAGGTGGAAATCAATCTTTGGTCCGTAGAAGGCGCCGTCTCCTTCATTGATTTTATATGAGATGCCTTTTGAATCAAGTGCATCTTTAAGTCCTGCCGTTGACAACTCCCACATCTCATCCGAACCAATGGATTTTTCAGGCCTTGTGGATAATTCCACATTATATTTGAAGCCAAACACTCTGTAAAAATTATCTATCAGGTCAATAACACCGATTACTTCTCCCTTTATTTGATCAGGAGTCATAAAAATATGTGCATCATCCTGAGTAAAGCATCTTACCCGCATGAGGCCATGAAGCGCTCCTGACAGCTCATGTCTGTGAACAAGCCCCAGTTCACCCATCCTTTGTGGGAGATCCCTGTAGGAATGCAGCTTTCTTTTAAATACCAGCATTCCACCCGGACAGTTCATTGGCTTGATTGCAAAATCCTGTTCGTCTATATCAACAGTATACATATTTTCTCTGTAATTTTCCCAATGTCCCGACCTGAGCCATAAATCCTTATTCAAAATTATTGGTGTCTTAATTTCCTGATATCCGGCTTTTTTATGCCGGTCGCGCCAGAAATCCTCAAGCAAATTTCGAAGCACCATTCCTTTTGGCATAAAGAACGGAAAGCCCGGCCCTTCGTCCAATATATCAAAAAGGTCCAATTCCCTTCCAAGCTTTCTATGATCACGTTTCTTGGCCTCTTCCATTCTTGTAATATATTCATCCAGTTCACTTTTCTTTGGAAAGGCCGTACCATAAATTCTTTGAAGCATTTTATTGTTTTCGTTGCCTCTCCAATATGCACCGGCAGCACTCATCAATTTAACGGCCTTTAGTTTTCCTGTAGAAGGCAAGTGCGGTCCGGCGCAAAGGTCCACAAAATCTCCCTGCTTATAGAAGGATATTTCTTCACCCTCGGGGAGCTCTTTTATAAGTTCAACCTTGTAGGGCTCTCCCTTGCCTTCCATAAGACTGATTGCCTGCTCTCTGGGAAGAGTGTATCGTTCAAGGGAAAGATCATCTTTTATGATTTTCTCCATTTCCTTCTCAAGCCCGGCTAAATCTTCAGGAGTAAAATTCTTTTCAGTTTCAAAATCATAGTAAAAGCCATTCTGTATGGAGGGTCCGATAGCCAGCTTTACAGATGGAAACAATCTTTTTGCTGCCTGGGCTAAAACGTGTGATGCAGTATGTCTATAGGCATTTTTCCCACCCTCGTCCTCAAAGGTTAAGAGATTCAACGTGCAGTCATTTTCCAGTTTGTAATTGAGATCCTTTACCTTCCCCTCCACTTCACCTGCAAGGACTACTCTCGCAAGACCGGCACTGATGCTTTCTGCAACAGCTTTAATAGTTGTTCCGTTTTCATATTCCTGTATGCTGCCATTTTTTAATGTAATCTTTATCATACTGATACCTCCTTCAACTTTAAACAT
The DNA here is from genome assembly GCA_029266335.1 of Eubacterium sp. Taxonomy (GTDB): domain Bacteria; phylum Bacillota; class Clostridia; order Acetivibrionales; family DSM-1351; genus Ruminiclostridium. The sequence continues at coordinate 9,818 of JAQSXC010000112.1, read as the reverse complement.
ATATGCATAACTTACCAAAAGAGCAAAAGCTGCAAAGCCACTATCGTTTGCAAAGTGCCTTTTCAGCATTAGTAATATTCAAAAGTTCATACTTTCTTAGACAATAAAAAACCCCCGTCCCAAAGTCAATCATAGATTGACTTTATAAGGACGAGAGTTATCTCGCGGTTCCACCCTACTTGCAGCTCATTGAGTAACAGATTCTGATACCCGGATTATAACGTAATCAACGTTCAGACTCAGAGGTGGTTTTCGGTAAATTGTTGGTCCGGTTACTTTCAGCTAATGTGACCGGTCTCTGAAACCTCTGTTTTTACGTACTCTTCTCATCAACGCCTTTGTCAATATAATGATATTAATCAATATCATTTTTATTTTACATTTATAATAAATATTCTTTCAACACTTATTGATGTGTAACTATATAAATTTATTATATTCTTACAAAAATTATGTGTCAATACTCCAATGGGTCACCGGCATTGTCAGATTTTGCTCTAAGGCTTTTTTACTAAATTAGTCAATTTGCCAATACCTTCTATTTCAACTTCAACAATATCGCCATCTTTTATTGGCCCTACGCCTTCGGGTGTTCCTGTTGTGACTACATCTCCAGGCTCCAGAGGAATGACCTTGGAGATAAAGCTTATCAAATAATCAGTATCAAAAATATGCATGGAGGTATCTCCGTGCTGCTTCACCTCTCCGTTTAAGAGCAATTTAACATCCAATTTGGAGTAATCCAGACCGGTAACTATATATGGTCCGATCGGGCAGAAGGTTTCATAATTCTTTCCTCTTATCCATTGTCCATCCGACTTCTGGATATCTCTTGCAGTGACATCATTAAGACAGGTAGCACCAAAAATATAATCGGAGGCCTGCTCAGGTTCAACATTCTTACAGTACTTTCCAATGACAACAGCAAACTCAGCCTCATAATCAACTCTTTCAGATGCCTCCGGAAGAAGAATTGTATCGCCGGGTCCAATAACTGTATGTGGCAATTTTATAAAGATAACAGGATTCTTTGGTATATCTCTTCCGGAAAATTCTTTGACATGATCAACATAATTCAAACCGACAGCTACTACCTTTCCAGGCTTGCATGGAGCTAACAGTTTTACATCACTCAACTGATATTCCCTACCAGTATTTACCGGGTTTGCGAATATATCTCCCTCTACTTCAGTAATAACTGTATCATTTAATATCCCGGTCTTTTCAAGCCCTTCGAATAAAAATCTCAAATATATCATAGCATCTTTTACCGGATATTAGTCCGATAATCCTCCAATCAAGAATAATATGGAGAAATTATAGCACAGCGGCAAATTGCCCGCAATATGAAGCATATCAGGTTTTTATTCTTTTGAAGTTAATTATCTGAATTCCCGAGTAATATATTGGCAATAATAAATTTGATATATCAGGTCATGGTTAATGGAGAGGCTGCATGAGAAATACCAGATTTAAAAGATTTAAAAAAAATAGACATAAAAAGTTTTTAAACATAATATTATTCGGTATTTTAATACCCTCAATTTCCCTTTTACTGACATATATTCTTATTTCAGTATTTATACTGCCCTCATTTATGAGATGATTGTTAATGTTGCATATTATTTTCCTTTATTCGACCTGGAAAATCGTTTATTAATGCCATTTGAATTACTTCATCAAAATAATATAATAAATATGAAAATTAAATTATATTTTCCTCCTTTAAATTATTTTTTATAACCGGCTTATACAAGCCGGTTTTTGTTTTCCGAATTTTTTATTACACACAGATATTATCTTTGATTTTGTCAAAGGTTTTTTGTTTTATTCCGGTAATTTTCATCAAATCGGTAATTTTTTTAAAGCCTCCGTTCTTTTCTCTGTAATCAATAATTGCTTTAGCAGTAGCAGGCCCCACATTTGGAAGATTCTCCAGTTCAGTCTGGGTGGCCTTGTTTATGTTAACAAGGTTGCTCTTACTTTCACCACCTGCTTTATCCTGTTCATCAGCAACGACTGCACCCAGGCTGTCATTAATGATATCCACTCCCCTGTTCAAGGTACCTTCCGCCGAAGACTTATCAGCTGCTGAAGCAGAGCTGTTGCCGGCCTGCTTTAAAGATACAGAGGTTTGTTTCGGGGCTTCAGGTGCCTTGCCCTTTGTGCCTGCACTTGAATTTTGTGTTGCTCCGGCTTCTGAGGCAGTCTTAAGCTGACCTGCTGTTTTTGATTTAATTCTCAGCATAGTATTTTCATTTAACTGATATGCCAGGTTAATATTCTCCAGATCAGCTTCCTTTGAAGCTCCGCCTGCCATTTTGAGGGCATCATCAATGACATCACCTTTGTTTAGGGTTACCACACCGGGTTTATTAACACATCCAACAATATAAACCTTGATTTGTTCAAGCACTTTCGCGGGTTCAGACAGCTCCTCTGCAGTTATATCATTTTCTTTTTTGTTTGGGACAATATCCGACTTTTCAACTACGGGCTCTTTCAAAGGCTCATAAACCTGTTTCAAAAAGTATCCCAGAAAACCCGAGCCCAGAACAAGTACAATAATAACTGCCAAAAGCAATACCTTGTTTATAAAGTATTGCTTTCCGAATATTGATATTTCCATAAAACCTCCTCATAAAATGAAATATATATCACAAAACAAAACAATTCCGCATATTAATCTAGTAATAGCTCTTTTTTTGTTGTATGACAATTTTAATAAAATAAAGGAAAAATTCGTCGTCAGAAAAAATAAGACATAAGAAATGAATTGCAATTTACAGTATTATTATAATACAATTTCTGGTAAAAAGCTATAATTGTAACAAATATTATAGAGAGGTTTCAAAAAATTAATTTTTGCTTTATACTATTATAAGATGGATCTTACTAAGGAGGAACTATGAAGAAAGCGCTAGTCATAATGATACTTGCCATAATTTTTGCATTTCAGATTTCCCCTGCTTTTTGTGCCGACCTGGATATTGATGCAGCTGCTTACATATTGATGGACGCAAAAACAGGAAGTGTATTATATGAAAGTAACCCAGACGTCCGTCTAAGACCCGCAAGTACCACAAAAATAGCAACAGCTCTTGTTGCCTTGAAAAAGGGCGAACTGAGTCAGGTAATGACTGCCAGTCAGGAAGCTGTTTCAGATATAGGTGTAGGAGGAATGAATATAGGCATCATGCCAGGAGAACAGTTAACCCTGGATGATCTTCTTCATGCATTGCTGATAGTATCCGCAAATGAAACTGCAAACATTATTGCAGAAAATCTTTTCTCAGGCAGAGAAGAATTTATGGAAGAAATGAATAAAACTGCTGCCGCGGCCGGTGCAAAAAATTCCACCTTCACCAACCCCTGCGGTATTGACGAATATGAAAAGGATGCAAATCATTATACCACAGCCAGGGATCTGGCACTTATAGCTAAAGAATGCCTGACTTTTCCAGCTTTCAGGGAAATTATGAGTCAGAAGAAACTGGATATGCTTCCTCCCACCAATAAGCATGAAAAGTGGAATGTATTAAATAACACTAATAAATTATTGGGTCAATCCTTCAATTATGGACCTGACACAGGAGATGACAGAAATCAATTTACCATAACAGGGATGAAAACCGGCTCAACCATGAGAGCCGGGGCCAATTTTGTCGGTTCCGCTGTCAACAAGGAAGGGTTGGAACTTATTTCAGTAGTATTGGGTGTAAATAACCAGCCCGGCAGAACTGTATTTGACTTTTCGGAAAAATTGCTGCGAGCAGGTTATGAAAACTATTCAAATCAATTGATTATTGATAGAAATACAATCATTCAAAATGTTGTTGTAAAAGAAGCTGCCGATGAAGGGAAGCTCGATTTGGTAACCAATGGCAAATTGGAAGCTATTTTACCAAATGACAAGTCTTTGTGGGATAAGGATCTGGAAAAAAAAGTTACTATTAAGCAGGATTTAAAGGCACCTATAACCAAGGGTACTGTTCTTGGAAATATAATTTATAAAAAGAATGGAATCACTTTGGGTCAGGTAAACATAGTCTCGTCAAGAACAGTGGATCAAAGTCTGAAGGCCAAGACAAAGAATTATGTTACCAAAATAACTGAGTCACCAATATTCAAATATACATCTATAGCTTTAATAGTGGTAATATGTTTCCTCATTATGAGAAAAATATTAAGAAAAATATCCAGAAGAAGAATATATAAGATTAGAAAGATGCATAAATGGTAAATTTAATTAAATTTTATTTGCCTCATATATTGATTTAATTTCAATATACTTATATTATAGTATATGTTTAAGGTAATATAAAACTATGCTGATGTGGACTGCATGCTATACAGGTAAATGGTTCAGTATGGTAAAAACATGAGGGTGAAAATAATAGCATTTATTGCTTGTTAAGAGGGGTGTAATCAATGAGAGCCGAACCGATTTACCAAACACGGGAAATCAAAGATCTCAAAGATATGATGGTCCAAAGTGCAAATTTATTTGGAACTAGAAACGCATATTTAATCAAAGGCAAAAATGGCGAATATTATAACAAAACATACACTGAGTTAAAAAATGAAATTGATTGTTTAGGCACAGCTTTAATTGATCTGGGACTAAATGATAAAAAAATCGCTATTCTGTCCCAAAACAGAGCAGAATGGTGTACAGCATATCTTACAGTTACAGGCGGAGTTGGTGTTGTAGTACCTTTGGATAGAGAACTGCCTTTTCATGAAATAGAAAATCTGATTTCAAGGGCTGGTGTCAGTGCAATAGTATTCTCCTCAAAACACAGAAGTGATATGGAGAAACTTTCGAAAACTTCAGCAATTGAGTATTATATTGATATGGATCTTGAAGCTGACGAAAATAATAAATTCCTTTCTATGACAGCGCTTGTTGATAAAGGCAGGAAACTGCTTGAGAATGGCGACAGACGTTATCTGGATGCAGAAATAGATGAAAATAAAATGGTCGCTCTTATTTTTACTTCCGGTACTACTGATCTGGCGAAAGGTGTAATGCTGTCAAGCAAAAATATAGTTTCGGATGTCAGATTTGTTTGTTCAATGCTGTATCTTGATGAAACCGACAGTGCACTTTGCATTTTGCCTCTGCATCACACCTACGAATGTACGGCTGACTTCCTGGTTATGATGTATAACGGCTGCTGTTTCTCCTTCAATGAAGGCTTAAAGTATATCGTTCAGAATTTGCAGGAAACCAAGCCTACAATATTGATGCTGGTACCATTGATACTGGAAAATATGCACAAGAAAATAATAAAGCAGGCTTCGAAGAGCTACTTTAGCAAACTTAAGTTGAATGTTGCTCTGGAAATAAGCAATTTCCTTTATTACTTCCTGAAGATTGATATACGCAGAAAGCTTTTCAAACAGATACACAGTGTGTTTGGAGGGAATGTCAGACTTGTAATTTCAGGTGCTGCTGCTATAAATCCTGATGTTTCAAATGACTTATGTGCCATGGGTATCAGAATTGTTCAAGGTTATGGGCTGACAGAATGCGCTCCTATAGTGTCTGTTAATAACGACCGGGGCTTCAGACATGATTCAGCAGGAAAAGCTCTTTCCGGAGTTGACATTCAGGTTGAAAATATCGGAGAAGACGGTATCGGCGAGTTTGTCATCAGTGGTGATAATGTAATGCTGGGATACTATGAAAACCCTGTGGCTACCAGCAAAGTGCTCAAAAATGGCCGCCTGTATACAGGTGACCTGGGATATATAGATGAAGAAGGTTACGTTTATATAACCGGAAGAAAGAAAAATGTTATAGTCACTAAAAACGGAAAAAATATCTTTCCTGAAGAAGTTGAAGCATATCTGGCAAAATGTCCTTATGTTAAGGAAAGCCTGGTTTGGGGTCGTTTTTATGAGGAATCGGGTGAAACTGAGGTTAACGCTCAGATTGTCGTTGATATTGATGAAATTAAGGACAGACTCAAATTGAATATAATCTCCAATGATGAAGTTTACAGACTCATTCAAAGCGAGATTAAGGAAATAAACAAGCTGATGCCTTTATATAAACGTATCAGAGATTTTACTGTCCGTGAAGAAGAATTTGCAAAAACAACTACAAAAAAGATTAAGAGATATGTTGAAAATATCGGGTAAATATAAATGATAATGTAAAGCATATGATAAAATCCAATAATTATATATTTGACAAAAGAGGCAAATGCAATTCCCTGCATTTGCCTTTTATTCTTGTCCCTGCTTCTCAATAAAATTTGATAAATGCAACAAAAAAGCTGCAGTCACTTAATAGTTTCTAAATGACTGCAGCTTTCACAAAACTCTTATGACCACATTTCTTTTCTTAATGCTTGAATATCTTCGTTTTCAAGGTATTCATCATAGGTCATCTGTCTGTCTATAATACCCTTCGGAGTAATTTCTATTATCCTGTTTGCAATTGTCTGTACAAACTCATGGTCATGTGAGGTAAACAGAATAGTTCCCTTGTAATTAATAAGACCATTGTTAAGTGCTGTTATGGATTCCAGGTCAAGATGGGCTGTAGGTTCATCCAGAACGAGAACATTTGCACCTGAAAGCATCATTTTTGAAAGCATACAGCGAACCTTTTCCCCTCCTGAAAGAACTGAAGCTTTTTTCAAGGCTTCTTCTCCAGAGAACAGCATTCTTCCCAGCCAGCCTCTTAAGAAGGTTTCTGTCTGATCCTTGGAATACTGTCTCAGCCAGTCAACAAGGCTTAATTCAACTCCATCAAAATATTCGGAGTTATCCCTCGGGAAATATGATTGTGAAGTAGTTACACCCCACTTGAAATCACCGCTGTCGCCTTCCATTTCGTTCATAAGAATTTTAAACAAAGCGGTTTTGGCAATGCCGTATGTCCCGACAAAAGCTATTTTGTCACTCTTGTTTACTATGATATTTACATCCTTTAAGAGCTGCTCACCTTCTATTTCCTTTGAAATACCATTTACCATGAGAAGGTCGTTTCCGGCTTCCCTGTCAGGCTTGAAGTCAACAAAAGGATACTTTCTTGAGGATGGTCTAATGTCCTCCAGAGTCAATTTATCCAGCAATTTTTTACGTGAGGTTGCCTGCTTTGATTTTGATGCGTTTGCACTGAATCTCTGAATAAATTCCTGCAGCTCCTTCATTCTGGCTTCAGTCTTTTTATTCGCATCCTTCATCTGTTGAAGTGCCAATTGGCTTGACTGATACCAGAAATCATAGTTACCGAAATACAGCTGTATCTTACCGAAGTCAATATCTGCAATCTGAGTGCAAACCTGGTTCAAAAAATGTCTGTCATGGGAAACCACGATTACTATATTTTCAAAGTTTGCCAGGAAGTTTTCCAGCCATGTTATTGAAGCCACATCAAGGTGGTTGGTCGGTTCGTCCATGAGCAGTATGTCAGGGTTTCCGAATAGTGCCTGTGCCAGCAGAACTCTTATCTTTTCTGTACCGTCAAGGTCCTTCATCAGCTTGTAGTGATAGTCTTCTCCGATATTTAAACCGTTTAGAAGTATGGCGGCATCTGATTCTGCCTCCCACCCGTTTAATTCTGCAAATTCGGCCTCAAGCTCTGACAATCTGATTCCTTCTTCTTCGGTAAAATCAGATTTGGCATATAACTTTTCTTTTTCTTCCATTATTTCTACGAGCCTTTTGTGACCCATTATTACGGTTTTAAGAACCTCGTGCTCATCATATTCATAGTGGTTCTGCTTAAGCACAGCCAGTCGTTCACCGGGAGTTATGGTTACATCTCCCTTGCTTGGCTCGATCTCACCTGAAAGAATTTTCAAAAAGGTTGATTTACCCGAGCCGTTTGCCCCGATTAAACCATAACAATTACCTTTTGTAAATTTAATATTTACATTTTCGAATAAAGCTCTTCCCCCATATCTCAGGGAAACTCCGTTTGCACTAATCATTTTATATCCTTATCTCCATTTCCGACATGGGCTAAGTCAATTATCCCATTCATCGCCATGCCAATTTTTCTTTATGTTAATTTATCTAAATTGAAATACTCGCCCATCTGCCACGCCTGAATCTCACAATATACATTGCTGACCTTATGGCAAAATCAAAAAACAAGGCAATCCATGCAGCAGTTATTCCAGTTTGAAATTTATAATTCAATATAAAAGTAACAAAAATTCTAAAGCACCATATACCGACAAAACTGGTAAGCATAACATATACAATGTCTCCTGCACCCCTTAAAGCATTGGATACTACTGTAACTATTGAAACAAAAGGCTGTGAAAAACTAAAAAACCTTATTGCTCCTGTTCCTATTCCAATAATAACCTTGTCATCAGTATATATTCTTATCAAACTGCCTGCAAAAATAAACAACAGGCTTGAAAGAACTACAGTAATAATTAGACAGATTTTAATAGTCTTCCATCCGCTCTTTCTGGCAAGATCAATTCTTTTTGCCCCCAGGCTCTGTCCAACCATAGTGGTTGCAGCTATTCCAAAACCAAAAACCGGTACAAAGCACATGGAGTTAATTGACATAACAATCTGATACACTGTTGAGGCTTCAGTACCCATATGCGAAATGACTACCTGAAGCATCAGAAAGCCACCCTGCATTATTAACTGTTCAAGTGATGCCGGAACACCCACATGCAGTATTCTTTTAAGCAACTGGAAATCAATTGACAGTTTACCTTTCAAGGTGAAGGATAGTGCAACGGATTTATTCAGAACAACAAACAAACTTAAAATTCCGCCTACTCCTCTGGCTATACAAACAGCAATAGCCGCCCCGGCAATACCCTTTTTTTCAATTGTCAAATTACCAATACTAACCCCATATATTAAAACATAACTTAATACAATGTTCAATATATTTACCACATTTGCAATTAACATAGGAGTTTTTGTATCGCCAGAGCCTCTTAATGAACCACTGATTATTATGTTGGAAAACATTAATGGCAATGTTATCAGGGTAATTTTAAAATAGCTCGTGGCTATATCGATTACCTGCTTTTCTGCACCATTGAAAAAAGTAGAAATAATAGGTCTTGAAAAAACTATTAATATTATTGTCAAAAGTGTTGAGGCTGCAAACCCTATTAATACACACTCTTTAATTGCTGCCTTGGCCTTTTCTATATCACCTTCACCGATAAGTCGGGCAATAACAACAGTGCATCCGGTCGATAAGGCTACAAAAAACACTTGTATAAAACCAAAAAGCGAATTTATTAAACCAACAGCTGTTACTGCTTCATTACTGAGATGGCCGACAAAAGCCAGTGATACAACCCCTACAATCATAATTAGTAGCTGTTCCACAACAGCGGGAACAGCTACTTTAAAAATACTACCTGTTATATTATTCTCATCTACAATCATTTTCTATCTAATATTAGTCAATACCCCATCTGACCATAGCCTTTCTAAATTATAAAAGCCTCTGTCTTCCTGGTGGAATACATGAATTATAACATCTGCATAATCCAATAGTATCCATCTTGCTGTATCATAGCCTTCCTTATGAAATGCGTGAAGACCCAGCTCACCCAATTTAAACTCCAATTCATCTGCAATTGATTTAATATGAGTAGTAGAGGTTCCGCTGCATATTACAAAATAGTCGGCAATTTCTGTTATGTTTTCGATATCAATCGTACTTATTTCTTTTGCCTTTTTTTCTTCCATTAATGATACAATCTTTTCAACCAATTTTTTTGACTCCAAATGTTTGCACCTCATCCTAAGCTATATTTTTTATTTCTACTACGCTTACCCTCTATTGACAATGTAAAACACGCCTC
>JAQSXC010000111.1 GCA_029266335.1 Eubacterium sp. | reverse complement strand
CCAGTTCCAGAAATTCAATGCACATACTTGCCATTGCAGGCACAAGTCCTGTTACTGTCACTCTTTCTTCCTCGATTAAAGGAATTATTTCATCGGGGCTTGTAACATTGCATATGACTATCCTCCCGCCGGCACTCAGGGTTCCCATCACCCCCGGACAACCTAACGGAAAATTATGTGCCATGGGAAGTGCTGCCAGGTATACGGAGTTTTGGGATAGCTTACACCTCTCTGCTGTTTGTTTTGCCACATATACATAGTCGGTATGTCTGCGCGGAATGAGCTTCGGCACTCCGGTCGTCCCTCCGGAAAGCAGGAATAAACCTGCCTCGGTATAATTCACGGCCACAGCTTCGGATAATTCGTTTTCTGCTTTCAATTGATTAAATGATGTAAATTCTTGACTATCACCTATGACTATTATTTTCGGATCAGCTCCCAGCTCCTTAACAATTTCCCTTGCCATTTCCCTATAATCAAAGCCCAGATACTTGTCTTTAATGATATAACCTCTGGCATCCGACTTTTCCATTATCCCTTTGATTTCTGTTTTTCTTTGAGCAGGCAGTGCCATAACAGGAATAATACCTGCTTTGAAAAGAGCAAAGCTGATCACAACAAACTCAATGGAATTGGGAATTTGCAAAACAACTTTATCTCCCTTTTTAAAACCATAACACCGGAATCCCTGCGCTATCCTACCCGCCTCACTTTCCAGCTGTCCATAGGTCAGCTGCCTTCCGTTTTCTGTAACAGCTGCATTGTCCCGGTACCGCTGACTCCATAAAGACAGCGCCTGGCCCAAAGTAACGGGTTCCCAGACATTTTCCCTGTAGAATTGTTCCAGTTTGTTTTTTGTCTGCATATTCATGGCCTTATCCTCCTGTAGATTTTAATCCACACACACTCCTAGCAAATACTCATCTTCTTCCATCAAAAATACAGGCTGTTCCTTTTTTGACTCCTTATCATATATCAAAATATAACCATCTGCTTCATTTGCAAAAGAGATACTCTTCAGCTGACGATACAATCCCGTCCCTATATACTTGAAATACGCTTCTTTTGCTACCCATAGTTTAAAAAACTTTTTTAAATCTTCTCCCACATACTTGATATCAGCCTCACAAAATTGTCCTCTCATAATGCCGCCAAATTCAAAATTTCTGTTCACACATTCTATGTCTGTTCCTATTTCGCCCTTATGCATTGCAACCACGGAATAATTCCCTGAATGCGAGATATTGTAATAATAGCCGCAATTGTTTACTATATATGGCTTTTTATATTTTCCGGTTTTATGTTGTAAACTTTTTACCTCACACTTTAAAATGGTGGAAAATATATAATTTATAATACTGTGAGCTATGAAGTAATTTCTTTTATCATTTTCCTTGATATACGAATACATTTTTTGCTTCTGGATGTCTGTCAGATATTCAAGTGATTTTATCTGAAATTCTTCATTTCCCGTATTTACTATATATATCACCGCGCCGTTTCCACTCAGAAGTCCCGCAATTTCGCTTATTGAGACTTCCTCACAACTTAGAACCCTATGTATTATTACATTTCTGTCCATTTACAAAATCCCTTATAGCATTTATTGTCATTGATCTGTATGTATGTATAAACATATGTGCACCCTCAACGCTTTTGTAGGTGAACTCTCCATTTGTATATTCCCTCCAGGTTAAAAGTTCTTCCAGTGTTAATTCCGGATCATCTGCTCCCAACAAGGCCAATACAGAACAATTTATTTTTTCCGCCGTTTTTCTATGGTAGGTTTCATCCATTCTGAAATCGGCTCTTAACATAGGCATAAATATGTCCATTAATGATCTGGTTCCCAATATCTCTTTTGGCGTTCCTGAAAATCTGCTTATTTCCCTGATGAAGTTAGCAGTGTCTAACTCATGGATAGGATTTTTCTCTTTATAGCAGGGTGCTTTACCTGCCGAAATAATGACCCCTTTTGGCTGATAGGGCAAGTTACCTTTTTGGATAAGTAATGCTAATTCATATACAACCTTTGTTCCCAGGCTGTGACCAAATAAAAAATATGGAATGCCGTCACTGATTAAAGGTTTTATATCATTAAAAACTTCACTTACAAGTAAATCCAGATTGTCAACAGGTTTCTCTTTTATCCTGTTCTCTCTTCCAGGATATTGAGCTGCCAAAATTTCAGTGTCGGTAAATTCCTCCTGCCAATTTTTAAAAGCAGATGCGCCACCACCCGCATATGGAAATATAAAAATTTTATTACTCTTTGCCTGCTCATAGGAAGTAGCAAAGTATCTGCTATTCATAAAAACACCTCGTTCTTTTAATTATTACCAACCGCTTTTTCCATACATTGTCACTAAAACACCGTTTCATTAGCGCTAAAAAAATAATGACTGACATAAGTTTAATACTTATGTTTTACTATAACCAAGCAATATTTACGGTTATTATAATCCAGTTAGCCACCGCTAACTGCTGATATTGTATCACCAATGAAACAGCATTTCAATAGATTTGTATAAATATTTTCTCATATTAGTTAAAATTAGTAAATTGTTATAGTGAAAAAGTGTGTAAGATGTACTAAATTTTTAGTGTACATCTTTACACACTTTTATTATTTTCTCATACAGTTAAAACCTTACCATTAATAACAAAAAAGCATTAAGGTACCCGGCGTGCTGCATAGTCGCTCTGCCACCTCCGCTTGCCTTGCTCCTATCACTGTGCAATAAAAACTTTCAGTTTTCAGATAGAGTTTATTCATTTTGAAAATTTACTTTATTCATCTTTGACCACCTAATGAAGCCATAAAATGCATTCAGCAGATATACCGACCACATCGACACCTGAATTGAGTCACCAGCCAGAACCCACATGGTAACTGTAATAATATCAACGATAATCCAAAGAGCCCACTGTTCCTTATATCTTAGCACCATTAGTGCATTTGCAACTATGGAAATTACAAGTGTACTACTGTCCAACCACGTTTGATTACCTCCCAGTAGCTCCAATATGTATTGGCAGCTTACAACGCCAATGACTGTTCCAGAAATATATAACCCGATCTGCTTAAGACTCATTTTCTTTGACTTAACTGCATTTACATCCTCATGCATGTGTTTTTTCCACATATGCATACCTATAAACTGAGTCGGAAGATAGTAAAGTGCATTTAAGGCAACTTGTCCATAGTACTTACCCGTCATAGCAATTACAATGTAAGTAGCAATATTTACAAAACCAAAATAGTACTGTGACTTTTTACCTGCAGCACAAAGTACAACACAAAAAACTCCACATATTGCTGAAAGTGCATTTATAGCAAGATATAGTGTTGAGCTTTCTTTATCAATAATCGCAAAATATGTTGTAAACCCTATTAATATAAGTACCTCAAACCACTGAAAAGGAGTCATGCAGCCCATAATTTTAGTAGTCAGTTTCGTATTATTTTCTAATTTTATCATCTTTTATGTTCTCCAAGTAATTTATCAATAAGATTTACCGACTTCAAAAATCTCTCCTGATAGTCTCCTGAAACTACCTCAATATTGTATTTTCTTTTTTTGTACAGTTCCTTAATCTTATTGCTATAGTACTCCCTATCAGCTGCTATTACAGGACTCCTGTCACCATCCTGGACAAATTTCACATCAGGCTCTAAAAAAATCACCAGGTCATAATTGTTTAATTCTGAAATGGCATCAGCCAGGTTTTCATATATAGCCTTGTCTTTTCCACCCAGAAACTGAATATAAAACTTGGTAACTAAACAGTCAGTATCTTCAAAAAGCACCTTATTACTGGATAAAATAGCTTCTCTTTCCCTCAGCTTATGCATTAAAAGTATATCAGTAAAATCTTCAGGAAGCATTAACAGGTCTGTGCCTGAACGTTCAGATAAATCTCTTCCTACTTCCTCTAAATAATTGGTATTGTAGTAGTTTGCAAGATTAACAGTCAACATTGATTTTCCGGTACTTTCTCCGCCTATAAGCAGCACCTTTTTTACATAATAAGGCTTTACAATATTCGGAAGCCATTCCCAATGGGCCATAACATCTTCTCTGATTTTAGCAGAAGAAATACCATCCCTCTTTATGAAAATATTATCTGATTCCGGATAACATTTGGCCCAAAAGCTGTTTATATCATAATCACTTCCACAAAAAACAACATCAATTTTCCTGCCTGCAAATTCTTTAACCTTTTCTGCATCCTTCATCCAGTATTCTTCTGTGTAATCATGTTTCGTCTCAGCATGATCTTGTAAAATGAATATCCTTACATTTCCTATATGCTTCGTTAACTGGTATATCCAGCGATATCTCACCCTTATATCTATTTCAGCCCTATTAACACCTTCACTAATCACCACAATTAGCTCTTCACACTGATTTGCTGCCTCGATAATACAACGCACATGTCCTAAATGCAGCGGGTTAAATGAACCTCCATACATTCCACACTTAAACTTCATCTTTGTCATCCATTCTTTATCCTGTTGGTTTATTGAAATACTTCCCCATTTAAGGTGGGGGACATCTATAATCTTGTTATATTATATATAATACAAGAATGACAGATAATCAATAGATTTACCTGTCATTCTATAAAAGCTACTTTAGTTTCTAAACCTTGCAACCTTCAAAACGAATAATATCATTAATTTATTAGTTGGTAAAATTTACTCATATAATAAAACTCGTAGAAATCATTCACCTTATAAACCAAATATATTTCAAGTACTTGCATTTTAAAACAATCCCCTTAAAAAAATTTAGTATTATTTTTTAGGAGGCTTATCACAGGTTAAATACTATTATAAAAAAAGTGTTGCTGCATAGTCGCTCTGCTTCCTCCCGGTCGCATTGCTCCTTGCGCTGCGCAATAATCGTCTTCGCTTTATCTGCCTTTAGGCAGCGCTCGGCGATTATTCCCACTCAATAGTTGCAGGAGGCTTAGAAGTAATATCGTACACAACTCTGTTGATGTATTTTACTTCGTTTACTATGCGGTTTGAAATTTTTTCCAGTACATCGTAAGGAATTCTCGCCCAGTCTGCAGTCATAAAGTCGGTAGTTGTAACCGCACGAAGAGCAAGAGTATAGTCATAGGTTCTTTCGTCACCCATTACACCAACGCTTCTCATGTTTGTTAATACGGTAAAGTACTGATTTATTTCTCTGCCAAGACCTGCCGCCTTGATTTCCTCACGGAAGATATAGTCGGTATCTCTCAAGGTATCTAGTTTTTCCTTGGTCAGATCGCCAATAACTCTGATAGCAAGCCCAGGACCCGGAAATGGCTGTCTCCACACAATATCTTCAGGAATCTCCATTTCTTCACCGGCTTTTCTAACCTCATCCTTAAACAGGTTTCTCAGCGGTTCAATTATTTCTTTGAAATCAACGTGGTCGGGAAGTCCTCCAACATTGTGATGGCTCTTTATTACCGCTGCATCACCATGACCGCTTTCAATAACATCAGGATAAATTGTTCCCTGAACGAGGAAATCAACCTTACCTATCTTCTTGGCTTCATCTTCAAATACTCTGATGAATTCTTCGCCAATGATCTTTCTCTTGGTCTCAGGATCAGAAACTCCCTTGAGTTTTTCAAGGAATCTGTCTTCGCAATTAACACGGATCATATTTATATCATATTGATTTCTGAATACCTGCTCAACCTGGTCTCCCTCATATTTTCTCAGGAGTCCGTGGTCAACAAATATACAGGTCAACTGCTTGCCAATTGCTTTGTGTATAAGAACTGCAGCTACAGATGAATCTACACCACCTGACAAAGCGCATAAAACCTTCTTGTCTCCGACTTTTTCTCTTATTGCTTTTATTGAGTTCTCAACGAAGGATGACATTTTCCAGTCACCCTTGCAGCCGCAGATATTGTACAGAAAGTTTCTGAGCATATCAGTTCCTTTTGGAGTATGCATAACCTCAGGATGGAACTGAACTGCATAAAGATTCTTTTCGCCATGCTGCATTGCTCCTGTAGGACAGTTTAAAGATTTTGCAGTTATGGCAAATCCTTCGGGAGGATTGCTTACAAAATAAGTATGGCTCATCCAGCAGGTTGTATTTTCATCAATATTCTTAAAAAAAGGTTGATTTTTATCTACAGATATTTCAACCTTTCCGTACTCGCGCTGTTTGGCAGCTTCAACTGTTCCGCCAAGCATAACCCCCATAAGCTGCATACCATAGCAAATACCAAGCACCGGTATTCCAAGTTCAAAAACTCCCGGATCACATTTTGGCGCACCTTCATCAAGAACTGAATTTGGACCTCCGGTAAATATTATTCCCTTCGGGTTGTATGACTTAATGCGTTCCAAGGACGCACTGTAAGGAATAACCTCACAGTATACATTAGCCTCTCTGACACGACGGGCAATTAACTGATTGTACTGTCCCCCGAAATCGAGTACTAAAACCATCTCATTACTCAACAATAACAACTCCTCTTAAATTTAATAATTTTATATTTTAAAACTTGAAATCGAAATCTTTTCAATATTTTTATATTATATCGAATTTTGCTTGGAATGCATAGCATGAACCTGCAATTTTTTTAAATATGTCAGACTGCCATTTAATTCAAAAATATTAACACCCTGTTGCATATTTATGCATTTTAGTTGTATAATTATCCAATAGTAGAACATTACCGCTTTAAATATATGTTTTGTACGATGTTCCAGCGCTTATTTATAGCATCGGTACTTATTTAGAACATTAATATTTATTTAAAACAGTATTAATCCGGTTTCAAGGAGGTATTTTTATGAACAGAATTCTTATACAAAAAGACACTCTGCAACAATATGTAAAAGCTGATTCACTAATTGATTTTACCAGCAATTTGGTCTCAAGCCTTGCAGAAAAATTAGAGCTTTCGGAAATGGATGAAATCTCTGCAACTAAAAGAGCTTATGAATATGTTCGAGATAATTTTCCCCATACATTTGATGTTGATGGAAAAGAAGTAGCCTGTTCTGCCAGCGATGTAATAAAGCTGGGACATGGCATTTGTTATGCAAAGGCACACCTTCTGACGGCTTTACTCAGATATGCCGGCATCCCGGCAGGAATCTGCTATCAACGTATATGCCTGGACACACCTGCCGTTCAAAACTTCCAGAAACTATCAGGCATATCAGGTTTATCACCAGAGCCCGGGCAGCAGTCCACCTCCGGTGAAATACCGCAGGGCAAAAGACTTGTTCTTCATGCAGTAAATGCCGTGTATCTGAAATCACTGAATAGATGGGTTCGAATGGATGTCCGTGGCAATACAAACGGCATAAATGCCCAATTCAGCCTGGAGCATGAGCATTTGGCCTTTTCTATCCATCCTCAATTTGACGAAGAGGATGGTTCGGTTATATACAGCGAAACACCCCCCTGCGTTGCTCATGCTCTCTACACCTCTCATAGTGCCCGACAGTTCAAGGATAATCTGCCCTCCTATATCCCTGATAAGGAAGCAATACTCTTTACGGCAAACAGGCCGGAGGTTGTGATGGAAAAGGGCAAGGGCATGTACATGTGGGACACCGTGGGGAAGAAGTATCTGGATTTTGTAGGCGGTTGGGCGGTAAACTGTCTTGGACATAGTCCAAATGTTATTACTGAAGCTCTGGTCAAGCAGTCCTCAACCTTGCTCAACTGCAGCCCTTCCTTCTATAATACCCAAATGCTGAAATTTGCCCGGCTCCTTACTCAAAATTCCTGCTTCCATAAGGTTTTCTTTGCAAGCAGCGGTGCAGAGGCCAATGAAGGTGCAATAAAGCTGGCCAGGAAGTTTGGTTCCAAATTTAAATCAGGAGCATACGAAATAATTACAACAGTAAATAGCTTTCACGGCCGTACCCTGGCCACTATGTCAGCAACAGGCAAAAGACACTGGGAACCATTATTCGCCCCCAAGGTTTCAGGTTTTGTACATGTCCCCTTTAATGATATTGAGGCAGTAAAGAGCGCCATAACTGAAAAAACCTGTGCCATAATGCTGGAGCCCATTCAGGGGGAGGGTGGTGTAAATATTGCAGAACTGTATTATATCAGTAAGCTCAGAAAGCTTTGTGACGAAAACAATATCCTATTGATTTTTGATGAAATTCAGACAGGCATCGGAAGGACAGGTAAACTTTTTGCTTACCAGCATTATGAAGTGGAGCCAGACATTATGACCCTTGCAAAAGGAATAGGCGGCGGTTTTCCCCTTTCAGCCATGCTGACCAAAAAGCAGTTTGACATATTTGATCCCGGTGATCAGGGCGGCTCTTACTCCAGTCAACCTCTTGCAATGAGTGTAGGCTTTGCAGTTGTAAGTGAGGTAATAGAAAAAGCTATCCCTGGCCATGCAGAAAAAATAGGTAATTATTTAGTTGAAGAGCTTAATAACCTGAAGGAAAAGTACAACCTTTCAAATATTAGAGGAATGGGTCTGTTGGCAGCTTTTGATCTGGCATCCCCTATTGCGGTCGAAGTGGTTGCAAAATGTCTGGAAGACGGTCTGGCAATCAATTCTCCACAACCTTCTACAATAAGATTAATGCCGCCATTGATTGTAAAAAAATCTGAAATTGATGAAATGATATCAATTTTATGTAAAGTCCTGGATCAGGATCAGTTTAAATGTTGAGGCTAAAGAGCTAAAGGTATTTTCGTTAAATTATCAGGTTTGCTGTTACATACTTGTCAATTATAAATTATAATGTATTTTTAGTTAGTTAATATTTGTTTTGGGGAGGAATTGAATTGGATTCTTTGTACATAAAATCCATTGATTACTTAAAGAGTGATACCTTTAGAAATCTGACCACTCTTAAATATCTGTCATTATACAGGGACAAAGTAAATATTAAATTGTTGGAGACTTCCTCAGATTGGGCTTTGCTGGCAAGTATACCAGCTGCGAATCTTTCATACGACACTATGAATTATCCCTATGCAAAAGAAGCTCTATTTATTAACGGGACCTCTGCTAACTTAAAACATGAACTTTTAAGCAAGTTACCTGAAAACAACTATGTTTTGAGAAGCAACGGATATCTGGATTTATCAAGGTTTGAACCCAGATTTGATATTGAGGCAGGACACTCATATATTTCATATACCTGCTCAAGTATGGATGAATGTTACAGTAATACAGGTATTAAAGGTATAAGCCACCTGACTGAAGAAGCAATTGCAATGATATCAAAAAATGGTTACACCGGTAATGATTTAAGAAAGTATTTTTCCAACGGCTCAGTCTGGTTTGGGTATGTTGAGAATGGGGAAATTAAGAGCATCTGCTTTGTCTATCAGAATTATCAGGATATATGGGAAGTTGCAGGTGTTCATACTGCTGAAGCAGAACGGAATAAGGGCTATGCAAGAGTTGTTGTTGCTTCTGCATTAAATTATTTGCTTGAAAAAGGCTTAATCCCAAGGTATGAAGCCAGAGTGGATAATATAAAATCAAGAAATCTTGCTGAGAACCTAAAAATGCACCAATTTTTAAGAATAGATCATTTTCTTTTAAATCCGATTTCTTTAAATCCGTCTTAAAGTGCTTACTTTGGCTCGTTATAGTTACTATGGAACATTGCAAATTAAAGTGTTTTCAATTTTGACTTTTATTTGACATTAATTTGTATTTTCAAGGTCTTTTCTGTTTTCGGCTTCACAGGGCTTATGTCACTTGACCTTTAGCAAAGAATATGGTAAAGTATCAGCAACTGAATATTAATTCAAAGAAACGACACATGTAGTGCTTTGCACGTAAATCTGATTACGGTACAAAGTCATGAATGTGTCTTTTTTGTTGCCTAAAAACAGGAAACAATTATTTTAACAAAAGAAAGGGTGGGCTATTTTTCATGCCAAAAACAATTTTTCAAAGAGTAGTATTTGCTTTTCTTTCGGTAATAATTACGGTACATTTATTTGTATTTTACAACCTTGCCATTGAGATGGGGGGTATGTCAAACCAGGTATTTATCAGAGCTCCTAAGATAGTTGCAATTGAGTTTGTATTTGCATTTTTACTGCAAATATTTATTGCCGGTCCACTTTCGTTAAAAATTGCTTTTAGTATTGTAAATCCAAAAGAGGACAAGCAATATGTGGTTACAACAGCAATCATATGTGCAACTGTAAGTTTGATGTGTCCAATGATGAGTTTTGCAGCAACAATACTTTATAACGGGCTTACTTTGGAGTTTCTTGCACAGTGGATGCAGAAAATAGTGTTTAATTTTCCATTCGCATTTTTCTCCCAGTTGTTTTTCATACAGCCTCTGGTAAGATTCCTTTTCGGTGTCATTTTTAAAAAACAGTTAAGAAAAGCTAGCCAGCCTGCAGTAAATTACCAGCCTCAAGCTGAGTAATGCAGTAATTCCCCCATGGCTCATTTATCATAGAAACAGGGTAGTATGAGTTCATATCCTACTCATACTACCCCTATCACCAAATCAAACCTTAAATATCAATTTTAGCTGAACTTTGTAAGCCTTGCTTCTCCATTCAGGTAATTAAACAATCTTCCCTGAAAGGTATTTTCTTCTGACATTTTAGCTTCAAGCATATCCTGAAGCTTCCACCAGCTGGTATCCCAGTTGCAGAAGAGTGTTCTTTCAGCGGGAGCTCTGCCAATCAGCCTCTGTACTACAATATCCGGATTCAGATGTTCCAGAAAAGCTATTGTTCTGTCAATAAACTCTTCCATGGAAACAGGGTTCAGTTCACGGTCGGAAAACCTTCTACCCAGCTCTGTATCCCTGAGAATAAACAGAGAATGACATTTAACCTGTGAAACACCCAGCGCTGAAATAATTTTGGCACCTTCTATAACATCATCAATATTATCCATGGGAAGATCTGTTATATAATGGGCACATGCTTCAAGATCATATTTTCTGATCCTTAATACTGCATCAATAAACTCTGCAAGCGTATGCCCCCTGTTCAAGGTCTTAAGCGTATGGTAATTAACTGTCTGCAAACCCAGTTCAATGACAATATCCAAGCCTTTTTCCCTTTTCAGCCTGGCCAAAAATTCCATATACCTGTCTGATATACAGTCAGGCCTGGTGGATATATAAATTGCTACAATATCCTCTGAACAGGCTTCAGATATATTCTTAACAAATAACTCATAAGGAAGATAGGTATTTGAATAGTTTTGAAAGTAAGCTATAAACTTTTCACTGCCATAGTGCTTTCCGATATATCTGGCATTATGACTCAGCTGCTCTGCTACTGTGATCTCACAGGATAGATTCTCAAAGCCTGCTCCCTCTTCACCACAGAAAATGCAGCCCTTTGAGCTTACATTACCGTCCCTGTTCGGACAGGTAACAGGTAAATTAAGAGGCAGCTTGTAGACCTTGGTTCCGTATTTATCTTTCAGATATTGAGAAAATTTATTGTACAGCAATGCAGTTACCTTCCTGCCTGTAAGTTTCGTTTACCATTTCATACACTTTTGTAATGGGCAATCCGGTTTTTACAGCAATACTTTTACAATCCTCATATTCCGGAGCAAATTTATGTATATCGCCAATACTGGCGATTTTTACTCTAACGTCTCCATATACTGTATTTACCTTTACAAGCTCCCTGTTCATGCAATAACGGGCTGTTCTGGTAACCCTGATTCCAAGTGTTGAGGTTTCTCTGAATATCAGATTCGAAAATTTCTTCTCATCCTCACATTTCGCCAGCACTGTCAGCATAACCGAAGGCCTGCTTTTTTTCATATAAATTGGTGTATAATACACATCCAGCGCACCATTATCCATAAGTTTTTCCATGGTATACCCCAGAATCTCAGGTGACATATTGTCTATATTTGTTTCAAGTATGGATATCTCATCATTTGGAACAAAATCCTGTTCATAGAGAGAACCTACAACAGCTCTTAATGCATTAAACCTGCCTGTTTCCCGCTTACCCATTCCATAACCTGATTTTTCAATGGACATTGGAGGCATTTTGCCAAAGGAAGAGCATGTCATTTTAAGAATTCCTATGCCGGTAGGAGTAACCAATTCAAAAGGAATATCTTCTGTTATCAAAGGAATTTTACTGTTACACAGCATTTCCATAACTGCCGGGACCGGTACAGGCAAAAGCCCATGGGCACACCTTACAAAGCCCTTCCCTTCATGCAGCTCCGATGCATATATTCTCTCAACACCAAGCATGTCAATGCAGATACAGGCACCGATAATATCTACAATAGAATCAATAGCGCCTACCTCGTGGAAATGTACTTCTTTAATATCCTTACCATGTACCTTTGCCTCAGCGCGGGCAATCTCCCTGAATATTCTGGTACTCATAGCCTTAACACCGGGCTTTAAGCTATCTGCAAGATTTCTTTCCTGGTGTGAATGCTCATGTCCGTGGTGGTGATCATCATGACTATGATGGTGATCGTGTTGGTGGTCATCATGGCTATGGCTGTGATCGTGTGGATGCTCTTCCTGACTATGGCCGTGATCATGATGATGGCTATGTTCATGCTGCTCATGTGTATCCTGCTGAGAATGGTGGTGATCATCATGATTATGGTCACTATGCAGGATTACATTAACATCTGTTCCCGTAATACCATTCTTTACCACTTTCTTTATCTCTATGGAGTAACCGTCAACATTAAGCTTGTCCAGCTCCTTAAGAAAGGCATCGTGATCCAGTCCCAAGTCCAGCAGCGCACCTAAAGTCATATCTCCGCTTATCCCCGAAAAACAATCAAAATATAAAACTCGCATTTACTCCTCCGTATTACTAAAAATAGCTCTCAATCCTAGTTTTACTATTAACTAATTCATATATACCCATTAATTAAGCAAAAAACATTATATAAAAAATAAATTTTAGTACTCCCGCACAGATTTCAATAAATGAGTTGCTTCATGGTTAATGTTAACCTTTAACACTGGCTTCTCATTTATTGAATTGCATGCGGACTAAACTAATAAATAAATAATGTTATTTGGAAACAATAATTACGGGATATTCAGATACAGGAAATATATAAAACCAGAAAACAATTAGTTTAATTACAACCATTTCTTATCGTGATATGCGCAAATAAAAGTCTATTACTACAATTTATTAATATTACTGGCCAGATAGCCTGCCCCGAAGCCATTATCTATATTAACCACACCAATACCGCTGGCACAGCTGTTGAGCATGGTAAGAAGAGCGGCTAAACCGCCGAAATTAGCTCCGTAGCCTACACTTGTCGGAACTGCTATTACCGGTTTATCAACCAGACCGCCAACAACGCTGGCCAGAGCTCCTTCCATTCCTGCAACTACAATTATTACATTTGCCTGGGAAATAGCCTCCATCTTTGACAGCAGTCTGTGAATACCTGCTACCCCCACATCATATATGCGGTTAACCCTGTTGCCCAATACTTCAGCAGTAATTGCGGCCTCTTCTGCTACAGGAATATCAGAGGTACCGGCAGTAATGACTGCAATTTGTTTTTCAGATACAAATATCTCTTTTCTCTTAACAACAATAACTCTGGCGGCTTCATGATATTCAGCATCTGCAATTACTTCACTGACAGCTGCAAAGTCTTCTTTTGAAGCTCTTGTAGACAGAATATTATTGTTCTTTTCCATCAACCTCTTAACTATTTCAGCTACCTGTCTGCTGGTTTTTCCTTCACAGTATACAACCTCGGGATAGCCGACTCTTATACTCCGGTGATGGTCTATTTTTGCAAAGCCCAGATCTTCATAAGGCAGTGCTTTTATTTCCTTGAAAGCCTGATCAATCTCAACTGATCCGTTTTTAACTCCTTCAAGTAATGCTTTTAATTCTTCAGAATTCATTGCTATCTCTCCCTGCCTTTATGCACACAAAAATACGGTGTATGTTGAAATCCAGAAAAATTTTAACAATTTATTTATCTGAATTGTCCTGTGATTTTTCCATTGACAGATAAGCATTTATAAAACCGTCCAGATTACCGTCCATAACTCCATTCACATTACCTTCTTCATAATTTGTACGGTGATCCTTTACCAGCGTATATGGGCAGAAAACATACGAACGTATCTGACTTCCCCATGCTATATCCATCTGCACACCTTTTAGATCCTCTATCTTTTCCTTCTGTTCGCGTTCCTTTAATTCAAACAGCTTGGCCTTCAGCATTTTCATTGCTGTATCCTTGTTCTGGAACTGTGAACGTTCTGTCTGACAGGCAACTACAACTCCGGTAGGTATATGTGTTATTCTTATTGCGGAATCAGTCTTATTAATGTGCTGTCCACCGGCTCCGGATGCCCTGTAGGTGTCAATCCTCAAGTCATCTGGATTTATATTTATTTCGATGGTATCATCCAGTTCAGGCATAACATCCAGTGATGCAAAGGAGGTATGTCTTCTGCCCGAGGCATCAAATGGAGAAATTCTGACCAAACGGTGTACTCCCTTTTCAGATTTCAGATACCCATAAGCGTTTTCACCAATCACTTGAAAGGTTACACTTTTAATTCCTGCTTCATCTCCATCCAGAAAATCAAGTATTTTAACTTCATATCCCTTGGCTTCTCCCCATCTGGTGAACATACGCAAAAGCATTTGAACCCAGTCCTGGGCTTCTGTTCCACCGGCACCGGCGTGAAGAGTCAGTATTGCATTGTTTTTATCATAAGGCCCTGTCAGAAGAGTTTCCAATCTCAGTGCTTCAAGATTTTTCTGAAGCTTTTCAAGACCTTCACCCACTTCCGGTATCACACTTTCGTCCTGCTCCTCCAGACCAAGTTCGGCAAGGGTGGTCAGGTCATCCCAAAGAGAAGTCAGGCTGGTAAATCTTTCTATCTTTGACTTAAGATTTTTTGTTCTCTGAAGTATCTTTTGTGAATTCTCCATATCATTCCAGAATTCAGGTTCAGATGCTTTGTGTTCAAGCTCCATTATCTCATCACTCAGTCTGGCGATGTCAAAGTGAAGCCCTCATTTCCTCTAAATTGCTTTTCAAGCCTTGAAGTTCAAGCTTGTATTGTTCCAGCTCAAGCATTTAATCATCCCTCTCATAAAAAAATTAATAAAACATACTTGAAAATCTGTTTTCTTTATAAAACCCGTCATTTCAATTACAATACTATTATATCCGAACTCTGGTTTTTTTCCAAAATAAACTTTTCAATGGCATAGGCCACACCATCCCGGTCATTAGCTGCCGTTACGTATTTTGCAGCCGCTTTGGCCACAGCCTCTCCATTTTCCATCGCTATACCCAGTCCGACGTACTCAAACATTGAAATATCATTTTCATTATCACCGATAGCAATCATCTGACTTGCAGGTATCCCGAGAATACTCGACAATCTCTCCAGGGCTGCACCTTTACTTACTCCCTTTTTCATAACCTCGAAATTGTCATAGTTGGAGCTCATGACATCAACCCCTGCAAGCTGTTCCATATCTTTCCTGACTCTTCTGAGCAGGCCGGAATCATCGGTTACAATTACAAATTTCAGAACTGTACCCGGTATATTTTTCAGCCTGGTGTCCATGTTTTCTACCACTTCAATATCTACCCGGTCTTCTGGGGGAAGAAAACTGTTTCTTTCAAAATACTTTTTAGAGGTAAATCCCAGCTTTTCAGTCAGCATGGTATCACCGGCATATACATGATAGTAAACCCCATGTCTCTGACATATTTCATTAATCCTTAAGCAGACCTCTGTATCAAGATATTCCGAATGAATAACCCTTCCGTCAATTTTCTCGGTGATAATTGCTCCATTACAGGCAATAATAGGATCTTTTGAGCCAATCTCCTTGGCATACAGCCGTGCTCCGGTGTAAACTCTGCCCGAGCAGATAACTATTTTGATACCCTTTTCAATCGCCATTGAAATTACTTTTTTATTTCTTTGGGTAATTTCCTTATTTGTGTCCAGCAAAGTACCGTCTAAATCTATTGCCACTAATTTGTACATCTAATCTCCATCCCGCTGCCATGCAGCGACACAAATAGTAATAAAAACACTTGTGTTTTTGGTGCGTGAAAGGTACGATGACTCAATCAATGTATTTTTCACGCTATTCCTCTCAACCGTCACCTATAACGATGTGAGGAAATTTTCCTGCAACCGGAAAATTTCCTTTGAATTGTGGCGTTATAAACTGTCGGTAAAAGTTTTTATCCTCTTCATTGCTTCAACTATATTTTCCATTGATGATGCATAGCAGGCACGTACATAACCTTCTCCGCATTCTCCGAAAGCTGTTCCCGGAACCACCAGCACCCTTTGCTCCTTTAAGAGTCTTTCACAGAATTCATCAGAGCTGAGACCCGAACCCATAATATTGGGAAACACATAAAATGCACCCTTGGGCTCAAAGCTGGAATAACCTGCCTTCTGGAAACCATCCAGCATTACTCTTCTGCGCCTGTTGTATTCCTTGGCCATCATCAGCACATCATCATCGCTGTTCTGTAAGGCTTCAATGGCAGCATCCTGTGCTGTTGTAGGCGCGCACATTATCCCGTACTGATGTATCTTCTTCATTTCGGTTATCAGGTCCCTGTGTCCGCAAGCATAGCCCAAACGCCAGCCAGTCATGGCATAGGATTTTGAAAAACCGTTAATTACCACAGTCTGCTCCTTTATTTCGGGGAAGCTTGCTATGGACGTATGCTTTCCTTCATATGTGAGTTCACAGTATATTTCATCAGAAAGAACTACTATATTTTTGTCCTTCAGCACCTTTACCAGTTCATACAGGTCCTCTTTAGACATAATGGCACCGGTTGGGTTATTGGGGAAAGGAATGATTACCACTTTTGTTCTTTCGGTAATAGCATTTTCCAGTTCTTCCGCGGTCAGCTTGAACTGATCTTCCTGCTTCAGCGGTATGGTAACAGCTGTAGCACCTGTAAAACCTGTACAACCCTTATAGGCAACAAAACTTGGCTCGGGAATAATTACTTCATCCCCGGGACCTGCAAGAGCCCTGAGTGCAGCATCGATTCCCTCACTTCCGCCCACAGTAACCAGTATCTCATCCACCGGATTATATTCCAGTGAAAACTTTCTGCTCAAATACCTGCTGATTTCTTCTCTCAGCTCTATAAAACCGGCATTTGACGAATACTGCGTGTGACCGTGCTCCAAGGAATATATTCCTGCTTCCCTTATGTTCCAGGGTGTTATAAAGTCAGGCTCTCCCACTCCCAGAGAGATAACATCCTTCATCTCATTTATCAGGTCAAAATATTTTCTGATACCTGAAGGAGGAACCTTCTTTATTTTGTCCAAAATCATATCCTTCATTATCATATAAATATCTGCTCCCTTCTATCCACAGGTTTTTCTTCAAAAATAGTACCCTTATCCTTGTATTTTTTGAGAACAAAATGAGTTGCAGTGCTGAGTACTGATTCCAGAGGCGCCAGCTTTTCAGAAACAAACAAGGCTACTTCTTTCATTGTTTTACCTTCGATAATTACTGTAAGGTCAAAACCTCCTGACATCAGATAACATGCTGTAACCTCAGGATACTTATATATTCTGTCAGCAATTTTATCAAATCCAAGTCCTCTTTGGGGTGTAACCTTAACTTCAATTAAAGCAGTAACCTTTTCTCTTACTGTTTTATCCCAATTTATCAGAGTACTGTATCCGACTATCACATTTTCAGCTTCATATTTACGTATGGCCTCCGCTACCTCTTCAACCGTTTTACCAAGCATTACCGCTATTTCTCCGGCTGTCGCCTTGCTGTTCTTCTCCAATATTTCCAGTATCTCTTCCATTATAAATCTCTCCTTTTCGTTTTATTGGTGTCTGAAACCGACCTATATGTAATTTTTATTCTGGCCTAAAAAGTAAAACATAAGGATGGGCAATAAAAAAAACCCAAGTCCTGTAAAACAGGGACGAAGGTTTCCGCGGTACCACCCTAATTAATGCTAAAAAGCATTCTCTCAAATAATGCGGCATACTACGAGAAATATATCACATTATTCAGAATGCGACATTAACTTCATTTAATGCTTACATTACTCGTCTGTAACGTGACGCCACGTCTTTTTCTACTAACCTTTTAAAGCTTTCAAAAAAGCTACTCCCGGGCTGCCTTCAATACCAACCAATACCGGTCTCACACCAACAGTAAACTGCTTACCGGCTCTCTGAAACTGATTTAATATTTACTCTTCCCATTCACAGCATTTATTAATATTAATCTTAACCATTACATAAATTATTATATGCCAACTATGGTAAAAGATCATCTTATTATTAAAATTAATTATAATTTAATTTAATTCTTAATTCAAGTAAAATAAGAGTTCGATCATTATTCTTTAATAATGTTTGTCAACTCTCCCTCATATTTCTTTAGTTTATCAACAACCTCTACCTTTAAAACCTTAAGTTCCTCCTTGATATCAACAAGCCTCTCCTTCTCTTCCTCAACCTGTTTTTCAAGAGTTTTCTTTTCGTTTATAGCCTGAAGCTTTGCTTCCTTGATTATAGTTTCTGCTTTATCCTGAGCTGTAATCAGGGCATTGGCTATTTTTTCCCTATCTTCCTGTATTTGTTCGAGATTTTTACTAATCTCATCATACTTGGATTTGACATCACGATATTGGGCCTTGATATCAGCAATTTCTTTTTCTTTAGCCTTTATTTTTTCTTCATACTCTTTATTAAGTCTCTCAAGGTAGGTATTGACATGCTGCTTCTTAAAGCCAAAAAGAGCTGTAGAAAATAATTTTTCCCCTGCCATAACGCATCCTCCCACAAAAGATTAGGAATTAATGGAATTAATATATTTCATTATAACAAATGAATCTCTTTAGGGCAAGCTGAACAGAATGCCTTGCATTACTGTTTCTGGCTGGCCGTCTATGAGATTCACTGAAAGTTATAATCCTTTATGGAAATTAATATAAGCTATGGGCATCTATTGGCTCGTTATAAATGCTTTTCAATAAGTTCGCTAAATTCGCTCTTACCTCTGGCGCCAACAATTTTTTCGGCAATTTGTCCATCCTTGAAGATAAGTACTGTTGGTATGCTCATAATCCTGAACTGCGCAGCAAGTTCTCCCTGATCATCAACATTAACTTTTGCAACCTGAATTTTACCTTCATAATCATCTGACAGCTCCTCCATTATTGGAGCTACCATTCTGCATGGTCCACACCACGATGCCCAGAAATCAACAATTACCGGTTTATCTGCATTCAGCACCGACTCCTGGAATGTATCGTTTGTAATATCAATTATTTTGCCTGACATAAATATTCCTCCTAGATTACCTTGTTAATTATTAAAAACTTAATTTATTTATACCCATTTGAATAATTATTAAACATTTATAAATCCTAATATTCCTTTAATGACGTAATGTTTACCTGATTTCCGTCTTTAGAAATAAGTGCTCCATTCAGCATCTCAAGAAAATCGCCTCTGAACGAAGCCTTTAAGCCGCTTGTCAGATTGACTATTTTGTTTTCATCCTTATTTACTGCATACATATTCCCGTTTACTGATATTGTGATATCTTCAGGCAATACTCTTTCTTTGAGTTCGGTTTTTGTCCAGCTGTCTGTGAGCTTGGTATCAGTTACTTTCTGCTGATATATATGCGTTACTTTTCCGTTGGAATCCAGTACTCCGATATATAGGGTATCATTTGAATCAATGTCCAGAATTCTTACATTTTCAGCATCAATAGATACTTTCGATTTTGACCTGTTCATACCGTCATATACATAAATAGCTTCATCCGGGTTCTGATAAAAAAGCTTATTCACATAACCGCACTCTTTAATAATAGCATCCGGGCCAAGATTCATTACATGAGCATATTGGTTCATTACATTAAATCTGATTATTTTGGATCTTGTCTCAGAAGTATATATTTTAGCATAAACAACATTTGTATATGGAGACAGATCTATATCCATTACTTTACTTTTTGAGTTGATGTCCGTTATCTCAGGTAGGTCCCTGGTAGTCTCGGAATCGGCTTCATAAGTAGACATTTGTATTACACCGCGTTTTCCATTCTTTGTATCTGAGGAGTATATCACCATA
This sequence comes from Eubacterium sp., assembly GCA_029266335.1. Lineage (GTDB taxonomy): Bacteria > Bacillota > Clostridia > Acetivibrionales > DSM-1351 > Ruminiclostridium. The sequence goes on along the minus strand of JAQSXC010000111.1, from coordinate 6,328 downwards.
TCTCTGTCAGGAAGCCATTTGAAGTAGGTTATTTTATCCTCTTCTAAGCCTGCAATCTTTTTATCCTTATTGGTTTCTATATTTATTATATGCAGCACTCCGGCATTGTCAACATAAGCACCGAATCTTGCATTAAAGGATACCTTGACCTCGTTGACATCCTTGGGAACCTTAAAATCTCCGGATAATGACTTTGGCTTTGTTTCACTGGTCGTAACACTGACCGAAACATCGGTATTCAAAAATATATTATTAATATAAAATAAAACACAAGACTGAAATATAACCGCCAATAAAATCCACTTATACCACTTAGCTAAAGTTTTCACTTTAAGTACCATAGCCTTTCAGGCTCACAAATTTTCATAAGTTTATAATATAATAAATGTACGCACCTACCGTGAGCCGGATAAGGCGTGAACGTTCCTTTGCATATGGCCATTCCGCATGAATTTTTGTCGGAATACTGGCGTTGCATTAGCCTGAATCTTCTCTTTCTATGGCATTACCATAAAGACTGAAGGAACCGATCTCTCGCCAAGTGCATCCGATGGCGTATTAATTACTTTTCCATCATAATACATGGTTGCTGAAGATCCTCCATCCAGATTAGCCGCGTTGACAGCACCATGACTGAGCATGATATCCTGTACTTCTTTCAGGGTTGCTCCAAAGGACTTAAGACTTCTTCCGTCTATTACAAGGAACATTACAGATCCGTCTTCCTTCTGCCCGATAACCGTTCTCGGGGATATTCCCCAACCTCCGTCACCCTTGTTTATTGTAGGTTTACCATTAACTATAAGCGGAGGGCCAAAGCTTATCGCTTCTTTTACCTTGTATTTTTTGAGATCATTTTCCGAATGTTTTCCCACTATGAGCATTCCATCCTCTGTAAAGGCAATGGTATCCCTTTTTTTATCTTTGTCTTTGATTTCACCGCTGATAAACTTACCGTTACTTATAAGATATCCAAGAGGTGCTCCGCCAGTCCCGGCCCACTTAGTATCAACAAAACCTCCGCCGTTTATTGCTGCTACGGCGCCGCTTCTTTTTGCGATACTGCTGGTTGTTTCACCTGCTCTCGGCATCTGGTTTGAATAGCCTACCTTTATTCTTGTAGGGTCTTGTATCAGCAGCATCTTTCCGTTAAAATTACTGCTTTCTATATCAAAAATTTCGATATTGCTGGTATGCTTTATACCAAACTTCAGTAACTTAATGGCTTCAGTGTTTATGTCCGATATGGCATACCCGTCACCTAGAATTCTTTGAATGGCATTGTCTGATAAAAAAGCTTTAGGAATCTTTTGAAGAGTATAGGAGTTCCAGGTCATACCTATGATAGTCCTCTTCACGTTTTCAAAAGGTCCGTAGAAAACTAATAAAGGTGTTGTCAAAGACATAAAAAATATTTCAAAAATCAAAAAAGCTATTAAACTTTTAAACTTGGTATTCTTTTTTTTCTTTTTATTCTGCTTGGCTTGATTTTGAAATTCAAGCCTTTCATCCACTATCACGTTATTCATTAATCCCCCTGAAATAAATCAACCCCGTTAATTTACAACTTCCTATATAATTGGCATTTTATCAATGTTAAATTCTTTAACGCAAACAAAAAGCATACACATTTTAGTGTATACTTTTTAGTTTAAAAAGTAATTATATTATAATCAACCAATACATTTTTTTCAAATAAATCACAAAAAATTAATAATTGTAATATTTGTAATAAATGTTATTAAATTATTAAAGCTTACCCATGCCTATGTTCAACTTGTCCAGTGTTCTGTGGATTCTCTCAAATATCAAGCCTGCCAGAAACCATGCGGGAGCATAATCCAATCTGACAATACCTTCAACGGCAAATCTGCCAAAGTACTGCCAGGGATACACATGCAGAATGTTTAAAATCAGTTTTCCGGTTGTATATTCAATACCCCATATAATGACAACCCAAATTAAACCTCTTAAAACAACATTCCATGAACTAACTATGTCATGAAGAGGTTCCAGAAAAACACCGCATCCATATATGAAAAACATCCACAGGCTGGTATAAGCTTCCAGAGTAAGATTCCCGTTCATTAAGGAAAATAGTCCTGTCCATACTATTTCCATGCTCCAGCCAACAATTCCATAAATAAAAAATCGTTTTATCATAATATATATTTTTATCACATAAGGGCACTTTTTATTTATGAAATACATAATTTAATAAAAGTATTTTTTTCCAGTTATTCAATATTTAAATATAGTTTAAATATTCATTAATTCGATGTAAATACTACCAATAATATGCTCATTATGTTATTATATCAACAACTGAAAATTGACATTTAAAGCTTAGCTTGAATAGAAATGGGTACAAATAATATAAACACGTAAAATATGATTGGAGGTTATATATGTATCTGGTTGGAAAAATAAACGTAATATCTGCTTTACCCGATAAATTTAAAAGATTAAATGATATCGCATATAATTTATGGTGGTCCTGGAATCCCGATGCAATAGATCTTTATAGAGATATCGATTTGGAGCTGTGGGAAAAACTGGGGAAGAATCCGGTTAGATTCCTGCAGGAAGTAAGCCAGAAAAAACTTCATACAAAACTTAACGACCATGAGTATATGAGCAGATTGGACAATGTGGTTTCATCCTATGACAGTTACATGTCTGAAAAAAATACCTGGTTTTCCCTGAACCACCCCGGAAGCAATGGTAAGAATATTGCTTACTTCTCTGCCGAATATGGTTTGAACGAAGTTTTGCCCATCTATTCCGGAGGTCTGGGTGTGCTGTCCGGTGACCATTGTAAATCTGCAAGTGATCTTGGAATTCCTTTTACCGCTATCGGACTGTTCTACAAACAAGGGTATTTCAGTCAAAGAATAAATGTACATGGATGGCAGGAGACAAATTTCAACACATTGAATATCTCTCAGCTCCCTATAACACCTGCTCTTAATTCAAATGGCCAGCAGACAGAAATTAATATTACCTTTGCAGGCAGAACAGTATATGCAAAGATCTGGAAGGTTCAAATAGGCAGAATCAATCTGTATCTTATGGACACTGATGTTCCTCAGAACAATCCGGCTGACAGAGCCCTTACTTCCAGGCTTTACGGAGGAGATCAGGAAACAAGGATACAGCAGGAAATTTTCCTTGGTATTGGTGGTATAAGAACCCTGGATGCATTGGGTATTCATCCATCTGTTTACCACATGAACGAAGGGCATTCCTCCTTTATGGGGCTGGAATTAATCAGGAAACTGATCAATGAAAAGCATTTGACCTTTAAGGAAGCAAAGCAGCTTGTAGCTAACTCTGCCATATTCACAACCCATACTCCGGTGCCTGCAGGAAACGACACCTTCCCTCTGTACATGATGGATAAGTACTTTGGAGACTTCTGGGGTCAATTGGGTCTCAGCAGGTATGATTTCCTTGAACTGGGCCTTAAAAAACCTGAGGATCAGAATTTTAACATGACCGTTCTGGCAATGACACTGGCAGGCAGAAAAAATGGTGTAAGTGAACTGCACGGTGCAGTTTCCAGAGATATTTTCGGAGATGTATGGCCTGATGTTCCAAAGGAAGATGTTCCTATAACCCATGTCACCAACGGTATTCATACCCTTACCTGGCTGTCACCGAAAATCAAGGAACTCTATGACAAATATCTGAAGTCTGATTGGAAAAGTGAGATCTACTGCAGTTCAACCTTTGAAGGCATTGACAGTATCCCTGATGAAGAACTGTGGGAAACACACATGGATTTGAAAAACAAGCTCATTGGCTTTGTTCGTGACAGAATAAAGGCTCAGAGGCTTGCAAACGGTGAATCCATGGAGTCGGTAAGGCAGGTTGATTCCTTTCTTGACCCCAATGCTCTGACAATAGGTTTTGCCAGAAGATTTGCAACCTATAAAAGAGCGAACCTTATATTCAGAAATCTTGCCAGAATCCAGAATATTCTTAACAACTCCGAAAAGCCCATGCAGATAATATTTGCAGGTAAGGCTCATCCGGCTGACGGACCTGCTCATGAGGTAATAAAAAACATAAACGACATTGCGAGAATGGAAGGCTTCTATGGGAAGGTAATACTTCTTGAAAACTATAATATGACTGTTGCCAGAAATCTTGTTCAAGGCGTTGACGTCTGGATGAATAATCCCAGAAGGCCTCTTGAGGCAAGCGGAACAAGCGGTCAAAAGGTTTGTATTAACGGAGTTATCAATTTCAGCATCCTGGACGGCTGGTGGTGTGAAGGGTACAATGGTGAAAACGGCTGGGTTATAGGTGACGAAACCGAATTTGATAATGAAAACTCTCAGGATAATATAGATAGTGAATCCATTTACGATACTCTGGAGGAAAAAATTATTCCGCTTTTCTACAAAGTGAATGATAAAGGAATACCTGCCGACTGGGTCCGCCTTATGAAGAATTCTATCAGCTCACTGACCTGGAATTACAGTACGGACCGGATGGTTAAGGAATATACCGAAAGAATGTACCTTCCTGCCATGCTGGGTAACGAAAAGCTGACCAATGACAACTTCAATGTCGCAAGAGGTCTGAGTTCCTTTGAGGATTATATAAAAAACAACTGGGCACAGGTTCAGCTGATCGCAGACAGGAACAATAATGACCTCAAGGCATACAAGTCAAATTCCGGGCAGGAAATTTATCTGACGGTAAATGCTCAATTAGGAGCCATTGATCCGTCAAACGTTGAAATCGAAGTATACTATGGAATCCTGGAAAACGGAAGAATTGACAATGCTCAGGCCGCAGCCATGAACTGCGAAGAAAAAATCGGTGAAAATCTGTACAGATATGGCTTAAGTCTCAAAATCGACGACGGCGGAGAATATGCTTATACCTACAGGGTAACGCCGAAGCATCCTGATCTTATAAACAGATTTGATATGGGCCTGATCCGCTGGGTGGTATAAGCCTATCATAGTAAACCCATTAAAATTTAAAAACTGATATTTTGATAAATAATAAAAGGCTTGCGTAGGCAAGCCTTTTATTATTTATCCAGAAAATATGAATTCTTTGAAACATAAATAGTTGCGGAGTCACTGTCATTTTTTTAGAATCCGTCACACAGCTGACTCCCTGTAAGCAATTCATTCAACGGAAGCCGAGGTCTCACCTCAGTTTGCTCATCTGCATAACCTATAGTCATAAAGCACAAAATATCGTACCTGCTGTCCAAATTTATGATCTCCCTGATTTTTTCCCTGTCAAATTGCATAGGCTGCAGCCAGCAGCTGCCCAGTCCTAAATCAGTAGCTTTAAGAGCTATATGCTCAATCGAAATGGCAGCATTAAATGCCATGCTGGCTCTTAACATAAATTCATTCATGCTGTTAGCGATTAAGTCATTTGAAGCAAATTTTTGTACCTCTTCAACAGAAAATGCTCCTGCCTCGTAAAGTTCCCTTACTCTTTCTCCGGTACTTTCAAAGACTTTTGTATCTGCACAGCATACTATTAAGACGGGAGCAGAAGCAGCAACTGAAGATTGTATAATCTTTGCGACATTATTAATGATATTCTTATCCTTGAGAACTGCATATCTCCATGGCTGCAAATTGAGACCTGAAGGAGCAAGCCTCGCAGCTTCCAGTATCTCCGATATGTACTGCTCAGGAATTTCATCAGCTTTATATTTTCTGACACTCCTTCTTGTTTTGATTACTTTATCAAATTCCATATTTATTCTCCTTAATTTTTTGTTAACTGATAACTGGCTTTACATGTAAAGCTGTATACTATATATTAATTATACGGATTAGATACATTATGGAAAGTATGCACTTTTTTGTTAGATACTATATAAAAGGAGAGTAATGAAACCATATGCTTTTATGTGAAGATAGTAAAAACAGTTGTCCTATAGAATTTACGCTGAATGCTATTGGCGGCAAGTGGAAGCTGCTGATTCTTTATCATTTAATGTACGATAGGGTTAAAAGGTATGGTGAACTTAAAAACTCTATAGACGGCATTACACATAAAATGCTCAGTCAACAGCTTAAGGAGCTTGAAAGTGTGGGTCTTATAAAGCGAACCGAATATCCGCAAATCCCACCCAAGGTGGAGTACTCCTTTACCGAAAAAGGTGTGACCCTCCTTCCTATTCTTGGTATGATGCATGAATGGGGAAAAGAAAATATGACTCAAGGTATGGAAAATTCTTTCAGTAGAGTAGGTCAGTGGGAAAATTAAAATTTTCCCACTTTCCCCTGCATCAAACTGTGCATGCGATTTTCCCGCACACAGCTTTCCGATATTCTTCTTC
>JAQSXC010000328.1 GCA_029266335.1 Eubacterium sp. | reverse complement strand
ACAGCAATTCATAAAGTGTCAAATTCGAGCTTCATTCATTGCATAAGAAAGGAGCTGACTCATCTCAGATTTTTTATCTGATTTGAGACAGCCCCTTTGTCAGTTTAATGGGGGAAAAACTAAAAATATATCTTCGATTTAATTAGAAAATTTCTTATTTATCTTCAGTAAATGTTATCTTTACTGAAACCTGAGTACCGTCTCTTGAAACAACGGCGTCTACGGTGTCACCTGCTTTATGTTTCTTCTTCACAGCGTCCAGGTCAGACATTGTCTCAATTTTACTGCCGGCCAGCTTGATCAGAACGTCTCCTTTTTTGATACCTGCAGCTTCAGCGGCACCACCGGCCGATACTTCAGAGATATAAATCCCTACAGGGAGTCCGTACATTCTGGAGTAATTCTCGGTAACCTCCTGGGCTGATATTCCCATAAGGGGCTTGCCTTTTACATATCCATATTCCTTTAACTGCTCAACTATAGGTTTTGCAGTGTTCATCGGAATTGCAAAACCAAGTCCTTCAACACCTGTAACAGATATTTTGGCAGAATTTATTCCTATTACCTGACCCTTTGAATTAACCAAGGCTCCACCGCTGTTACCGGGGTTGATGGCTGCATCGGTCTGAATAAGGCTCATACTGTTGTCTCCGGTATCCAACTGTCTGTTAAGTGCACTGATTACTCCATAGGTTACTGAACCTGCAAATTCCATACCAAGAGGGTTTCCTATAGCTACCGCAGGATCTCCGACCTCTACTTCTGAAGAGTCACCCAGTTCTGCAACAGGGAGATTTGTCAGATCGATCTTGATTACTGCAAGGTCATTATCACTGTCTCCTCCTATGAAAGTAGCTTTTGCTTCTCTCTTATCAGGCAGATAGACTGTCAGAGTACTGTTGCTTGCACCGCTCTTTGGATCTGCATATTGTACCACATGGTAATTTGTGATTATATATCCGTCTTTGGTAAAAATAATACCCGATCCTTCTGAATCCGAGGTTGAGGATCTGCTTCCATAAAAGGCGGATTGTCTGGTGCTCTGAACTGACATTTTAATACCTACTATTGATGGGCCAACCTTTTTGGCAATTTCAGCAACTGTAAGATTATCCGTACTGGTACTAAAAAGATTTGTGGCTTTTATATCATCAACTGATGCAGATAGCTGAGTTGGAGATGTAGTGCCATTGTTGGATGAACTTACCGTCGAGGTCTGCTTTAGAGCATAACTGTCCAGCTGCTGTGAAAACTTTGAATACATTACACCACCCACTGCAAAACTTGTTACCAGTGAAGTTACCAGAACCAGTGAAAGATAAGTAATCAATCTGCCGCCTCTTTTTTTACGGGGTTGCACGATTATTTCCTTATAGTAGCCTTGATTATCATAATTAAAGTTATATTGATTTTGGTTGTTCCAGTCTTCATTATTAAAATTATTATTCATAACTAACTCCCTTCTGCGTTTGATAAACGCATATAAGTATTAAAAACAAACTTATGTTTTGTGTGATTTACCTTATGTTTATATGATAGCTATAAATTATGTACTTTTTACGAAGAAAAGATTAATATTTTGTGATGAAATTAAGAACAACTTGTGAACAAAACAATAAAACAGATATTTCTGCACTAATACATCAATAAAGGCAGGTATAGGTTACCTGCCTTCAATTTCTTTCTTTATTTCTCCATTATCCGGACAATATCGTTCATTAACAAAGGTAAAATCACAAGGTATTTCTTCACTGAAAATTTCAAATAATGATTTACTGGCACTTTCGTCAACATCAACAAGCACATGTTCTTCAAGAACTGCTATAACTTTACCGTAACCGATCAGTTTGTCATCACGGGTTATGGCTATTTTGTCGTCCTGAAGAATAAATTCCTTTCTTTCACACTGAATTATCATAAATTCACCTGGCGATAAAATTATACTCACTTTCTGGTGGATGGGATTGGTTCGGGCAGTGAAAAAGAACGGATGCTGAGTACGAAAGTGGCATTATTATTTATACCCTCGGATAGACAGGTTTATACCAATTTTAACACTGAATTTTGTTGGTTTTATTACATTTTATTGATATATAATTAAATATTAGAAATACTAAAAAAGACAATCTTGAGATTGTTTTACCGGTTATCCGCTATACGTATGTAAAAATCTTTGATAAAACATGAATGAAAACAACGGAGGTATTTATGGGGTTTGTACAATTCAAAAATGTATATAGACGCTATAAAATGGGTGAAGTAACAATAAATGCGGCCAATGGTATAAACTTTGAGATAAATAAGGGTGAGTTTGTAGTTATAGTTGGACCCAGTGGTGCAGGGAAAACTACTGTTCTGAATATTCTGGGCGGTATGGATACCTGCAGTGACGGTGAAATAATTGTTGACGGACAGAGAATAAACGAGTTTAAGCCAAAACAGTTGATTTCCTATAGGAGATATGACATAGGCTTTGTTTTCCAATTTTATAATCTCATTCAAAACCTGACTGCCAGAGAAAATGTCGAACTTGCATCACAAATATGCAAAGATCCTCTGGATGCAGGAAAAATACTGGTTGAGGTAGGCCTGGAAGAACGGTTGAATAATTTCCCGGCACAGCTCTCAGGTGGTGAGCAGCAGCGTGTTGCCATAGCAAGGGCACTTGCAAAAAAGCCAAAGCTGCTGCTCTGTGACGAGCCAACAGGAGCCTTGGATTACAGCACCGGCAAAAGTATTCTCAAATTGCTTCAGGATACCTGCAGACAGAATGGCATGACTGTTGTTGTAATAACTCACAATTTGGCCATTGCTCCAATGGCTGACAGGGTCATTAAAATCAAGAACAGCAAGGTGGAAAGTATGGTTTTGAACGGCAGCCCTACAGATGTAGAGACCATTGAATGGTAAGCTGTAACTTCTTCTTATTACAGTTTGCTGTGCGCAGGGCACGAAATAAAACAATTAGCAGCAGAAATTAATTATGAGGAGGTAGCATGAGTAAAGCTCATTTAAAAGATACATTCAGAGAATTATGGGG
>JAQSXC010000327.1 GCA_029266335.1 Eubacterium sp. | reverse complement strand
ACTATGTCTGCCAAACTTGCTTGTGTACTTGTTATTGCTGCGGCGGCTCCAGCCTCTTCAGCGATTATGTCTGCTGCCGTTCCCGCGGTTGCTGCTCCCGCTGCTGCCAGGCCAGCAGCTTCTGCGGCTATGTCTCCTGCCACTCCCACTGTTGCTGCCCCTGCCGCTGCAAGGCCTGCTGATTCTGCGGCTATATCTCCTGCTACTCCTGCAGTTGCTGCCCCTGCCGCTGCAAGGCCTGCAGTTTCAGCCGCTATGTCTCCTGCCACTGCCGCTGTTCCCACGGCTCCCGCCGCAATTTTAGCCAATCCGGTGGTAATATCAGTCATTGTTCCGGCTGCATCAACTGCCTTTTTAACGGCTCCCAAAGCAGTTTCTCCCAGTCCCACTATAGCTCTCTCCAGGAGATCGGTAATTGACTCTATATTCTTTTTATCCCCATTTTCTGCAGAATTTCTAATTTTTTGTTCTATTGCTTTAAGGCCATATTCCTTATTGATTAAAAGACAATTTATTCTTATAAGCAATTCCTTATCGCTGGCACAGGCAAAATTACAGCAGTCACAATCATTATATTTACTGCATATTGTGTCACAGTTGTATTTACACTTATTACATTTGCTGGATTTATTACCCCTGTTATATCCCTCACATTCATAATTGTTAACCTGGTTGGCAAATACATTTGCTGTCTCAGCTATATCTACGTTACTCCCATTATCCGGTACTTTGTCAATTAGCTCTCCTGATTGAACATTTGCTACTTCGGGCTTTTTTCTATACAAACTGTCAGGATTTCTTCTCCTTTTCATAATTTTTCCCCTAAGCCACTATAGTTTATAGTTATAAAATATGCCGCATTAACTAATATGGCTACAAAAACAGGTAGTTATTATGTCAACGGATATCGCCCTGATGTTTTATTAAAATAAACACCCTATGGCATTATTACCTTTATCCTTTGTTGTCCTTCAGGTAATAAAACTATAGGGTGTACATGCATCTGTTAAAACTTATAAATATGAATATTATCCTTGTGCTATGGTAAAGCGCGATGCCTGTTCTATCATCCTGTCAGAGCCTTCTTTAATATTGTAGGTCATGTCCTTGGTCTCTGTTGATTTTTCCTGGATGATCACTGCCTTACGGGCAATATCATAAATATCTGTTGCACCTTCATTGGCAGCCTGAGCAATCTCATTTATAGCCGTCACCATATTTTGTATTGTAGCCAGCAGTTGTTCGCAGGTTGCGCTTAAGTCTGTCGAATTGTCATAATAATAAATAGCGTCTTTACTGTATTGCTCGCTGGTTTCCAACAACAGAGAATAGTCATTGAATACTCTTTCATTCATAAAATTCAGCATATTGGTGGAATTATCAACTAAATCGGCTACTGAACCAGTTACAAGGTTAGTGATATTTTGCAGCTTTGAGACGGTACTTTTTGATTCGTCTGCAAGTTTTCTTATTTCGTCGGCAACCACCGAGAAACCCTTGCCGTGCTCACCTGCTCTTGCAGCCTCAATTGCAGCATTCAGTGCCAGCAGATTGGTTTGTTCGGTAATGGCTAGTATTGTAGAATACATTTCCCCGATCTGATCAACTTTTTTTACATGGATTAAAGAGGTGTTAAGTTTATCCTGTGCCGTATCAAAGAGCTGTCTGGCTTCATTCAGGGAGTCTGAAGCCTTTTGTTTTATATTCCGGGCTCTTTGATTAATATCTGTTGCAATAGTTACCTCTTCCAGAGCCTTTGAAGCTACATTGTCAACTGCTGTTTCTATTTCATGCACAGTGGCTGTCATTTCCTGTGCCGAAGCAGCCGTTTCCTCCATCCCGGCGGATAGTTCCTGCGCAGTCCCTGTAATATCAGCTACTTCACCATTCAGTTCCTCGATTTTCTCATGGGTCACATTAATGTGTTCCTTGGACCTGTCGGCTTCATATATAACCGTACGCAATATATCGGTCAGCGATATTTGCATTTTGCCGATAGAATTAATTATCTGGCCAACCTCATCCTTCTGCTTTTTGTAGGTTTCAGAAATATCCTGCGACAGGTCTCCAGAGCCTATGATATTCAAATGTTTGGCAGCACTGACCAAAGGCTTGGAAATCGACCTGGCAATTATGATGGCAAGGATCAGACCCAGGGCGGCAGCAATAAAGAAAGTAACAACCAAAAAGGTTATAGCCATTTTTTTATTATTTTCACTATCATTATGTATTTTTGAAGACAAGCTGACAAGACTTTTTGCCAGTTCCTGATATTGCTGCTGATAATCATTCATATACTTGATATTGTCACTGTACTTTTTCATGGCAGCCTTCTGGTCTCCTGCCATTGCCAGCTTTATAATCTCTTCTCTGGCCCCATTGAAATTACTGACGTTGAGAGATGCCGAAGAAAGTGCATCAACCTCGAAATCATCTATGTTCAATTCTTTGAGCTTTGAAATATCTTCTGATATTGTTTCTGTTCTCTGGTCAAGATCCTTCAGCTTTTCTTCCTGAAAGGTTTTGTTACCGGTATTCAATATTATATAGAGCAGATTCGCCTCATTAGCCCTCGAATTTGCTCTTATGTCATTTATATACTCGGTACCTTTGAGATAATTGTTGTATAAACTATCAATTCCTGAATTAGCGACATTTAAAAAATAATAGGATACAGCTCCCTGATACAGTAGCAGTATCAACAAAAAAACAGCCATCATCAAAATCTTATTAAACACTTTCATGTTTTTCAACATAACATTAGCACCTCTCTCTATCCATTACGTTAACTTGTATATACCTCTAGAGTATATACCCAGAGAAGGCACAACTCATTGTACAATTATTTATACAACCTAGCCTGTAAATACATTTACTGCATAGGCGATACGAAATTAAGTATACAATGAGTTGTTTTTAATGAGTTTTTTTAATTAGTTGTGTTAACATGTTATTTAAATTAGTTATTTTATTGAGGTATTTTAACGTGTTGTTTCTTACATTAATCTGTAGTACTGATGCTTTATATGCAAAACATCAAATTCCGGCTTACAGCATCAGGCGATATATATTAGCGACATCTTCTTTATTCAGCTTTGCAAAACCGCCAATGGTTCCCTGACGGACATCTCCATGACATGCAGTATACGCCATCTTTTCAATATCCTCTTCCTTTGCTTCAAGCTCTGCAAAGTTTGATGGCATCCCTATGGATTTAAAGAACCGTTTTAAGGCCTGAATACCTTGTTTTGCAGTATTTTCAGGATGTGCGAAATCCATTTGGCAGCCCCATACGCGTACAGCCAACTGAGCAAACCTGCTAATGTCATGCTTCATATTATAGGTCATCCATGCCGGGAATACCACAGCAAGTCCTGCACCATGCGCACAATCATAGAGAGCCGAAAGCTCATGTTCTATGTCATGGCTTGCCCAGTCCTGGGATCTTCCTACTCCGCAGGAATTATTATGTGCCATCATACCGGCCCACATTATATTTGCACGTGCCTGATAATTATCAGGGTCTGCAATTACACGCGGTGACTCATGTACCATTGTCAGCAGCAAGGCTTCTATCATCCTGTCGGTAACTTCAACCTCTTCCGTTCTGGTAAAGTAACGTTCAAATAAATGAGCCATTATGTCCGCTATTCCGCATGCAGTTTGATATGCCGGTAAAGTCTGTGTCAATGCCGGATTCAGAATTGAGAACACCGGACGGAGAACTTCTCCCGATGCACCTCTCTTATACATTCCATTTTCATGTGTAATAACAGTATCCGGAGAACCTTCACTTCCTGCTGCTGCAATTGTTAAGACCGTTCCAACAGGCAGCGCCCTGTTGATTGATCTGCCTTGATAAAAGTCCCAGAAATCTCCCTCATATACTGCTCCTGCAGCTATTGCCTTTGTAGAATCTATTGCGCTTCCTCCGCCAACAGCAAGTATAAAATCCACCTTTTCTTTTCTGCATAATTCAATTCCGGTGTATACCAGTCCGCTTCTGGGATTTGGTACTACTCCGCCAAGTTCGATGTATTCAATGCCCTCTGCTTTTAATGATGCTTTAACTCTGTCGAGAAGTCCGGAACGTACTACCGAACCCCCGCCAAAATGAATCATAACCTTGCTTCCGCCAAAACGTTTTACATATTTTCCGGTGTTGTTTTCTTCTTCCTTACCGAAAACAAAATATGTTGGACTGTAAAATGTGAAATTTTCCATACGCTTCCCTTCTTTTCAATTAATATTATAGTATTATTATAGAATCTCAAAAAAATAATTCAATAAGGTACAAAATTGTTCCTAAGGTACATTTATGTACCCTGATCAGTCGTCACAATCACACTGGCTGTTGGTTAACTCAAACCTGTCACCCATATTTTTATGTCCCCACTCACACATTAATTCCAATATGGGATACAAGGATTTCCCAAGTTCGGTAACTGAATATTCAACCCTGGGAGGAATATGGGAAAAAACTGTACGGGTGATCAATCCATCAGCTTCCATGTCTCTCAACTGCATTGTAAGTGTTTTTTTAGGTATATTTCCCACATAGCTTTGCAGTTCATTATAACGTTTTGTACCGTTTTCAATAAGGTGATTCAATATTAAGGGTTTGCATTTGCCACCGATCATTTTCAGTGTAACCTCCATTTCACAGGAGACTATTATTTTATCTTTCGTCCTAATCACCCCCAACTATCTCCAAATGATTTACTATATCCATTTTATTGTATGGATCTATAAACTTAAATTTATTATAAATCCCTGATTTGCGTAAATGAGGTTCTATTAATACCTTCATGCATAATCATAACTTTCAGCCTTTTGTTTCAATTATAGCATAGATGCCCCCGATTATTTTAAAACAACAGTTATTCCTGATGTGCATGCTTTGTATTATTCAGTCGCGTATATTAAGCGTATATTGTGCATCAATTAAAATCATACTCTGTAACAAGTTTTTACAAATAACGACAGCGTTCTTCTATTTTATATGGTATAATTTTAAAAAAACTTACGGGTCATCTATGAAAAGAAACTTACAAAAACATACATTCAAACAATTAAATTTAAAATACATAATAGTAGGATTTTTGATAATAATTCAATTTGTTTTGGGTTCGCAAATAAGGATACATGGAAATAACTTTTCAGAAAGCAATATTGTATATGCATCAAACAGGCAGGTTCGGGTTGCTTTTAAGTATGATACCGGCTCAAGCATGTGGATCGATTTTAAATCCGGTGGTGTTAACTCTATTTTTGGGATTAGCAAAATTTCCATTGGAGGCGCCAGTACAAATAGTTTGGAGGAAGTTCTAAAAAATAAGGAAGATGTATTGATGAAGTCCGAAACTGACTGGATTGGACCATACATAGTCAAATCAAATACGAATGGAAATTCTAACCAGGCCGCTTTTACAGGTGGCTGGCACGGTTTCAATGGAGATGGAACCGGTACACCGACTGCAAAGACAATAAGCTTCTTAGTATTTGCAGATGATATAAAAGTTGAAGAAAATAAAATCATTATTTGCAACAAAGTTAGAATAACTGTTGTTAATTTAGTTCAGGCTTACAACACCAAAAGTATAGATGGCAAAGGCAGGCCTGTATTGAAAGAAACAATTGATTATACTATATCAGGCAACAAGATAGACGTTGAAACCAGGATTGAGGCTCTTGAAAGTATTACCATTGAAAGATATTATGGTCTTCAGACTCAGAATAATTTGTGGAGAGATACAATAACTTACGGTGATGGTGATACTGTAAACGGATACATAAATAGTTCCGGGATTGACATCAGTCAATTTACACTGAAGGCAAACGGAAATGCTTTAACAGCATGGATCGATAATAAATATGAC
>JAQSXC010000326.1 GCA_029266335.1 Eubacterium sp. | reverse complement strand
TTATTCAAAGCATGCCAAATGTTCAACTACACCTTATAAAACAAGCCTGCCTGATACTCAGAGAAGCTGCAGGAAAACTAATAAATCTTTTGTTGAAACCCAATCATAATTCGTTCAAGGGGCACCCATCCAATGAATTTAGGTTTTTCCCACCCTGGAGCAGTCATTAACTTTTCTACATCAAGGTAGTTATCAATTCTTACTTTATCCCAAGCATGAATGACTTCTCCATTTCCAACAGACAACCCTACATGTCCCCAATTTTTATATTCACCATTGATTACACCCAAACAATCGTAAAAAACAAAGGTTCCTTCCGGAGGCACATCAGGACATTTTTGTGCTTCATATAAGTCCGCAGATTCTTTGGCAGTGTCCCCTCCGAAGATTTCAATATTATTACCTCGCTCCAAAGCATCTTCTACAAAGGCTAAACAATGATAACAATATTCTGTGGAATTCAAATGTTCCTTTGCCCAATTTATTGAATTGGTAATATATTCATCATAACATTTATCCATATTTACCTCCTCAGCATTCTTAAATAGTCTTAATTGTATTAAATGCATTCTTTATTCTTAGTATTACTCTGAGTTAACGACATTTCAAGAGAGATTTCTATTTATAAATAAGCTCTCCCGGTTTTGAACGTGATTTTAAACGATGGGATTACACGCTATTATAATTCTATTAATACCTTGCTCTGTTTGCTATAACCATGGTTCTTTAAACAAGCAGCTTTGCATGATCAATTATGTGAAGAACAAAGAATTTTTTATTTTTGCATTTACAAAAAACCTGTCCAGCAATAACTTGTTTAAATAAAGCAAAAACTATGCTTTATTTTCCAGAAGAAAATAACGATAACTATAGTTGACCGACTAAAAATTACAATCAGTAGCTGATATTTCTAGTAAATATTTAAATAAATAAGGTTAATAAGAATAGTTAAGGAGAAAATCATGGTTTTTGCAGCTTTATTTGCAGCGATAAATTTCGTACTTTTTGCAATTGGGAGTGTTTTTATAGTCGCCGCGATTGTTTGGTGGATTGTATTATTTAATAGAAAGAAAAAGTTACAAAATAAGAAACCCGGTAAGGTAAAATTTTTACCGTTCATCCCGCTTGTTATAGGGTTAGGTTTCTATGGAGGAATTGTATTAGTGTGTGTCGGGTTAATTTCCGGTATTAATACACTCGATAAGATTCAACTTCAAAATAAAGAGAGAGCATATGGTACATTGGGATATGCCGTTTATATGAAGGATTATAAAGAAGTGCAAAGACTTTTAGAATCAGGCAGTAATCCTGATGAGAGAGGGCAGGAAAGCGATTCCGGATCATATGTGCCGCTGGTGGTGGCCTGCGAAAATGATGATAAAGCAATGATTAAACTTTTATTACAGCACAATGCAGATGTAAACACAAAATCACGTAAAAATGCTACTGCTCTGATTAGTGCTGCCTGGAACGGCGATTTTGAGATTACAAAATTGCTTTTAGAGCGTGGCGCCGACATAAATGCTCAGACTTCAAGTGGTACTACAGCTCTTATGAGTGCCGCCTACTCACACCATTTGGAAGTGACAAAATTACTAATAACGCATGGTGCCAATGTTAACGCTCAGGATTCAGAGGGTAATACAGCTCTTATATTGTCGGAATTTGCCGATAGCGATTATGTTTCTTATTTAATTGAACATGGGGCTGACATAACTATTATAAATAGCAATGGCCAGCGTGCTTTACACAAATACTGCTATAATATGGAAGGTGCCAAGACTTTATTGGAAAACGATGATGATGTAAACTTTAAGGATAAGGAAGGCAGAACCCTTCTAATGCTTTTATGCAGTGATATCGGTGGCTTTAGACCCGGTAATGAAAAAGAAACTTATGATTTTATCAAAATGCTTGTTGAAAATAATGCAGATGTTTCCTTAACTGATAATAACGGGGAAACAGCAAAGGATATAATGTTGGAAACCAAAGCTACCGTTAATTCCGGAAAGTATGCAGTTGATGAGGATGAAGATATGGAAGCTTATAAACAATACATGAAAAATATTGAGGAATTATTGGAATCTGATCAAAAGAATTAATACAAAAGCTTTAGAATAATTTTAAGTGTTTCATAGTCTTTATATGACTTTACAACCAACCTACAAAAATGCGGCAAAGATTATTAATTCTTGCCGCATTTTGTAAACTGATTTCTAGTTATAGTTGTAATTTATTTATCAACCAATCCCATCTGCTGCAGAAATTTTTGTATTATTGCAGCAGTTTCTGCTCTTGTAAGATTATCTTTAGGTGCAATTTCTCCGTTGCCGCGTCCCACCACTATTCCGGTCTTGAGACATATTTCTATTGAACCCCTTGCCCAATCAGAGATGTTATTTTGGTCGCTGAATTTACTCAGCAGACTGCCTTCACCTTCAGAAAGCTCAACCTTCTGGTTACATATGGCAATAGCATTGCTGATAATGGTCAATGCCTGTTCACGGGTTATTATTTCCATAGGCTTTGACTTTACAGTGTCTGTTCCTGCAAAAAGGCCATATTCCTCCGCAGCAGCTAAAAATTGCGCATACCACTTTTGATCACTTGCTCCTACGCCTTCAATCCTGGTAATATCAACTGAAAGACCAAGTGCATTGACTATTATTGCGGTGAATTCCGCTCCTGTAATTTTGCCGTTGGGATTAAATTTGTCATTCCCGACGCCATTGATAATGAATCTGGAACCCATATTGTTTACAATACTTTCAGCCCAATGTCCTGACATATCATTAAATGCTTTTATATTGGAGACAAGTACATATGTACCGTTTGTTGCACTGTTGATCTGAGCATAGTATTTTCCATCCCTGGATACAATCTTTGTGGGTACCTGTCTGAAGGCTCCATCCTCGGCAATTTCAACAGCTGTTGTAATTTTCCTGTAGTCCAGCTCAGATTTACCGGGAAAGACTGATTGTTATACACAAATTCGGCTTTGAAAGTCACGGGAGACCCCAATGCCTGGAATCCATACTTTTGTGCTGCCTTGGCAATTGTATCTGCCTTTGAATTATCGGGAGCTATTATGTTAAGGTTCAACTTAATATCCTCAGGCTTTGCTTTACCTGCACCGAGCTTTTCCATTGCCTTCTGTATGTTTAATTCACTTGCAGGCAAAGAATACTGCGCACTTTCAGTTTTTATCCTGACCAGAGCCTTTTTCTCAATAAGCCCCTTTACTACATCACCCCTCAATTCACTTTTAAAGGTTCCCGTCTGCCCATTTATGGGAATTATGATCTCAGGAGCCTTTTCACCGGATTTTGCAATCACTTCCAGCATTTTTTCAGAGTTAACAGTCACAACGGTAACCTTTTGACCGTTTGCCTCAGTTTTGACCTGTACATTTGCCATACCGGTCTGAGTTTGTCCGTTAACTACTATATCCGTTTTTCCGGCTGTAGTACTCTGGTTGCTCTGGCCTGTTGATGAGCTGCTTCCGCCTGAGTTTCCACCG
>JAQSXC010000110.1 GCA_029266335.1 Eubacterium sp. | reverse complement strand
ATTTACACTGCTATACACCTCCCTTTCACTTGGCTCTTCAGGTTTAACACTATTAGCACATATAAAAACCCATATTACTGTGAGGGATGAAAGGGTGAGCATTAAAGGCAACTTAAAATAAATAACAGTGCCTGCCAGAATAAAGAGTGCTACTAAAAACAAAATTGCCAATTGCAGCAGTAATTTAAATGTATCTGTTTTTAACACTCTTGCCTGCTTCAGACCGGCATAAAAGAAAACCAAACCCGGAAAAAGACTCGCAATGAAAGAAACATTGGTTATTTTCTCTGAAATTTTTAGTACCTTGACAGATTTTGAAACCGTATAAGCCGGATTTGCGTTACCATTAATTATAGTGTTATGAAGCAGCTCCTTGAAATAACCCACATCTGTCAGATCCGCCGGTATTAATTCAGGAGGAATATAGCAGTTGAATTTTATGAAATTCCACACAAGTATTATAAAACCTGCAACAGCAATTGTCTTTGCCAAAAGGAGTGATAATACTGTCAGGTTTTTCTTCAGAATACCGGAAAAGTATTCGATTTTAGCTTCTTTTATTATTAAGCCCAGTATTGAGGAAATTTCTCTTTTTATATAAAATACAGCCAAAAGTATGGTAATAAACCCATACAAGAATATTAATATGCCGGATCTATTATTAATGCCTGCTTGTTCTATATTAAAATCAATTATACTATAGTTGTCAGGATTCCTGTTTATTGCCTCCATACCCTTTATAACAAGTTTTGAATTGTTTCCCAGAGTATCACTGAATGGGCTTTTTATCTCAATGTGTGTGATGGCAGCATTTTTATTGAGCTCAAAAAACGTACTTGCCGGTATATAGATATCAGGTATACCATCGTCAATCAGGCCGTTTATTATTGATGAATCTGTCGAAATCACCCCTATTACACTGAAGTTTTCTTCAAAAATTGTGATTTCATTTCCCACTGCCTCCACTGTGTTAAACAGCTTTACCGCCAGTTTTTGATCTATTACTGCAACCCGGCTGCTTTCCTTTTCAGCCCTTTCTGTAAAAAAGCTTCCTCCGGCAAGCTGTATTTTGCTGAATTTGGAATAAACCGTATTGGTACCCATGATATTTGTCTCAATACTTTTCCTGTTTCCCTGTAAAAATGACTTTTTTTCAGAGGTATAGGCTATCTCGCTTATCTTTATGGCTTTTTTCAACCTTTCTATGTCACTTGCAGTCATTGGTTTCATTTTTTCGGAATCAACCTTTTTTTGGGTTGCTGTGATCTTTCCCATTCCAAAAGGTCCATTTACTTCAACTGCATATGAAGAAACTGTTTTGCCGGCCACTATCCCTGCAAGTATGAGTAAAATGCCCAAAAACATTATTAACCAGGTCATTTGAGTTTTCAATAATATCCCCTACCTTTCAAGCATGACACGACAGCCATCGTAAAGCGTTTCTTTACTGCTGGAAACAACTATCTTTTCATTGGCCTCTAAACCGCTTAATACGGCACTTCTGAAATTATCGTAATCATCTACCGTTACCACAGCCTGTTGGATAAAATATTCATTTCCCAATGGACCTTTCTTTTCCTTTAAAACATATACAAATTTTCCTTTTTCATTTTCTCCTACAGCAGAATTCGGTACAAGGAACTCATAGTTTTTAGATGCTACAGCCACTCTCATTTTACCTTTTTCTTCTCCTTTTACGCCTTCCTGCGGAATTACAACTATTATGTCCTTCTTATCACCTGTACCATCAAGACTATTCTTTATTTCAAGTACCTTTCCCTCAATTATTCTATCCTCGGCAGTTTCAAAAGTTACCTCAACCTTGTCATCCAGTTTTACCGGCTTTATACTCTCCTTATCTACCGGCGCTCTGAACTGAAATCCTTTGGAGGTATCGATAATCGAGTACAAAGCTGTACTGGTATTGGTAACAGACCCTTTGTCGAAGCCTATTTCTTTTACAATACCGTCACAGGGAGATATTATCATACTATCAGCCGACAATTCCTTGCTGATCTTGTTAACCTTCAATTCCTGTAATTTCACGTCCAACTGGCGATCTTTTATGTCTCTTTTCTTGTCTTCAGTTTTCTTACTCTGATTTTTTAGTGCAAGGCTATAATCCTCCTGTTTATATCCATACTCTTCCCTGGCACTGTCGTATTCCTCCTGCACCTTGTCCAGGCTGGCCTTTGCTTCAGCACCGATATCATATAAGGATTTAGTTTCTTCTAGATTCTTTTGGGCAGCCAGCATTTTATTTTCGGCTGTCTTAATACTTCTTTTCAAGCTTGAAAGATTGTCTTCCTCGGAAGAATCTGCAAGTTTCTCCAGAGAAAGTTTTGCTTTTTCCAATAACAGAAGCTCCTGGTCCAATTGTTCCTGAAGCCCCTCTTTATCCAACATCATTATGGGCGAACCCTTCTTAACGTTACTTCCTGCTTTTACATACACTTCAAGAACTTTTCTGCCGGATTGAGCATAGTCCTTGACAGTTTCCTTTTCCTCAACAATACCTTCTGCAATTATATCCTTGTTTAAAGCACCACTGCTGGGAGTTTCAACCTTCACCCTGGGTAAGGAAAAATTATTTATAGTATTGGAGAAGAATGTAAGCAAAACTAAAACTCCTAGAAAAACTGCCGAAATTTTAATTATTAACTTTTTCCTCTTCAAATTTATTTCCTGGTTAACAATGTTCATATCGAAATCCTCCCGTAATCTACTAACCCTTTATTCCTGAAAGTTGTATACCCTCAATGAGATAATTTTCTCCATACAAAAAAATCAACAGCATAGGCATCATGTATAATACCGAAGCAGCAAAAGCAATTCCCGTTTCATCATGGTTTATGCTTGTCAGAAAAACCGAAAGAGGATGTTTGGTCCTGTCCTGAAGAAATACTACCGGCTGTTCTACCATATTCCAGTTATCCATAAATACAAGAATGGCGAGAGCGGCAAGTCCAGACTTCGACAAAGGCATAATGATTTTAAGAAAAATTCTGAAATGCCCGGCACCGTCTACTCTGGCTGCCTCGGAATAACCATCAGGAATATACTCCATAAATTGCCTCAGCAGAAAAACCCCAAATGTCCCGAATATCCCCGGAAATATTATTGAGAGATAATTGTCCAGAATTCCCAATTTATCAGCTACTATGTAATTGGGTACCAAAGTTACCTGAAATGGCATAAGCATGGTAATTATGTATATGAAGAACAATTGCTCACGCCATCGGAAATTGATCTTTGCAAAGGCATAGGCAGCCATGGATGCTACAATTATCTGGCCAACTATTATAGGTAATACCAGAGCCATTGAATTCCAAAACATATAAAGAAATTTTGTTTTCTGAAGCAATACAATATAGTACTGCTTTACTACCACCTCATCAGGTATTAGCTTAAGGTTGACAAATGTCTTTTCCCTGTCGGCAGCTCCGCTTTGTTCTGATGCATTTGTAATTGGCTTGTAGTTTTCTGCAATTTCCCCCTCGCCCATAAACGAGTTTGAAACAGTAAGGATCAATGGAAATAGAAATACAACCGCCAGCAGCGTAATAAACATTGTCAATATTAACGTTTTATATTTTTCTTTGAACTTTTTCACAGATGTTTTAGTACTCAAAATTTCTCCCTCCAGTGAATCAGCTAAATGTTTTTGCTGATTTTTCTTTCGAAAACAAACAGGTTAAATACCAGCAGGTATATCAATAATGCCATAATACATGCAGCTGAAGTAAGCTTCTGGTAATCCAGTGAGGAGAACATGTTATTCATGTAATGCTGAAGCATGTAGATACTATCCTGCGGATAATCTCCACTTATCAGATAGGTTTCTCTGAAAACTTTAAATGAGTTTATAATAGACATAATAAAGACAAAGAAGGATGTAGGTGTAAGGTAAACCAGAGTAATTCCTGTAAATTTCTTGAGTGCTCCTGCGCCGTCTATCTGTGCTGATTCATAGTATTCAACAGGAATATTTTGCAGCCCCGCCAGAAATAGTACCATATTATAGCCGATATTTTTCCATAGGTATACAATCAGTACCACAACTCTGGACCAGGAAGTATTCATCCAATCAACGGATGCAACGTGGAATTGGGACAGAAACGAATTGAAAGCTCCGTTGTAATCAAAAAACACCTGCCAGATTAAAACAATAGATGCTACCGGGACAACAAGCGGAGATATAAAAAAGGTACGCAGTATGTTCCTCCCATAAATTTTTTTATTAAGAAGAACTGCCAGAAATAAAGAGAAAAACATATTTAACGGAACACTGGTACCGGTAAATATAATTGTGTTGGTAAAAGCCTTTAAAAATATCCGGTTTTTCAACAGGCTCAAATAATTTGAAATCCCAACAAAAGAACCGTTTATGGGGCTATCCAGGAAGGAATAGTATATACCTGCAAAAAAGGGTGCCAGGAAAAATATTAAAAAACCCAGAAGACTTGGTGCCAGAAAGCATAAAGCTATTAGATTCTCTCTTTTAATGTATTTCTTTACTGTCATATGTAATACCTGAAGCCTTTTGTTATATTCCAGTAAAACATACCACAATATTAAAAAAAAGGGAATAGCTTTCATGTAAGACTTGCCCTGTTTTTATTTAAATTTAC
Source organism: Eubacterium sp. (assembly GCA_029266335.1). GTDB lineage: Bacteria > Bacillota > Clostridia > Acetivibrionales > DSM-1351 > Ruminiclostridium. The sequence continues at coordinate 10,090 of JAQSXC010000110.1, read as the reverse complement.
AATTTATTCATTATATTTATCAGGGATATGTTCTTTTATTAAAATCTGAATTTTAATTTACAAAAATTAACACTGTTATAACGATTCCTTAAACTCTCCAAATTAGAATGAAATCACAAGCTATTAAAAAAATAAATTCGTGCCGGTATTCAGCATTGCCGGAGTATTGTAGCACGGGATGGGAGTAAAAATGAAAAGAACCATTATTAATAAGGTTATTATCGCTTCAGCAACTCTTTTAATGCTTCTGGCTTTTACAGGCTGCAGGGATTCATCAATAGAGGATGATTTCGATGATGCTGCACAAATGGCATCAACATCAGCTGCAGCAACAACTTCCAAAGCGGAAGATGTAGAGGTATCAAAGCAATTGTCCATAGCTGACAGTACTTCCGCCTCTTTATCTGAAATTAAGATCACTGAAGATTTAAAAGGTTCAATAAGCATTGACGGTTCTGCTCTTATGTCAGCTATTTCAGATAAAATTGCCGAGCAATTCAGAAAAGCCTGTCCCGGGATGACAATAAAGACGGCTTTGTCAGGCACTGAAGAAGGAATAACGAAATTTCTGAACCAACAGCTCGATATATGTAATACTTCAAGACAGCTAAGCAGTTCAGAGTCAAATGAAGCCAAAGCAAAAGGCCTGGCCTATACAGAATTTAAAGTTGCATACGATGGAGTTGTTGTTGTTGTAAACAAGGACAATCCTGTTGATACTATTTCTTCCAATGAGTTAAAAGCAATCTGGGAGCCGGGAAGTTCCCTGATTACCTGGAAGGAAGTAAATCCAAACTGGCCTGAAAATGATCTGATGGTATTCGGTCCCAAAGCAAATACAGGACTGATAGAATTTTTCACAAAAAACATTCTGAAAACCAACGACAGCCAAATAGGTGTATACACAGAAGTCAATTCCGACAAGGAACTGGTAAAAAGCATTGAGGGAGACAATACAGCTATCGGTCTGACAGGCTTTGCAAACTACTTTAATTCAAAGAGCAGTATTAAAGCCCTGAAGGTTGACTTTGGTTCAGGCCCTGTAACTCCGGACATAGACAGTATTAAGAATGGAAAATATCAGCATCTGTCAAGCCCTATGTACCTTTATGTTTCTAATGCTGCCCTTCAAAGGACAGAAGTAAAGGCATTTATAAAATACTATATGGAAAATGCCTCAAAAATAGTAACAGAAGCAGGTTATGTCCCTCTAGCCGACAAGGATTATGCAGAGCAGCTATCAGCGCTGAATTAATACCCGGTTTATTAAGATTTAACACCCCTGTCGCACTCGGTTTGAGGCAGCAGGGGTGTTATTCACATTATTAGGTATACATATCATTTGTGCTGACACAGTTCATCTGAAAATCTGGCTGCAACAAGCATTTCAACCATAAGCTTTGCCATATCCTCAGGGGAAGTTGCCATATCCTCCTCCAGCCACTGCTGAATAACTCCGATACAGCCTGACACTGTAAAAGGTATGAAATACTGACTTTTAAATATCTCATCATCAATTGGCGGCAGAGTCGTCTTAATGGCAAGCTTCAGTTTTTCAACAAAAGAGTAATCCCCATCCGGCCCAAGCAGTATCTTAAGCATGTCGGCATATTCCTTGACATAATTGAAAATGAAAGCAAAGAATGAAAGTGCTTTATATTTATCTATTCCAGTATTAATAAAATTTTTCAGTTCTTCATAAAAATGATCAAATATTTCATCCTGAACCTTATCAACCATATCGAATATATCCTTGTAATATAAATAAAAGGTGGCTCGATTGACATCTACCAGTTCAGTAAGTTCTTTTACAGTAATCTTGTTTACCTTTTTCTCCTTCAGCAGCATTGTCAAGCCCTGTAGTAGAAGTTTCTTCGTTCTCCGGACTCTTCTGTCCACGGGTTTTGAACTCATAGGTTGTCCTCTTTTCTTAAATATTCAACACATCATCAAAAACTGTCTAGTATTCGACACTTTTATTATATATTAACGATTGAATAATATTCAACATCTAATTTATAATGTACACATGTCTATAATTTGACATGTGTACATTAAAATTGGAGGTGGTCGAAATTGCGCAAAATTTTAAAATACAGCTGGTTTTTATTGGCGATGTGGCTTGTAATTACAGTCCTTTTCACTATAAACCAACCGGATTTGAAACAAATAGTCAATCAAAAGGGCGAAGCAACAATACCTGCTGACGCACCATCAAAAACAGCATCAAAGATGCTCAACAAAATGGGTACCTCAAAAGGTGACACCCTGTTACTGGTTTTTTATGATGAAAAAAAACTGACTGACGAAGAAACCAAAGATATAGAAACCGGTATCGCCAAACTGACTGAAAATAAGGAAAAGCTGCAAATAACCAATATTTTGGATCCTTTCGGTACTCCTGAAGCTAAGGACCAACTGGTTTCAAAGGATAATACCACAGTTCTGGTACAGGTTAGTTTTGATAAAGGAACAAAAGATAACAAAACTGTCATTAATGATTTTTATAATTCAACCAGAGATATAACGGTAAATCATTATATCACAGGGGATTTGGCCATAATCAATGACTATGTGACTGATGTAGGAAAAGGCGTGGACAAAAGCGCACTTATAACTGTCATATTTATTCTGGTAGTGCTTATTCTTATGTTCCGGTCGGTTGTTACGCCTCTGGTATCCCTGCTGGCTGTCGGAGTATCCTATATCGCCTCAATGGGTATTATAGGCATTCTTATCCATCAGTTCAATTTTGAGATCACCAGCTTTACTCAGATGTTTGTGATCCTTGTATTGTTTGGCATTGGTACCGATTATCATATCCTGCTGTTCAACAGATTTAAAGAGGAATTGGGTAACGGTTTATCCGTCAACGAAGCAATTGTTACAAGCTATAAAACAGCCGGTAAAACAATCATATACAGCGGTCTTACCGTTTTTATGGGCTTTGCAAGCCTGAGCTTCGTACAATTTCCTGTTTACAGATCTGCCAATGCCGTTGCCATCGGTATTGCCGTGCTTCTAATAGAAATAATGACCCTGACTCCGCTGCTGATGAAAATTCTTGCAGGAAAGTTATTCTGGCCCTCCAGACATTCGGCAGGCCACAAGGAAAGCAAACTCTGGGAGAAGATCACTTCAGCTTCCATAAAGAATCCTGTAATTTCACTAATTATAGTAGCAGTTATTCTCATACCGGTTATTATATTTAATTCACACAAGCTTTCCTTTGACAGTATAAAGGACTTGAAGGCGGATGCTCCGTCGGTAATGGGCTTTAATATAGTTAAAGAAAAATTCGGAGCAGGAAAGGCCATGCCTACTACCATCGTTATTGAAAGCAAAGAGTCCATGGAAGCTAATGATGCTCTTGCTGTCTTAGACAATCTTACTGAAAAATTAAAAGGTCTCAATGGTGTAAAATCAGTATCAGGCCCCACTCAGCCAAAGGGTGAGAAAATAAAGGATTTATATACAAACAGTCAGACCGAACAGGTTGTTAACGGACTTTCCGATGCAAATGCCGGTATATCAAAAGTAAAAGACGGGTTGGATAAAATAAAAGCGAATTTAACAACACCTGACTTATCCAAGGTTACTGATTTATCAACCGGTACAGAGAGTCTTGAAGGAGGTATTACCCAAATTTCCGATGGACTGGTAAAGCTTAACAACGGTATAGACAGTGGCGCAGCCGGAGCTGACAAGCTTTCTGAAGGCATAACGCAGTTAAAGACGGGAGTAACAAGTGTCAATACCGGCCTTCAAACCATTTCAGAAAAACTGGACGAAATAAATCATGGCTATACATCCCTTGGTAAGGGCTATAAAGATATGGCAGCCTCTGTGGAACAACTTAAGCAGCTTTCAGCCATGATGCAGGCAAGCATTAATAAAATTGATGACAAATTTCCGAATGATACTGATGTTGCAGCACTTAAAGTGATGACAGGTAAGCTGGGTTCCTCTGTAGACAGCCTTTCTACAGGGCTGACCACTGCAAATACAAATTATGACCAGCTTACAGCAGGGCTTACTCAGCTCCGGGAAGCTATTAAAACAATAACTGAGAATACCGGGCCTCAATCCAAACTGATTTTGGGAATAAATGAGCTTGAAAAAGGAGCAAAAGATCTATCTGACGGCTTAAAGCAGGGTAGTGCAGGTCAGAAAAGAGTAATAGCCAGCATGGCTGAACTGAAGTCGGGTGCTCAAAAAATAAAGGCTGGGCAGGACGCTTTAAATACTGGCCTGAACAGTCTCGGAACCGGTATGGTCTCCTTGAAGGATGGAATTGCCAGGAGCAGTGACGGTTTGATTGCTATCTCTGAGGGTATAAACAAGGGCAATGATTTCCTTACTCAGCTTACCAATACTCAGACCTTCTATATACCAAAAGAGGCTTTTGAAAAAGCAGATATAACAAAAATGCTTGATATGTATATGTCGGAAGACAGAAAACTGGCTAAGCTGACAGTAGTCCTGGACTCTGAACCATATTCGGATGAAGCTATAGCTCTTATCGACGATATTAGAACTACAGTAGAAAATGAGCTGAAAGGTACCAGACTTGATTCCTTAGAATTTGGTATTGCCGGACCTACTTCGACCTCTTATGATCTGCGGAATATTGCAACCCACGACATAATCTTTACACAAATAATTGTATTGGCAGCCATATTTATACTCCTGATAATAGTAATAAAGGATTTACTGACACCGATCTATATAGTTTTATCCCTTGTGGCAGCCTACTATGCTTCCTTATCGGCAACAGCCTTTATCTCCAGACTGTTGTTTACAAGTGCACAGGAAGGTCTTTCCTGGAATGTACCTTTCTTCTCGTTTGTTATGATAGCAGCCCTGGGTGTTGATTACAGTATTTTCTTCATGATGCGTTACAAGGAGTACCCTGATTTATCCAGAAAGGCTGCAGTAGTAACAGCTGCAAAAAACATCGGCGGAGTTGTAATTTCGGCTGCGGTAATTCTTGCGGGAACCTTTGCTACACTGTATCCTTCAGGAATAATAGTATTGATGGAATTGGCAATATGTGTTGTAATCGGACTATTCCTGTTAGCTTTTGTACTGTTGCCGGCTACTATACCTGCCTTGATGGCTATTCCTGAAGGTAAGGCTTCAAAGAAAACAGTTGAATTACAATAACAATTCTCAAAAATAAATATATATGTAGTACCAAAAGACTTGATCCGTTAGCTTTACAGTATACGGATCAAGTCTTTTGATATGTTCTCTTGCGCTCATTATTCTTAAATTGCCCCGGTAACATAATCCTGGGTAAGTTTATTGACGGGATTAATGAAAATATCTGCTGCAGTTCCCTGCTCCTCGATTCTGCCCTTGTAGAAGAAAGCAACATGATCTGCTATTCTGCTTGCCTGCTGCAGATTATGAGTAACTATGACAATAGTATATTTCTCCTTCAGCTTGAGAAGCATATCCTCAATCCTGGCAGTTGATATGGGGTCGAGTGCCGAACAGGGTTCATCAAAGAGAATCACCTCAGGCTCAAGTGTAAGTGTTCTTGCAATGCATAAACGCTGCTGCTGTCCTCCGGACAGCCTCATGGCTGACTTATGCATTCTGTCCTTCACTTCATCAAACAGGAAAGCATCCTTAAGCTTCTCTTCTATAAGGTCATTAATCTGATTCTTTCTTAAACCGGGCTTATTCTCAATAATTGGAAGCTTCATATTTGAATATATGGTTTTTGGAAAAGGATTGGGCTGCTGGAAAACCATTCCCACCCGCCTTCGTATATTCATATCGTGTTTGTTTGATTCATAAAGTTCTGTTCCGTCCAGTTTCAGAGAGCCCTCAACCCTGAAATCCTTTACAAGGAGATTCATTTTGTTAATAGACTTCAGAAAGGTTGTCTTTCCACATCCTGAAGGTCCAATAAAAGCTGTTATCCTATTTTTGCAGATACTTAGGTCAACATCCTTTAAAGCCTGATTTTTGCCGTACCAGGCATTAAACCTTTCGGCAACTATTACAGGCATTGCAAATTGTTCCTCAGTCATTCTGCTGCTGATATTCTTAGTATCAATTAATACAGCCTGGGCCATGATCAAACCTCCTCTTTTATTCTTTTAGTTCTTGCTATCAAACTGGTAATAAGATTAAGCAGAATAATAATTATTATCAGGACAAAAGAGGCTCCAAACGCCTTTTCAGCCATATTTCCCTCACCTGCTGGAGATGTATAGTAAATATATGAGGTGAGAGTTGAACCGGTATTTTTTAATGTACTTAACCAGTTCTCAGGTTTCCACCAGGGTTGGAGTCCTGTCATTTGCAAGGTTCCTCCCAGAGTAAGCCAAACAATTGCCGTATCTCCGATAATTCTTCCAATACCAAGTATTACACTGGTTACAATTCCGTTATTGGCTGCCGGAAGAATTATCTTTGTTATGGTATGCCATTTGCTGGCCCCCATTGCCAGCGATGCCTCCCTGTATGTATCAGGTACGGCCAGCAGTGCCTCTTCACAGGTTTTAATAACAAAGGGAAGTACCATAATGGCCATTGTCAGGCCAGCCACCAGAAAAGACCTTCCAAAGGCTTTACCAGCTTCATCTCCATTAACCACCATTGAACTCAGGAAACCCAGCTTGGGACTTGAAAACAGAGCAGCGCCAAATATTGCGATAACAATGGTAGGTACTCCCGCAAGAACATCTATTCCGACTCTGAGCACCGATGAAAACCCACGTTTATTCGAGTACTCAGCCAGATATATTGCTGTGGCCAACGCCCAGGGAAATGCCACTATTATGCCTATAAAGGTCAATACCAGGGTTCCTACAACAGGCGTACTTATTCCTCCGCCGGTGGGGCTGGTAAAAGAAGATGCCGGTTCGCTGGTTAAAAAACTCCAGCTGATTTCCTTGAAGCCGTTCAAGAACAGATATAGTACGATTCCCAGGCATGCGGCAATGGTCAGGCTTGACGAAAGCCAGGACAGAAACAGTCCCGAATAATCTCTTGCTTTCTTTCTATCCAATACCCTCCCTCCTTGCTATAATGTATTCTATTACTTTAGTAAAAACGCTAAGGGTAACACAGGAAATCAGCAAAGCTACACCGCATGCAAAAAGTGCTGAATTGATAGTAGGCACCGACATTGCTTCAGACTTGTTTACAATTGCCGAAGCCAGGGTCAGGACAGGTGTGAGGAAGAAAACAAAGCCATTTGAAGGATCAGGTATGTTCCCGATTCCTCCTCCGACCATGGACAGGGCAACAGCTTCTCCTATAGCTCTTCCTACCGCCAGAATAATACCTGCCAGTATACCTGATTTCGCAGCCGGTATTATTACTTTTACAATTGTCCTCCAGTGGGATATTCCCAATGCCATAGAAGCTTCTTTGTATTTTTTCGGTACAGCGTTTATTGCATCTACGCTAAGGTTGATTATTATGGGTACAATCATAATACTAAGTACCAGAATGCCGGCTAAAAGACTCTTTCCATCTATCTGAAAATATTTTATATATTTTACCTGCATCTCCACAGTTATAAGATTTTTAGTTATGAAAGGCACTATAACCAGAAGTCCTATGAGTCCATAAATTATGGAAGGTATTGATGCCAGCAATCTGACCACAGATTGCAGCAGCTTTTTAATCCAGTTCGGCGCAAGTTCGGTTATTACGATTGCAGTACCCAGACCTAGAGGGAGCGCTATAACCAATGCACCAACAGTTGTTGCCATACTTCCCATAATAAGACCTGCAGCACCGAATTTCCAATAAGGATGGGCAGCATCAGCGTGATAGGCTTTGGTTATCTGGGTATCAAAACCCTTGGTTATTATAAAGTCCAGACCATTTACCTTCAGGACCTGCCAGGCTTTTATCAGAATAAATCCAAATATAAATATTACTACCAGAGAGCTGCATATTGTAAGAAGCATTACTCCACCCTCACATATACTGTCCCTTACGTAAGAAAATGACGGCTTTGCTCTCTTACGTGAAATGGCCTGTTTTATCACAAAATTTTCTTCCAAGTATTACACCCCTTTAATTTAAGCTAAGTATTTTATAAGCTGATCGGGTTCGTTATATCGCAAAAAGCAAAAGCCAGGGAGAGGTCTCCCAGCTTTTGCTTGATACTGACATTTTTTAATCTTTAAAATTCAATGGCAGGTAAGCCTCTTCTGAAAGCATCTTCTGACCTTCTGCAGTCTTCATGAAGTCTATGTACTTGCCGGCCAGATCAGCTGGAGCACCCTTTGTAACAACATTAAGATTTCTTACATATGGGTATTTACCGGTTAAACCATTTGCAGGTGTAGCTGTAATTCCATCAATAGTGCACGATTTGACTCCTTCTGAAACATAACCCATGGAAATAAAACCAATTGCATTTTTATTTCCTTTAACTGCCTGAGCCATAAGCTGATTCGAGCTTGAAGGTGTAGCTGTCTTGGCTATTGTTTCTCCTCCTAAAGCCAGAGACATCATACCGTCAAGTGTACCTGAGCCCTCTTCACGGGTTTGCAGGAGTATTGGGGCATCACTTCCTCCAACATCCTTCCAGTTTGTAATTTCACCTGTAAATATTTTTATTACCTGATCTTTCTTTAATGCTTTAACAGTGTTATCCTTGTTAACTATGATACAGATTGCATCTTTTCCGAAAGTAAAGCTTTTCAGTGTAGGATTATCCTTTTTCTCTGCATCCTTCAGATCTCTTGAAGCATTACCGATATTTAATGTACCATCAGCAGCACCGCTTATTCCTGCTCCTGAACCTCCGCCTGTTACAGCTATTGATAAACCTTTATTCATGCCTGTAAGTTTGTTTGCTACGCTCTGGGAATACTGCTGAATGGTTGTAGAACCACCTATCTTCAAAGTACCGGTCATGTCTGTAAAGTATTTAAGTTTAACTGCCTTCGAGCTTTTATCATAGGTTCCGCTGACACCTATTGCTGTATTTAGATCTCCAAGAGATATCATAAAGGTTCCTCTCATTGAAATAACTTCCTTTGAAAGATTCTTTGCAGTACCATTTACAGTTATTTTCTTTGAGGCGCTTGTTAAAACTGTAGTATACGAAGATGTCTTAAGGGTAAGACTTTTTTTATCTCCGCTCAGAGTTGCTGATCCGCCGATTGTTTCAGCGACAGTTTTTACAGGAACATAAATTACTCCACTTCTATCAACAGGCTTTACACTTGCAGCTACCTTCTTTCCATCAAGATTGAGCGTTATGCCGCTTTCAGCTGCAAATGCCGCCATACAAAATGTTAATGTAAGTGTAAGCACTAACATCAATGATACTACCTTTTTTAATGTGCTCATGGAATCACTCCTCTTTCTCGTAAAAATAGTTTATATACTAGTTATACAAGAGATATGTTAATTCCATATAAAGGCAATTTTATGCAATTATTATAAATTGTTAACTTTTTCTAACAAACCCTGGCATAACCGGTATTTCTATTGAAAACAGAACTGAAAAATCCCAACAAATTGGTATTAATATAGAAATGTGTGGAAATACTAGGAATAATTAAACTATAAACCTGATTTTCCAGTGAGTTGGTTTTCGAAAAGTGGGAATAAGGGCAGTGCCAAGAAAGCACCGAAAATGACTAAGAAAGAGGCCAGAGCCGCCAAAATTGCTGCTCGGAGCAGCAAAAATACTGAAGAGGTATAATCTTATATAGTATATATGCTTAACGTTTTAACAGTACTTCCGCACCAAAAAATAAAAAATTGCAGCAAATAAATTATAAATTGCACTACAGTATGAACACATAAAAATAGCAGCAACCTAAAAATCATTGAATTGTTATACATCCAATTCAATGATTTTTTTGGTCTGCTAAAAAAATACCTTCGTTACTTGTCGATTTTCTTAATATTATAAGCAAGTTAGCTATTACTCCAGTAATCTCGTACCTTTTATACCATATTTTCTTTTATTCAAGTAATTTTGACTTTTCTCCCACATAGTATATAAAAAGTTTGTGCAGGGGTCTGGTCATTGCCACGTAAAGCAGCTTTATATCAAGCTCACCTTCGGAATAGTTCTCCCTGTTAACATTTGACA
>JAQSXC010000325.1 GCA_029266335.1 Eubacterium sp. | reverse complement strand
AGCATAGTGACATCATCCGAAAATGGTATCAGTGATTTCAGAATATTCCGGATATAGCCCTCCTTGACATTTATTATCAAAGCACCCTCCAGATTTCCGTTTTCATCCGGGGCTTCACTTGAAATCAAGGTAAGCAGGTTATCGTTAATTTCAACACCGTTTATATTATACTTTACCTTTCGAGGAATAAAATGAAGCGGTTTCATTTCCTCTTCATTGTTCAGAAGCTTTAATATGTCCTTATCATAAAATTCTTCTGCGGATGAGGTACTTCCTTTGGTAGAAAAGACCTTTTGCATACTTCCGTTATACAAATAAACAGATTCCAAAAACTTGCTGTTAGATATGGCTTTTGTTATTTTTAAGCTTGCATTTATTGCTTCAGTAGGAGTAACATTTTTACTGTAAATACAATTATATACATCTCCATCTCCGTACAAATCATAAAGATGGTTACTGGATAAGTCCCAGACAAAGTCTACAGCTAATGCAGTTTGAGTAAGGATCTGCTTTGATGAGGCACTTGCCTGACGTATGGTTTGTTTTTCATAGTTATCATAAAATACCAGAGAACTAGTCAAAAGTATTATGGATAACAGAATAATCAATGAATAAAATAATTTGGTAAACGAACTCCTCATTTTAAACATTTTCAACATTATATTCACCCTATTCTACATTATTAGAGTTAACCTCATAAAGTCAATTACGGTTGCAACTATCGGCTCTCAGCAATAGTAATTGACTTTTTTATCATAGCAAGATTATGTTAACAATGCCAGATGTTTTTTTACTTATAACACATTGATTCAAAAGAACTTACAGTTCTTGTAAAATATTTATTTGCATAAAGTGGATTAGATGTTTATACATATTGCAATTAAAAAGCTATAAATTCTATACGCGCACAAAATCCAAAAGCAAGTCCAGGGCAATGAACCTACTTTTGGAATTTTGTAATAAATCCTGGAATGTTTACTTATTATTATTTTTATTTCTTGGAAACCAGAAATTCATCAACTTGTTTTTTAGCTTCTGCTACAATTTTCAGATATCCTGCATCTTCCAGTTTTTTCTGAGCCTTTGGCAGTTCAGAAATATCTATTGAACCATTTAAAATTGGCAGCATGGTTGAAGGCCAAATTGCGTACACCTTAGCTATTTCATTTTTGATTGGGTCAAGATTTGGAGTGAAGCCCATTAACTTTGAGGCAATAAGCTGATTTGGATCTCTCAGCTTTTTATAATAAAACTTATCATCATCGGATGAAGTGGCTAAAGTTCTTTCGAAGGTTGGATTCCACATAAGATCGTAGCCGGGGAAGTTATAATTCTTTGATGCATCTACTCCCTTTGGCAGATCATAAGTCTTATCACCTGTATCTACCCAGTTTGTGTCCTTGATTCCATATCTCAATATATCGTAATTTGCCTGATCCTGATACATCCAATTTAAGAATTTAACTGCCCTGTCGGAATCTTTTGAATTTGCATTTACACAAATAAAGTTCCATTGTGCAAAATTTGTTACATGTTTATTATTTTTTCCTTCAAAATTTACAAACTCAACTTTTGCACCCGGTATTATTGCAGATATCTGATTTGATATGGTACCGACAATATAATCTCCTTTTGTGGATGCTACCTTACCGGACTTAAATGCACCCATCTCATCCTTTTGTGTCATTTGATCCTTTTCAATCAATCCGGATGTATACCATTTTCTTACCAGCTTTATCCAATCCAATACATGTGGATTCTCGTATATAGGTACTATATCTTCAACTTTATCACCTGTTGCAAAAATATCTACTTCAGCGTTATTCCCGCTAAACAATGAAACATCATATCCCACATCGTAAAAACCGTTGCTGCCAATGCAGTAGGAACCGGCCCAGGTTAAAGGAATCATGCCCTTTTCATTTTCTTTTACTTTTGTTAAATACTGTTCGTATTGATCAATAGTTTCAATGGGAGCCATTCCGTATTTTTCCCTAAGATCCCCACGTATCCATATACCATGCTGACTGGATAATACATCTCCCAAAGGAATACCCATTATTTTGCCGTTTTGCCGGTTAGCATCAATCATTTGTTTTGGAAATGCCTTTATTAGATCCTGACCTGATTTGTTTAATATTGGCTCCAAATCCAGATATGCTCCCTTTGAAATCATCTGTGACAAATGCATCCACGGTGCATCAAAAATCAGATCTGTCTGATCTCCGGCTGCAATCATAACCTGTGTTTTGTTGGGAAAATCGCTCCAGGATGCAAAGGTAATGCCCAACGTTACATTAAGATCATCTTTTAACTTCTTATTAGCTTCTGCCAATACTTCATCCAATTGAAGAGGAGTATCTCCGGGCAATAAAGCTGAAAGTGAATACGGTGTCAAAGTGTCGGAACCGGATGTTGCTTCGCCTGAGCTGACAGCTGCAGTACCGGCTGCAGAACTTGTTGATGCCGAGGTACCTGAATTTGAACCGCAGGCAGTAACTGTTGATACCAGCATACCAGCTGCAACCACCAAACAAATTAACTTTTTGATCATTTAAAATTCCCCCTTGAATTTTTTTATATGCTAACCGGATTTCCGGAAATAGCCACTAGGTTTCAGGTGTTACAGGCCACTAACCTTTAACTGCTCCCACAGTCAAGCCTTTTACAAAATATTTCTGGACAAATGGGTAAAACAACACAATAGGGCCGATTGTAACAAGGCTTGTTGCCATTCGTACCGAATATGCAGGAGGTACTATACCCTGTTTAGCGTTGGGATTAAGTGCCTGTACCTCCGAGGATAGATTTGATACCAACGCTCTGAGAAGTAACTGCAATGGCTGAAGATGTCTGTCATTTATAAAGAGCAAACCAAGCCACCAGTCATTCCAGAAAAACAAACTGTAAAACAGGCCTATTGTAGCCAATGCCGGAAGAGACAGAGGAAGTGCAATTTTTACAAATATATAAAAATCCTTTGCTCCATCAATCTTGGCAGACTCTATCAATGATTCCGGGATTGTGCTGAAAAACTTTTTCAGCAACAGCATGTACCATGGGTTTATAAGGTATGGTACAAACAAAACCCAAATTGTATCCTGAATTCTCAGATACTGAGTTATTAAAATATACCAGGGTAC
>JAQSXC010000109.1 GCA_029266335.1 Eubacterium sp. | reverse complement strand
ATATTCCAGATTATTAACATCTGATAAATTATTTTTATAATCAATTTCATCTGATATGGAAGCTCTTGGATTATTGTTATATAAGGATTGATTCAGGACATTATCTGTATTACCCGGAGTGGTTTGTATACTTCGGTTTTGGGCAGAGGAACTCTGAGAGAGTGATTCCAGCTGAGTCTGATCGTCTGTGATAATGGGCTGGGATACTGTACTGCAGCCTGCAAAAAATATGCTGAGTACCAGTATACTAATAAATTTTTTCACTCTATTAACCTCCATGAGCCGCATAGCGGCAGCAAAATGTAATGAAAATATTCCTTTATTGCTATAAGGCGAATAAAGGAGGTTAATTGGCCATGTGCGTTTTCAAAGTATAGCAGTAAAGTCTATTTTACAAATAAGTTACCTTTTTATTTTGCTTAGGAAATATATTTGTAATTGTCTTTACCGGCATAAAGGAGTTTGGAAACAGGTGTAGAATAACTCCATTACAAGATAGTTTTGTAAATAATACTTATATATTCAGGGAGAGACTTTATATGTGGTGGAAAAACGGTGTGATATATCAGATATATCCCAGAAGTTTCATGGACTCAAATGGTGACGGAATCGGAGATCTTAAGGGGATAACCCAAAAGCTCGATTACCTTAACGACGGAACTCCAAATTCACTTGGAGTAGATGCCATATGGATTTCACCCTTTTTCAAATCACCGATGAAGGATTTTGGATATGATATTTCCGACTATCGTGATATCGACAGCATGTTCGGCACAATTGAGGATTTCAAAGAGCTTTTGTCGGAGGCACATAAACGTAATATACATATAATAATTGATATGGTGCTGAATCATACCTCAGATCAGCATCCCTGGTTTATTGAATCCAGGCTGAGCAGAGACAATACCAAAGCTGACTGGTATATCTGGCATTCAGGAAAAAATGCCAAGACCGGGGAAGATGGAGAAATAATACGTGGAAAACGTCCAAATAACTGGTTTGCACAGTTTGAACTGAAGAATGCCTGGTGGTATGATCCTGACAGGAAGCAATTCTACCTGGGTACATTTACCCGGCACCAGCCAGAGCTGAACTGGCGTAATCAGGAACTGAGGGAAGAGATGTATGATCTGGCCAGATACTGGCTGGATATTGGAGTTGATGGTTTCAGACTGGATGTTATCAACTGGTTTATAAAAGATGACCAATTCAGAAGTAATCCGTATTCATTAAAAAGTATTGATTTGCAAAAACATATCTATGACAGAAACAGACCCGAAACAATAGAAATCTGTCGTGATTTGAGAAAAATTACCGACTCATATCATGAGCGTATGATGGTTGGAGAGGTATTTACAGATAATGCTGAGCTTGCATCGGAATACTGCGGTGACGGAACTGACGCGTTGCATATGGCATTTAACTTCAATTTTTTATTTCAGCCCTGGAGGGCTGACAAAATATATGACTCCATAATAAAGTGGTATGACAGCCTTAAAGGAGAGTCATGGCCGAATTTTACCTTCAGCAATCATGATAACCTTCGCCACAGCTACAGATACAGAAAGGGAGAAGACACTACTGCAAGGTGTAAGGTAGCGGCAGCCTTGCTTATGACTCTCAGGGGAACTCCCTTCATTTATTATGGAGAAGAGTTGGGAATGACCGGAGGCAGACTGAGGAGGAAGGATATGAAGGACCCGTTAAGTTACAGGACATATCCTCTTAAAAGGTTCTGCCGTGATATGGCCAGAACTCCCATGCAGTGGGATTCCTCTGCTAATTCCGGGTTTTCCGGTGTCAAGCCCTGGCTGCCTGTTGACAGTAACTTCAAGAGTAATAATGTCTCGGTTCAGGAGGCTGATCCCGACTCGTTGCTGAACTTTTATAAAAAACTCATATGGCTCAGAAAACAGAGCGTCCCTATGCAATCGGGAGATATAAAGTTTTATCAGGAATATCTTCCCGGGGTTCTGGTATTCCAGAGGGAAGCTGTTAATCAAACTTCCAATCAGAAACTGATTATACTGCTTAACTTTACAGAAAGCAGAGTAAATATAAATTTAAGCAGTCATATCAGAAATGATTTAAAGGTACTGCTGGGTACTCACAGATCAGATGAGCAAATATGTATTTCTGATGGGCTGGAGCTGAACAAGTATGAGGTACTGATCGGTCTTTGCTAATCGGTGCTTTTCTCCCGTCCTCTTATAAAAACAAGGCTCAGCATAATTAATAGCATTCCTCCGATTTGTATGAAGGAAACCGATTCCTTCAACACCAGTACTCCACCTATAATGGATACTACCGGGATCAGGTTCAGGAACATTGATGAAACAGTTGCTCCAAGACTGTTGACAGCAACATTATACAGGTAATAAGCCAAAGCTGAACAGAATAGAGCCAGATACAGAAGGTTTACCGCCGAGTAAACGGGTATAACTTTCCAATGCTTAATTTCGGGAATAATAAAAGGTATGAAAAGGATGGATGCCGCCACCATCTGGTAGGTAGTAATAACAATGCCTTTATATTTTCCGTTAAGGCTTTTGCAGACGATAGTATAAATAACCCAGGCAACCATTGCTCCTATCATCAGCAGGTTGCCTTTTGTATAGCCTGTGGAAAAATCCAGACCCTTTTCAAATATAACCAGAAATACTCCAACTATTGAAATAATTACACAGATGATAACTCTTGAGGTTATTTTGAATTTATAGAATAAGGATTCTGTGATGAGTGTAAAGATAGGCACTGCGGCAACAATTATTGATCCATTGGATGCAGTAGTATACTTTAAGCCCATATTTTCAAATATGAAATATAAAACAATGCCGAAAAAAGCGGAAGCAAATAATAGCAGCATATCTTTTACTGGCATTTTCACAAATAACTTTTTAACATGGAGAAGGATTAAAAGGGCAGCAGCAGCAATCAATTGCCGGAAAAAAGCAATTGTGATGGGAGGTAGATCCCTAAGCAGAATTTTAGTACTTACAAAGGAATATCCCCAAAATATTACCGTAATAACTATCGCGATTACAGCAAATAACTTCTTATTGCTATTATGAACCATTAAAAATTCCCACCTTATATGTATGTATTTCTTATCTTTAAGCTCTTATTTTCTCACATAAGAACCCATATATCAATATAGTGGCAGCTTTATGATTTTTTCTTTGGCTGCAGTCTTTTTATATAATTTATGCAAGCCATTTTTATGATAATGAAGGTTCAAGAATTTTAACTTGCAAAAAAATGTTTTTTCTTAAGATTTCCAGAAGAAATCATTATTTGCTTAAAAGCTGAATTCACCTAAAGGCGTGGACTTCGACAGTAAATGGTGTTGTGAATATTAACTGTATATTCTGTAAATAATACGCTATGAAACAGAAACAACAATAATATGTTAGTGTTTTGCAAGGAGTATATTATGGATAATGTTCAGGGAATTACGAATCATTATGAAACTGTAAAAAGAGTATTATTTCTTTTTATGGGATGGCTGTCTGCTATTTTGTCATTATTCTTTTATCCCTTTGTTTTGGGGATGGTTGGTGTTATCTCAGGAATTCTCGCTACAAAAAACAACAAAAGCCGGCTGGGAGTTTATCTTGTAGTTGCATCAATAGTTCTTATGGGATTGGGTCTTGCATTTAGCACCAGACTTCTTAGTTTAGCCAGAGATGTATTAAATATATAAAAAAATTAATCTGGCTATAAAATTGGAGGAAAATAATGAGTGAGCTTGTTAATGGAAATTTATTTATTATTGGGGGTGCAGAGGATAAGTGGGGTCAAAGCAGCGTTCTCAAGCATGCCATAGAAATGTGCGGTGGAAAAGAATCCAAAATAACTGTGTTGACAACTGCAACACAGAAGCCACAGGAGGTTGGCGAGGAGTACAGAGCAGTATTCTCAAGGCTTGGAGTGCAGGACATAGATGTATTAAATATTGATAATAGAAGTGATGCAAATGACAACTCTGTAGCACAAAGAATATCGGGTGCAGCAGGAGTTTTTTTTACGGGGGGAGATCAGCTTAGAATAACAAGTATTTTAGGCGGTACCAAAACCTTTGCAACTCTTATGGAACTTTACAGAAAAGGAGTGCCAATTATAGGAACCAGTGCGGGAGCTTCAGCCATGAGCAGCGTAATGATTGTTGACGGCAAAAGTAATGCTGCTGCGAGAAAGTGTACATTGGGAATGTCACCCGGATTGGGACTTTTAGAACAGGTTATAATCGACCAGCATTTTGAGCAGAGAGGGCGATTGGGCAGACTTCTGGTAGGAGTAGCACAGAATCCTTCTGTTCTTGGTATTGGAATTGATGAAGATACAGCAATAAAGGTACATTCAAACGCGTCCTTTGAGGTTGTAGGAACAAACTGCGTTACAATCATTGATGGCCGGACCATCCAAAACTCCAATGTTTCAGAACTTAACCCAGAGGATATCATAGCATTGTCAAACGTTACAATTCATGTACTGCCTAATGGCTATGGCTTCGATCTTGGCCAGAGGAGCATTCGAAAGAAAAATTCATAACGCTATACCAACAAAATGAATTATATTCATGTTGCATAGTAAACATATTAGGAGGTTTTTACGGTGCAAATTCAAAGCATTTATTGCTTTCAAGGTAGAAATATATATAGTCACAAACCGGTGGTAAGAATGATTGTAGATATTGGTGCATTTGAGGCCGGTCCTACAAAAGACATACCGGGCTTTAATAAAAGACTGCTTGATAATTTCCCGGAATTGGCAGAACACTCTTGTGGAGTAGGATATGTTGGCGGCTTTGGAGAACGGTTGATAGAAGGAACCTATATTGGACATGTGGCTGAACACCTGATTATTGGACTTCAGAACAGGCTGGGTTATCAGGTAAACCACGGAAAGACAAGACAGATCGGAACATCTTCGAAATACTATATTATATATGAGTATATAAATGAAGCTTTAGCTGTGGAATGCGGGAAAAAAGCCATAGAAATAGTAAAGGCCTTTGCTTATGATACCGATATTGACATAAAAAATATACTGAGCAGTCTTAAACGGCTATCTCTGGAAACTGATATGGGACCCAGTACAAAAGCCATATACAGCGCAGCAGTAAAGAGGGGTATTCCTGTCCAAAGGATTGGAAACAGCAGCATACTCAGGTTGGGTTACGGTAAGAATATCAGAACGGTACAGGCTTCTCTGACTGACAGTTCCAGCTGCATATCTGTTGATATGGTCTCTGATAAACAACTTACAAAGAGAATACTGATGGATAACAATATTCCGGTACCCTACGGTTTTGTTGTCCAGACACCGGAAGAAGCACTTGAAGCTGCTGCAAAGGTTGGATTCCCACTGGTCTTAAAACCCCTGGATTCAAATCAGGGAAAGGGTGTTACCATAAATATTCTCTCATCCGATCAGATAGAGCAGGCCTTTGTTGAAGCAAAAAAATACTCCCGGAAGGTAATTGTGGAGAGACAAATAAATGGGAAGGACTACAGGGTTCTTGTAGTAGGAGGACGTGTAAGTGCAGTATCTGAAAGAAGACCTCCTGAAATAACCGGCGACGGCAGAAGAACAATAGAAGAACTGGTGGAGCTAAAAAACCGGGACCCGTTAAGAGGAGAGGATCATGAGAAACCTTTAACCTATATAAAAATTGATGAAATATGCTTAAGATATCTCGAGGTGCAAGGTTTTACACCAAAGAGTATTCCTGAAGCAGGACAGAAAGTAAAGCTCAGACAAAACGGAAATATAAGTACCGGCGGAACGGCACGAAACTGTACAGAAGACATTCACCCTAAAAATGCACATTATGCCATAGCTGCTGCCCGAGCTGTAGGGCTGGATATTGCCGGCATAGATATTTCTATCGAGGATATTTCCATTCCTATAGATATGAATGCAGGTGCAATAATTGAAGTTAATGCGGCACCTGGGCTGAGAATGCACCTCCATCCCTCTGAAGGTGAACCTGTAAATGTGGCCGATGACATTCTTGACATGATGTATCCCGAAAGCAGCAGCACCAGCATTCCTGTGGTAGCCATCACCGGCACCAACGGTAAAACCACAACCACAAGACTTATCAGACATACTATGCAATTGACCGGACTTACAGTTGGAATGACATGTACAAGTGGAATCTATGTAGGGAACGAATGCATACAAAAGGGAGATACTACCGGGCCTGTGAGCGCCGGTATCATTCTTTCAAATAAAAAGGTTGAGGCGGCAGTGCTGGAAACCGCCAGAGGAGGAATTATCAGAAAGGGTCTTGGCTATGATCTGGCTGATGTTGCTGTTTTAGTAAATATAAGCGATGACCATCTGGGTATAGATGGTATTAATACACTTGAAGACCTTGCAAAAACAAAAGCACTAGTAATTGAAGCTGTTAAGCCTGAAGGTTATGCTGTTCTGAATGCAGATGACAGCATGACCCCTTACGTGCTGGGCAGAGTAAGAAGCAAAGTCATACTTTTTAGCAGAACCGGCTCAAATCAATTATTAAAGAAGCATTGTAAGAACCCCGAAAATATTGCGCTATACGTAAAAGATAACTATGTATGGGTAGTAAAGGAGGGAAGAAGGGTACCAATTATGGGGCTTGATGAAATACCCATAACAATTGGCGGACTGGTGGATTGCAATATTGAGAACTCATTGGCTGCAATGTCTGCACTTACCGGCCTTAACATCCCTATGGATATAATCAAAAAGGGTATGAGCACCTTCAGGCCAAATGTGGAACTGAATCCGGGAAGATTTAACATTTTCGACTTGGGAAGCTTCAAAGTTATGATAGATTACAGTCATAATATAGCAGGCTATTCCGCGGTTATAAGGTTTATGCAGAGGATGAAGGCGAAACGTCTGGTGGGTATTGTAGGAATGCCGGGAGACAGAATGGATTCCAATATCAGAGAAGTGGGAGAGCTATGTGCAAGATCCTTTGAAAAGATATATATCAAGGAGGACAGGGATTTAAGGGGCAGAAAAAAAGGAGAGGTGGCTTCAATCTTCGAGGAGAGCATAATCGGTGGGGGATATAAAAAAGAAAATATCGAGGTTATTTTAAGTGAAACCGGAGCCCTTGAAAAAGCCATGCTGGATGCTCAACCCGGGGATCTGATTGCTTTATTTTACGAAGAATTTGATCCTGCTGTACAAATGATAACAAAGTTCATAAAAGAACAGGAAGCTGTAAATGAGGCCATCGAAAATAGTCTCAAGGATATAGCTGTAGAGAAGCCTGTATATGCCCGTAAAAATATAAAAGTCGAAAAAGCAGAAATCAGTACCCTGCTTTTAAATAATGTGACGATAAAACCCGATATGGTAGAATTTAGAGATATGTAATATAATTAAAGAAATGATTAAATAGTAATTTAACCTGCTATTTAGTCATTTCTTATAACGCATAGGTTCAAATTTGGGCTGTAGAAAAATTTTTTTACATTAAGAGCGTTATAATTTCTCGGAAAATTTTGATAATTCATTATAGTTTGTTGTCTACGGGGTGTGAATATGATAGAGGTCTATTATTATGTAAGAACTGAAAATGTGTCCAATATATTGGACTGCGGATTGAAGCTGACCACTTGCCATAACAGGGAGGTAATCATAGGAGAAGAAAAAAGCCTGTGTTTTTCCGGCTTGTTAAACCCCAAGGATAATATGGAATTATATAGATCTAATGAGTTTACCTGCCTCAAAATACAGGTAAAAAATGAGAAATGCTTTGTTGCAGACAGATTTTTATATGAGAATGCTGCAGGTGGAAATATGGATATGGAGCCATACTACAGTTCCATAGTACCTGTGGGAGAATATATCTTTGGAACATACAGGCTGCCGGAGTGTCTTATAACTTCAACAATCCTGGCGGGTGAAGCCTCGGTTCTTGATAAAAGAATGGATTCGCCGGTGATATATACATACTCTGAAGAACTCTATATCAACAATATTCTGCAGGATTTACGGGAACAACTTGCAGAAACTGATGATTTTTTACTTTATCATTTCTTTGATAAACTTGCTCAATCAAACCGGCTTGAAAAAATTGAAAACCTTCAAAAAGGTACTGCGGTATTCAGATCGGAGAATGGAAAGACCTACTGTGTCAGAAAGCCTGAACTAAGCAGGTTTTATGATATAGAAAAGATAGGCTGGAATGATTGATAGCGGAGACAGTCTTTGATGATGATAATTTTTAATCCATTTTAAAAACCGTTAATTGGTTTTGGGAGGCTAGTTTGAAAAGTCAGATATTACATAAATTGAGGAATGAAAAGGGCTATCTTTCGGGAGAAGAGCTCAGTAACAGTCTCGGGGTATCAAGAACAGCAGTCTGGAAACATATAAATGAGCTTAGAAAAGAGGGCTACATTATAGAGTCTTCTTCAAAAAAAGGCTACAAGCTCATAGCATTGCCGGATATTGTTGATGGGAGAGAGATCGTTATTCCAGAGGGTCAAAAAATAGGTAAGCAAATTATTCATTTCGAGGAAATAGATTCAACCAGCAATTATGCCAAGAAGATAGGTAATGAAGGCTGCCGGCATGGTACAGTAGTTGTGGCGGAAAAGCAGACTCTTGGAAGGGGCCGGATTGGCAGACCGTGGCAGTCGGGCAGTAATCATGGCCTGTGGTTTTCGACTGTTTTACGCCCTGAACTGGAACCTGAGCAGGTTCAGATTGTAACCCTGGCAGCATCGGTAGCTGTTATTGAGGGAATTGCAAGGGGAGAAGGAATTAATTGCGGAATCAAATGGCCAAATGATATAATATTAGATAACAGTAAACTGGCTGGTATTTTAACAGAACTCAGTGCTGAACCCGGGCATGTAAATTATTTGGTAGTAGGGATCGGGATAAATATAAATCAGGATTTGAAGGATTTTGACCCTGAGTTGCAGAATAAGGCCACCTCCTTAAAGATACATGCCGGTAAAAAAATATCCAGAGTCAGACTGCTTGAAAGCATTCTGACCAGCTTTGAGGAGATATATAATATCATGCTCGAAGGTAATACCGGGGAGATTATAAACCGATGGAACAAGTATTCGGTAACTATCGGGAAGGAAGTTAAAATAGTTTACAGGGATATTGAATATATTGGTACTGCCAAATCCATTGCTTCCGATGGTAAACTTGTTGTAAGATGTAAGGATGGAACCGAAAAAGAAATTTCAGCCGGTGAAGTACAGGTGAGAGGCTTGCTGGGATATGTTTAGGAAGCTTGGGGAAGTAGGTTCCCTTTGTGAAAAACAAAAATGTGAAGCAATTTGTTTATAAATGTGCTATTATTATGAAAAAAGTTATTATTTTTTCGCTGTAAAGAAAGCTTAGGAGGAATTAGCAAGTGGTTAAAAAAAATGATTACCCTAGAAAAAATTTTTCAAAGGATGGGGTTCAGACAGGTGAACCTGTAAATTCAAATTCACAGCAGAAATCCTATCAAAAGGATGGAGAAGCCAATCACAAGGAAAACCATGTCAGAAATAACCGCCCTCCAAGAGACAATCAGCAGAGGGAAAACAACAATCAGCAAAGAGAGAACAACAATCAGCAAAGAGAATACAACCAGCAGAGAGAGTTCCAGAAAAGGGAAAATTCCAACCGCGATAATCAGAACAGGGAGAATTCTTCAAAAGAAAATAACCAAAGAGATAATCAACACAAGGAAAATCATCAGAGAAATTATTATAGAGAAAATCAAAACAGGGAAAATGGAAGAGGAGAAAATAGAGAGCCCTTTAGACAGCACTTCCAGAGACCTGTTATTAAACCTCGTGCCGAAGAAACAGTAGAAGATATTGCGGCAGACATAGCCAGAATAGAGAAAGAAATTGAGCTTGAAATGAAAGAAATTCGCAGCATGAGGCTTGGAGTATGATACTTGTAGTAGACGTAGGCAATACACATATTGCGTTGGGTGCATATGAAGAAACCGAACTTCTTGCCAGTTGGCGCTTAAACACTGACAAGGAAAGAACAGCTGATGAGCTGGGAATGTTTATGCTCAACTTGTTTGAATATGCCGGTTTGCATGTTGATAAAGTGGAAGCGGTTATTATTGCATCAGTCGTTCCTCCAATTATGTATACTCTTGAGCATTCCATAAAAAAATATTTCAAACTTGATCCTATGATTATTGGTCCGGGAACAAAGACAGGTATCAATATAAGGTGTCAGAATCCGAAAGAAGTGGGAACCGACAGAATAGTCAATGCTGTTGCAGGTTTTGAAATATACGGAGGTCCGTTGATCATTGTAGATATGGGCACTGCCACTACCTTCTGCGCGATTTCCGGCAAGGGGGAATATTTGGGAAGTGTACTGTGTCCCGGGATTAAGATCAGCGTAGAGGCCCTGTTCCAGAAAGCCGCCAAACTGCCGAGAATAGATCTGGTAAGACCTGACAGTGTTATTGGAAAAAACACCGTTGCAAGTATGCAGGCGGGAATATTCTACGGGTACGTCGGGCAGGTGGATTATATAGTAAAAAGAATGAAGCAGGAAATGCAGGAAGACAACATCAAGGTTATTGCTACCGGTGGATTGGCAAGATTTATTGCCGAAGAATCAAAGACAATCAATCATGTAAATTCCACTCTGACATTAGAAGGACTTCGAATTGTATATGAGCGGAACCGTTCATAAAACAGGAAAAATCATACAAAAAAATTACACAAAAAATACTGCAAAAAAGGCGAAAATTTCGTCTTTTTTTATTTGAATTTATTTTGGTTATTTTTTAACAAAGTTATAAATATACAATACCTTAAAGATAGCTTGGAAACTAACATTGGCTAGATATATTTGGTTATGCAAGGAAACATTGTATACAAGAAATAAGATATTGTATAAAAATTAACGATTAAGCTACAATAATAAATATAATCTAAAAAATTAGCGATTTTTGCTAATAAAATTGAACAAAATGATTATATTTGTGTTTGTAACTTAATACAAGTTGTGTTACGCTAATAGCAATTGCGAAAAAAATGGAGGGATTTTTGTATGGGATTTAAAGTAGCTATAGTAGGCGCAGGATTTGTTGGAGCTTCAGCGGCTTATGCAATGTCTATTAACAATTTAGTATCTGAGTTGGTTTTAATTGATGTAAACAAGGAAAAGGCTTACGGAGAAGCTCTTGACATAAGTCACGGCTTATCATTTGCAGGTCATATGAAGGTTTATTCAGGTGAATATTCAGATGTTAAGGATTGTGATGTTATAGTTGTAACTGCAGGTGCTGCAAGAAAACCGGGTGAAACTCGTTTAGACCTTGCTAAGAAAAATGCAACAATAATGAAGAGTATTGTTACCGAAATTATGAAGCATTACAACAGAGGTACAATAGTAAGTGTATCAAATCCTGTTGATGTTTTGGCATATATGACGCAAAAGTGGTCAGGTTTGCCGGCAAATAAAGTTATAGGTTCAGGTACAGTTCTGGACAGTGCAAGATTCAGAACTCATATCAGCCAGGCATTGAATATAGACATTGCAAATGTTCACGGTTATATCATAGGGGAACATGGCGATTCACAGCTGCCATTATGGAGTGCAACTCACATTGCGGGAACACAGTTTGATGAATATGTAAAAGCTAACGGCTTGAACATTGACAAAGACACATTATTTGCTGAAGTTAAAGCTGCCGGAGCAACAATTATCAAGAACAAGGGAGCAACTTACTATGGTATAGCTCTTTCAATAAACAGAATAGTTGAATCAATTCTGAAGGACTTCAATACTATTATGCCTGTTGGTACTGTTCTTGACGGTCAGTACGGACTTAAGGATGTTTTGGTAAACATTCCTACAATAGTTGGTGCAAACGGTGCTGAAAAGGTTCTTGAGTTAAAGATTACAGATTATGAAATGGAACTTTTGAAGAAGTCAGCGGAAGCTGTTAGATCAGTTATTAACGAAGTTAAAGATATTTAAGTCTTGTAAGTTTTTCTTCTGAAAATGAAAAACTTGCATGAAAATTGAAAAATGAGTTGTGAAAGTTTTCACAATAGTGTACAATGATTGAGGAACAAATAAATGATACGGTAAGTATTATTTGTTTGTTCCTTAAAAATACAGGATTTATTATTTTAACGTTTGGAGGATTAAACGAATGGGAACTATTTATGAAGATTCACTTAAGGCGCACGAAGAGTGGGCAGGAAAAATAGAAGTTATCTGTAAAGCTCCATTAAAGGATAAGAGAGATCTTTCATTGGCATACTCACCTGGAGTAGCTCAACCATGTCTTGAAATACAGAAAGATGTTGAAAATTCATACAAATACACTAGAAGACACAATATGGTAGCAGTTATCACTGACGGTACTGCTGTACTCGGTTTGGGAGATATCGGTCCTGAAGCAGGTATGCCTGTTATGGAAGGAAAGTGCTGCCTCTTCAAAACTTTTGGAGATGTTGATGCATTCCCACTTTGTATCAAATCAAAGGATGTTGATACCATCGTTGAAACTGTTAAATTGCTCTCAGGCAGCTTTGGTGGTGTAAACCTCGAAGATATCGCTGCTCCAAGATGCTTTGAAATAGAAGAAAGATTAAAGAAGGAAACAGATATTCCAATATTCCACGATGACCAGCATGGTACTGCAATAGTTACAGCTGCAGGTCTTATCAATGCATTAAAGGTTGTTGGAAAGAAGATGGAAGACATTTCAATAGTTGTAAACGGTGCAGGTGCTGCTGCTATAGCTATAACAAAGCTTCTCTTCTCAATGGGTCTCAGAAAAGTTGTTCTCTGCGACACAAAGGGTGTTATATATGAAGGTAGAGACAACCTCAACCCGATTAAGGCTGAAATGGCTAAGATTACTAACCTCGAAGGTAAGAGAGGTTTATTAAAGGACGTTATGGTTGGAGCAGACGTATTCATCGGAGTTTCAGCTGCTAACCAGGTTACAAAGGAAATGGTTAAGTCTATGGCAAAAGATCCAATTATATTTGCTCAGGCTAACCCAACTCCTGAAATTATGCCTGAAGAAGCTCTTGAAGCTGGTGCTGCTGTTGTTGGTACAGGCCGTTCAGACTATCCAAATCAGGTTAACAATGTTCTTGCATTCCCCGGTATCTTTAGAGGTACTTTTGATGTAGGAGCTCGTGAAATAAATGACGAGATGAAAATAGCTGCTGCTTATGCTATAGCTGGTCTTGTTGGTGATGCTGAAAGAAATGCAGAGTATGTAATTCCAGCTCCATTCGATCCTAGAGTAGCAAAGGAAGTTGCAGCAGCAGTTGCTGAAGCAGCTAGAAAGAGCGGAGTTGCAAGAAAGTAATTTTGGGATAATTTTAGCCCGTACATTTTACGGGTATAAACTATAAAAGATAAAAACGGTGGACGATCTGAGATTGTCCGCCGTTTTTATTTGCCTGACACAGGCTATGACTTTTTATTAAAACTGGTACTTTACAGTTGTGAATCCTGATTGTAACTGGAATAAAAGTATTTTGGCGTAACACCATACTCTTTTTTAAAGGCCCTGAAGAAGTTTGAGTAATCTCCGAAACCACATTGCTTGAACACATCTGTTATGGGAATACCTTTAAGTATTAATTCTTTGGCAAGAATAAGCTTTTTCTGAATTATATATTTATGGATTGTTGTTCCCGATTGTCTCTTGAATTCCCTCAGCAAATGGTACTTGCTAAGAAAAACATGCTCTGAAAGTTTATCTATGGTTATATCTTCATCAATATGTAAATTAACATATTCGATTATACTGTTTAAAATGGCGCTTTTCTTTATATCAGGATTGATTTTCTCGCTGTTGTTTAAGAGTGCCATATTGAATTGAACAAACAACTCAATCAGATATACCCTGTTCAATAAATCAGACCCAAAACCATTATAGTTGTCAATAGCTATCAGCTTCTGAAGAATAGTTCTTATATTCTGCTGCACATCAAAATTAAATCTTATTACGCTATCCTTCTTTTCAGTAAAGCAGGTTGCAAGATCTGTTTTATCCGTGGAGAGACTGTCAAGAAATGGTTTATTGATCCATAGTACTATTCTTTCATAAGCAATGTTATGATCCTTTACAATAAGCTGGTGAAGCTCGATTGTATTTACCAATACAATATCTCCGGGCTTGAGGGTATATGTTTTTCCTTCTATATAATAGCTTACATTGCCTGAGATAAACAGAAAAAATTCATAAAAATCGTGATGATGGAGCGAAACCTTATCCAGTTTAAAGTCTGAATAATAGAAGATTTCATAATCCTTGGTGGACATTTCCTGCCTTGTTTGATAGGAATGATACTTCTTTTTCATAAACACCCCATAATGTTGATCGGAAATTAAATTAATTCTATCACAGCAATATTAGCAAGTCAAACGGCAATATAAACATATTAAAGTTTAATAATCACAGATATAATATATGATAACGAGTTGTTGTGAATCAGGGATTAAGGCAGATTGATAATGTTCTGTTTTTATTTATTACCGGTTAATGATAGTGATCAAATGTTGTAAAAAGTGCTCTTATAAAGCTGAGGTGAACGCATATGGAGGAACCCAAAAGTATTAATCCGGTTGGAAATCAGCTGAAACTGCCACGTTTAGTCAGCAATGGCATGGTTCTGCAAAGAGCAACCACAGTGAGGATTTGGGGGTGGGCAGCTGCAGGGGAGGCAGTTACAGTATATTTCATCGGAGTAGAATATAAAACTGAAGCTGCTGAAGATGGAACCTGGGAGTTCCGGACAATCCAACATGGAACTGCCGATGGAAAGAGTTAAGGATCAGTATCCGGAAGAAATGATAAATTGCCTATACCCTGAAATACGCCATTTTAATGTTACTCTGAAGTATGATTTTAATAGTCCAGGAGAGGATCTGGACGAAGGCTTCTGGGAATCAGCCAACCCTGAGACTATAAAAAGATTTTCGGCAGTGGGGTACTTCTTTGCAAAGACTTTATATGAAAAATACCATATTCCTGTAGGATTTATAAAAGCAGCAATCGGAGGCTCTCCCATTGAGTCCTGGATCAGCGAAGAAGCACTGGGGCCATATCAGCATATCATGGAAGCTTTGATACCTTTTAAGGATAGTGAATATGTTAAAAAAGTGCTGCTCTGTGATGGACAAATTGCGAATGAATGGTACCGAAGACTGGACGAAAACGATCAGGGAATATCAGGCAGCGGATGGACCTGGTACTCTGATGAAGTTGATACCTCTAAATGGTCCGATATATATTTGCCGGACAAATTTGCAAATGTCAATTTAAAAAATTTTAATGGCGTCATATGGTTCAGAAAAGAAATAGATGTATCTGAAGACATGCTCAATAGGCCTGCAAAACTTTGGTTGGGCAGGATAGTCGACAGTGACAAAACATATGTAAATGGACAATTTGTCGGAGAAGTCACTTATCAATACCCTCCAAGGAAGTATGATATACCGCCGGAGCTATTGCGTAAAGGAAGGAATACTATCACAGTAAGAGTTATTTGTAAGAACGGAATAGGTGAGTTTGTTGCGGACAAACCCTACAAATTGTTTACAGAGAACTTTTCGGTGGAGTTGACAGGTCAATGGAAATATAAAGTCGGAGCAGTCTGTAGCCCATTGCCCGATACCCCTTTTGTCTACTGGCAGCCAACCGGTTTATATAACGGACTTCTGGCACCGCTTACCAGGTACACCGTAAAAGGAGCTCTATGGTATCAGGGGGAGGCAAATACATCATGCCCTTCAGAATATCATAGTCTTATGAAAACTCTTGTAGCTGACTGGAGAAAAAAATGGAATCAAAGCAGGTTCCCATTTTTATACGTACAGCTTCCCAACTATGGAGCGCCAGATAAACAGCCTTCCGAAAGCCAGTGGGCAGAACTGCGGGAGGCACAGTTGGACTCCATGACAATTCCTGATACTGCAATGGTGGTTTCAATTGATTTGGGAGAATGGAATGATTTACATCCTTTAAAAAAGAGGGACGTGGGCTGCAGACTTGCGGTGGCTGCACAGAAGCTGGCTTATCACGAGGATATAACAGCTTCGGGGCCAATATATGAAGGAATTAAATTTGTTGAAAACAAAGCTGTTATAAGTTTTGATAACACGGGCAGCGGGTTGAAGTCCCGGGATGGTCTTGAGTTAAAACATTTCGCAATCGCAGGCGGTAATGGAGAATACCGATGGGCTGAAGCCAAAATAGAAGGTGATACTGTTGTTGTCTGGAATAACAGCATTTCAGAACCAAAGGCGGTAAGATATGCCTGGGCCGATAATCCTGAAGCAGCTAATTTAATAAATGTCGGGGGACTGCCAGCATCTCCGTTCAGAACGGATAGATAAAACCTGAAATATTCATTAAGAGTGAAGTTTAAGCTATCACACTCTGTACAAAACATATAAATGTGGAGAAAAATTATGAAGTTAAACCGAAACAGTTTAAAACAAGAGGATTTTTGGAGGCGGGCTGGTTTTGAAATACCAGGGTTCGATTTGCAACAAATGCTGAATAATACGTATAAATCACCAATTTGGATTCATTTTGGAGCAGGAAATATTTTCAGAAGCTTGATTGCGGCCTTGCAGCAAAAGCTGTTGGAGCAGGGGAAAACAGATAGGGGAATAATTGCTGTTGCTCCAAATGACAGTGTAATTATAGACCGGATCTATAAACCCTCAGATAATCTGACCATATTAATTCACCTTCTTCCGGATGGAAGTTTGGAAAACAAGATAATAGCAAGTGTATCGGAAAGTCTGGTTTGCAATACAGATCAGTCAGCTGACTGGCAAAGACTGGTGGAAGTATTTTGCAAGCCCTCTTTGCAAATGGCGAGCTTCACAGTCACAGAAAAGGGCTATGGCTTAACTGATATTTCCGGGGAGCTTTTGGACAATGTGAAGGAAGATATCCAAAATGGACCTGAAAAACCTCAGACCCTGATGGCCAAGATTGCTTCCCTGCTGTATTGCAGGTATAAGGCCGGAGAACAACCGATTGCCATGGTGAGTATGGATAACTGTTCACACAATGGAGATATTCTTAAGAGTTCAGTTAAAACTCTGGCGGCACGCTGGGTACAAAATGGCTTTGCGGACAAGGGTTACCTTTACTATATTGATAACCCTGAAAAGGTGACTTTTCCATGTACCATGGTAGATAAAATAACTCCAAGACCCTCAGAGTCTGTTGAGAAAATGCTCAAGGAGCTCAATATTGAGGATACGAAAATAAGCTGTACCGCAAAAAACTCACATATAGCCCTGTTTGTAAATGCTGAAAGACCACAATATCTGGTTATTGAAGACAAATTCCCAAATGGGCGTCCACCGCTGGAGGAGGCTGGAGTTCTCTTCACAGACAAAGAAACAGTTGATAAAGTGGAGAAAATGAAGGTAACAACCTGTCTGAATCCTTTACATACAGCTCTGGCAGTTTTTGGCTGTCTGTTGGGCTATAAGCTTATTGCAGATGAGATGGAGGATGAACAGCTTGAAAAACTTGTGGAGAAAATCGGATATAGTGAGGGGATGCCGGTAGTGGTCAATCCCGGAATAATTGATCCGAAGGAATTCATTGAGGAGGTTCTGAAACAAAGGCTGCCAAATCCGTTTATACCGGACACTCCACAGAGAATTGCCTGCGATACCTCACAAAAAATACCCGTACGTTTCGGGGAAACCATAAAGACTTATTACAATCATCCAACCCTGGATGTAAAAAGTCTCACGTATATTCCATTGGTAATAGCTGGCTGGTGCAGATATTTGATGGGAGTTGATGATCAAGGGAACGAAATGGCGTTAAGCCCCGATCCCATGCTGGATGAACTGAAAAACTTTGTTATAAACGTAAAGCTGGGTAATCCAGATTCTGTAGGAGATTCACTTAAACCCCTGCTGTCAAATGAGCGCATCTTCGGCATGAATTTGTATCATGCAGGTCTTGGGAGTAAAATTGAGGGTTTCTTTAAAGAAATGATTGCAGACAGAAATGCGGTGAGAGAAGTTCTTAAGCTGTATGTATAATAAACCGGTAATAAAATTATGGAATCTGTTAAATGAGTAATTGGCATCGCCTGGGTATAGAGTAATTAGCAATGCTTAGTATATAATTGAAAAGGAGATTGACTTTATGAAAATTACATTCAGATGGTTTGGAGAAAAGGGTGACAGCGTAAAACTGGAACAGATCAGGCAGATCCCGGCTGTTACGGGAATAGTTGGTGCACTTTACGATATACCTGTCGGTGAAGTATGGCCTATGGAGAAGATTCGTGAATTAAAAAACACTGTCAATAAAGCAGGGCTTGAACTGGAGGTTATTGAAAGTGTGAATGTTCACGAAGACATAAAGCTTGGCCTGCCTTCAAGAGATCTTTATATTGAGAATTACAAGCAGTGTATAAGAAATTTGGGAAAAGCCGGAGTAAAGGTTATTTGTTATAACTTCATGCCTGTTTTTGACTGGCTCAGGTCTGAACTGGCTCATAAGCTGCCGGACGGCTCCGAAGCACTTTTTTATGATCACAATGTTGTTAAGGATATAGATCCTGTGAAATTGGTTGAGGAAACGGCATTGAATTCAAACGGTTTCACATTGCCGGGATGGGAGCCTGAAAGACTGGCAGAACTTAAGGAAACACTTGAACGGTATAAAAGTATTGATGAGGAAAGGCTGTTTGATAATTTAAAATATTTTCTGGAGAAAATAATACCTGTATGTGAGGAAGAAGATGTTAAAATGGCAATACACCCGGATGATCCACCATGGTCACTTTTCGGCTTGCCAAGAATAGTAACCTGCAGGGAGAATATCGAAAGGCTTGTGAAGCTTGTGGACAGTCCATACAACGGATTGACGCTGTGCAGCGGCTCACTGGGAGCCAATCCGAAAAATAATATTCCTGAGATAATACGGCATTTTGGCGGTATGGGAAGAATTCACTTTGGACATGTCAGAAACATTAAGTTTATTTCCGATAGGGTATTTCACGAATCTTCACATTTGTCTTCAGATGGTTCGCTTGATCTGTTTGAAATAATGAAAGCTTACCATGATATAGATTTTAAAGGATATATAAGGCCGGATCACGGCAGAATGATCTGGGGTGAAAAGGCAAGACCCGGATACGGTCTTTATGACAGAGCTTTGGGAATTACATATCTGAATGGTCTGTGGGAAGCTATTACAAAAATGAAAAGCTTACAGGATTAATAACGCTCTGGTATAGGAGGCGGCAAAATGAGTAAATTACAGGCTGCAGGTGAAAAAAATGATAGTACCATGTATAAATGCTGGCTTAAATATTATAAGCTTTCAAATAAAAAGCTGTTGGCAGACTACAAACATCTGTTATCAGAAATCTTGGTGGTAGAACAATCCCATGTTATATTGAATGCGGTTAAAGAACTTGAAAGAGGCATAAACGGCATACTGGGGATAAAGCCTGTAATATCGGAAATTCCGACAAAAGAAGCTTACCTGATACTGGGCACTTTTGATGGCGTTAAAGGCTTGGCTCCATTGTCTGAGGAAGAAAAACAAAGCATTGGAGAAGAGGGCTTTTTAATAAAGCCTGTAACAGAAAATAGTGGAAAGAAGTTATTGGTTACTGGGAGGACCCATAAGGGTTTGCTGTATGGAGTATTCTGCCTGCTAAGGCTTATGCAGACTGAAACAAAAATAGATGCTTTTCCCATTAGCGAAAATCCGGTTAACCAGCTGAGAATGATAAATCATTGGGATAATATTGACGGAAGCATTGAGCGAGGTTATGCAGGCAAATCAATATTCTACAGGAATAATAAAATGCCCCGGAACCTTGCCAGAATAACTGATTATGCCAGAATGCTGGCTTCGGTCGGTATAAATGCCATTGCTGTAAATAATGTTAATGTACATAAGTTTGAGACTTTGCTCATAACGGATAAATATATAAAGGATGTAGTAAAGCTTGCAGAAATATTCCGTAATTACGGTATAAAGATTTTTCTCAGCATAAACTTTGCGAGCCCTATACAAATAGGAGGCCTTGCAACAGCAGATCCACTTGATAAAAAAGTCCGGGAATGGTGGAAAAGCAAGGCTGAATATCTGTATTCACACATTCCCGATTTTGGAGGGTTTCTTGTTAAGGCTGATTCTGAGGGCAGACCCGGTCCCTTTACCTATGAACGTACTCATGCAGACGGAGCCAACATGCTGGCGGAGGCCCTGAAACCTTTTGGCGGGCTGGTTGTCTGGAGATGCTTTGTGTACAACTGTCTGCAGGATTGGAGGGACCGTACCATCGACAGAGCGAAGGCTGCTTACGACCATTTTATGCCTCTGGACGGTTTGTTTGCTGAAAATGTACTGCTTCAAATCAAACACGGACCAATGGATTTTCAGGTACGGGAACCTGTATCTCCGCTTATTGGAGGACTGACAAAAACCAATCAGGTACTTGAGCTGCAAATAACCCAGGAATATACAGGGCAGCAGAAGCACTTGTGCTATCTGGTTCCACTGTGGAAGGAAGTGCTGGAGTTTGATACCTTTGCAAAGGGGAAGGGCACAAGCGTTAAAAAAGTTATTAGCCGCAAGGTGTTCAATAACAAATTCGGAGGTTTTGCTGCAGTTGCAAACATAGGAGATGATAACAACTGGACAGGACATCAGCTGGCTCAGGCAAACATGTTTGGATACGGACGTCTGGCATGGAATCCCGAATTAACATCCGGGGAAATTGCAGAAACCTGGATAAGACTGACCTATTCCAACGATAGAGACGTAATCACTACAATAAAGGATATGCTTCTGGGCTCATGGAGGACGTACGAAAATTACACTTCACCTTTAGGTATAGGCTGGATGGTTAATCCCAATCACCATTATGGACCAAATGTGGACGGATATGAGTATGACAAGTGGGGAACCTATCACAGGGCAGACCATAAAGGCATTGGTGTAGACAGAACAGTAAAGAGTGGGACCGGTTATACCGGTCAGTACCATAAAGAAATGGCAGAACTCTACGAGAGCCTTGAAAAATGTCCTGAGGAACTGCTGCTTTTCTTTCACCATATCCCTTATGATTATAAACTTAAGTCAGGCGAAACACTGCTACAATATATTTACAATACTCATTTTAAGGGAGTGGAAGAGGTTGAGGAATTAAAGGCAAAGTGGCTGAGCCTGAAGGAAAAGGTTGAGAAAGAAGTGTTTATCCATGTGCTTGAGAGACTTGATGGTCAGCTTGAGCATTCCAAAGAGTGGAGAGATGTTATAAACAGCTATTTTTTCAGAAAAACGGGAATACCTGACCGGTTGGGCAGAAAAATATATTAGCAGCTGCCGGGCCTGGATAAATAATACTTTAACAGGTGTGACGGGGCCAGGAAACCTTCGGCGAGGATCCCTATCTGACCGGGAAGCTTGGTGCCACATTTATGAAACTACTGAAGTTTCCTTTATAATTCCATCAGGGCAAATGGCTCTGATAGATGGTTTGTTCAAGGTTTACATATCGGGAAACCAACCTGACAGGAGAAGTTTGGAGCTCACAGGAAAAGGAGCTGCAAAGGGGAGTTTTGAGCTGGTTGAGGAAAGAAATTAAATATTAATAAACAGGATAAATTGAGTTTGAATTAATATAAAGTAAGTAATTAATTTTTTGGAGAGTAGATTGGAAATGGAGCTTATCATATCAGCAAGAAGTAAGTCTCAAGAAACAACAGAATATCTCTCGCTTGAAGATCATGGATTACAAGCTTACAGAATAATTTCCGGAGGAGAGGGCAAGCCGGATAATCCATTTAAAGCAAAAATAGAAATCCGTAACCTTAACACAGCAATATGGTCGGGCGTTATTCATATTGAGCTGCCGTTTGATAAAATAAAACCACGTTTTTTTTTACCTGCCTTCATGTATGGCAGAAACCGCGGGGAAGCTCCGCAAAAAGTCCTATGCGAGTTTCCAAGATTGAGAGACGGAACCCCATCAAGACCCTCATCCCCATGGTGGATGACGAGAAGTGACCGTTTGTCTCATCCGACAGCACTGGTATATGATTCAGGTAAAGTTTATGGTATAAGTGCAAGTCCCTATTATATCAGCAAAAATGGAGCAAAGCAGCAGTGGGCACCCGATAATGAAGGTGTATTTTACCAATACGGAGGATATTCCTGTTCTCTTGCAAAAGGTACAGTTGGCTATACCCTTGGTTATGAAAATGCGCCACTTATGTTTATCAATGCATTCAGAGTAAGGGAAAGAGCACCTTTGACTGGCAATTGCTTTGAATTGGAACCCGGAGAGACAGTAGAAGTTTTATTGGATCTATATAAATACGATGCTGATGCTGAACGGGATATCAATGCTGTAAACCGGGAGGTTTATTACCGTTACCACCAGAAGCCAAGAAAGGGAAGTGACATCAAGAAAACGGTAGCAGATCTGGCTATGGCTGTTTGTCAGGATGCGTGGATGCAGGAATATCTGAGCTACGCCGGCCAGGTTTTTGAGGATAGGGGAAGTGGTGGTTACCGGTATAATAAAATCTTTTCACTCAGTTGGACAAACGGCTTGTCTGTAGCAACTCCAATGCTTATGTCAGCTTTGCGGCTAAAAGATAACGGTATGCGACAACAGGCGATCTCCTGTATTAAAAATATAGTTGGAAATTCTTTGAACCCTGCTTCAGGCCTGCCATTTGATGCATGTGAAGATGGTAAATGGAGTAATGACGGCTGGTGGTTTGACAGCCTGCCGGTACGGGGTCATACCTCATACCTTTGCGGTCAGGCGCTGTTTTACATATTGAAGGCATATGAATATGAAAAAAAGCTTCAAAACTGTATACATGAAGACTGGCTGTCCTTCGTCCGGAATATACTGGAAAAACTTGTAAAAACAATAAATTCCGATGGTGAGTATCCATATATACTATCGGAAAAGAACGGTATGGGAATTGAGTATGATTCATTTAGCGGAGCATGGTGCTTTGCTGCTCTTGCATATTATAGCCGGCTGACCGGAGAAAGATTATATATAGATAGTTTAAAGAGAAGTGAAAAGCATTATTACCAAGAGTATATATGCCGTATGGAATGCTATGGAGCACCACTGGACACGTTCAAGACAGTGGATTCGGAGGGGGTATTGGCATATATTAAAGCAGTAAGATTTATTCACGAAATTACAGGTGATGAAGTTTATCTGGAACATTTGAAGGATGCAATAGAGTACGAATTTTCATTCAAATTTTGCTACAACTCTCCAGTGAAGGTACCACCCCTTAGCATGCTGAAGTGGTCCAGCTGCGGCGGAAGTGTAACTTCAGTATCCAATCCGCATATTCATCCCATGTCAAGCAATGTTATTGGGGAATTGCTGTACTATGTTGAGAATACTGATGACACCTATGTCAGGAGTCGCTTAATGGATACAGTGGGCTGGAGCTGTCAGACATATAACACATTCGACAGAGAGTTTGATTTTGGTAAAAAAGGCTGGATGTCAGAACGTTTTTGTTATTCGGAGGGTCTTGTATATGAAACATACGATGATGGCTCTCTTGCCAGTACATGGTTCTGTCTTATGCCATGGGCAATCGGATGCATATTAGACGGCCTTACCGGTGATTATTGGGACAATCTGCAGTAAATATATAAAAGGTGGCATTTGAGATTAGTAATAGCAGCAGCACCTTACCATTGTTAACCTCAATTAATGAGTTTTAATGTTTCTGTATTCTCCGGGATTAATTCCAACATATTTCTTGAAGAATCTGTTAAAGCTTTGTTTATTATTATAACCGAGGCTTAGGGCTATATCATTAATGTTCAGGTTGGATTGGCGCAGCAGTCGCTGTGCTTCTTCTATTCTCATGTTATTTATGTAATTAACAATGTTTTCACCGGTTTCATCATTGAATATCTTCCTCACATGGGAATAGCTTAAGCCTACATGATCAGCCAGATCATTGACGGCGATATCCTTCTTATAGTTTTTCTGAATGTACTCCATTATCTTGGCAATATGAGACTTACCGTCATCCCTCAGTTTCTCGTTATACTCAATTATCTGAAGGAATATATTGGAGAGAAACAATCCTGCTTCATCAAGTGTTTCAATATCTGCGAGACGGCTGTATATGTTGAAATCACTTCCAAATATTTTACTTACACTAAGATTTTGATTGAGAAGATACTTCACAGTGTTGCCTAAAAGCTGATTCAAAATAAGCATGACATTATCATAGGACAACTCCTTATTTTCCTTTAGTTCAGTAATCAGGTCGTTCAAAGAAACGAGCAAGGCACTTTTACAGCTGGTATCAACATTATTCAATATTTGTTTCTCCAGACTAAAAGGGTAATAGTATTTACGGATACAGTCATTTTTATCTATGTTACAGATAATATTTCCATAGCCTGACATGAACCGCAGTTTTAACAGATGCTGTGCTTCATAGTAGGCAATGCGTACTTTATGAATATTGTTGTAGATAGTACTCAGACAAACCGTAATGGTAGTTTCAATGACTTTTGTCGATTCATTTTGAATCACGGTGAAACTGTTCTTGAGCATAGAGAATACTAAATTACTGTCTTCGTTATCAAAATTGATAATTAAGACAATTCTTCCACCTTCCATTGCTATACCTGAACATTTAAAGGAAGAACCGATGGTTTCTTCAGACAGGTTCAGTATTACCGATTTAAGATAAAATTGTTGCTCATATGAAAAGTTTGCAACAAAATCCTCATACCTGTCTATGGTTATAATACCGCATACAAAGTACTTATACGGAAAAAGATCAATTTGTTCGTCATCACCTGGAGTTTTACCTCGTAACAGGCATATGAGATAGTTCTCACGTAAATATTTTTTACTTTTTTCAATACTGTTAAATAGCTGATCCTCTTCCCTGATCATTGCTTCAAAGGTTTTGGACAACAGAGTGACCTCGTTGTCATTGGCGATTACATCCAGACCTCTCCTGGTTTTAATCTCCTGAACCAACTTTTTTACGGGGTTATATATTTTACGTGATATAACGAAGGACAAGAATATGCCAATGATTAACAGAGCAATTGATATGTATATAATTATTTGCCGGAGAGAGTTCACTTTACCGGACAGTGTATCCAGTGAAAAGACTCCGATATAGATCCATTCACTGAGCTCATTCTTCACAAAGGTAATAAGGACCCTTTTGCCGTTAATCTCATCGGTAAAATAACCCTTTTGATCGGAACAGTTGAGAATATGTGAGACATAGCTTTTATTTGAAACATTGGATAAAAGCTCCGACTTATTGACGTTGGAAATGACCTTACCTTTGAAATCAATTATACTTATATCACTGTTTTTGTAGTTATTGCTATTAACCAGCTGACATAAGGAGCGCTCGTATAGATTGATGGCAACTACACCTCTCATATTTGTAGTATATGGGGTTAGGGGGAAAATATACGATAGCACGTAATTGTCACCGTTGCTGTCTAACGATCTGGGATTTGTCCACGAAAAAGGCTGGCCTGTTTCTTTGTTCTTTAGATAAGTATCAATCCAATCTCTATCTCCGAAGTCATTTCTTTTGTATACTCCATTGCTGGTTACAATATAGTTTGAATTATCCAGGTAAACATACATAGAGGAGTAAAGGGGATTTGTATGAACAATTTCGGCCAGCAGTTTTTGAAAATCAAAAAGCAGATACATATTGTTGATATTGTCCATCATTACATCTATATCTTCATTCCCATAAAGATCCTTTAACTTGGTGTTCAGAGACAGCTTCACGGCATCGTTGGTGATTGTTTGAGAGATTAAGTCTGTAATTCTCTCAGCCACTTCTAATTTTTCAATACCTGCTATGCTTATTTCAGTTTCAGAATATTTCATAATCATGTAATTTGATATTAATGTGATACAGAGTACAGGAACTATTATCAGAAGAGAATGCAGCATAAACTGCTTCAGCAGTAAAGAGGACTTCTTCATATATACACCTCAATAGTATTATTGTCTATCAAGAAACTGATACACAAAATATTATAATTTTTACACCTTGTGTATATCATAGCAAAATTGGACAGTTGTTTGTAGTAGCAGAGATGCCGTACCTTTTACTTAACCAGTATATTGCAAATATGATTATTTCAAAATATTTACTATTAATTATCAGTATCAAAATTAATTATTATTATATCAATCTGTAAAAAAAGTCGCGATAAATAAATACAGTTATTAGATTATATTGAATCCAGCCTTGATAATTAAAAATGAATTTCGTAGTAAAATGTGATTCTTGAACTGAGTCACAGGAACGATATAATAAAGCTAAACAGGCTGATGCACACAATTCTTTTATTCATTACAACAATATAATTTTATATCAGGGGGGCTACTTTACATGGAAAGAGCAGGACTCAGCAGTTCAAAGTCTACATATAAAAAAGGCTTTATGTATTATGTCAAAAGGGATTTATTTCTTTATCTGCTATTGGTACTGCCAATTACATATTTTATTATCTTTAAGTATATTCCGATGTATGGCATCGTAATTGCCTTCAAGGAGTACAATATTTTTGCAGGAATAAATGCAAGTGAATGGATTGGATTGGATGCATTTAAAGAAATATTCCGGTCACAGGATTTTATCAGAGCATTGAGAAACACGTTTTTACTTAACGGACTTGATTTGATTCTTGGATTTCCTGCACCAATTATTCTGGCGTTAATTATTAATGAAATTAAGCGTAATAGTTTTAAAAAGATTTCACAGACCATGCTATATCTGCCTCACTTTTTATCCTGGGTAATCATTGGAGGTATAGTACTTCAGATTTTTGCTCCGGGTTTTGGGCTGATTGACACGCTATTAAAGTCTGCCGGCTTAAAAACCATACCTTTCCTTACTGATAATGTGCCTTGGATTTTTACATATTGTGGGGTTGGAATATGGCAAAGCGCAGGCTGGGGAATGATAATGTATCTGGCAGCCATCACAGGTATTAATGGTGAATTGTATGAAGCTGCAGAGGTAGACGGTGCAGGCAGGTTGAGAAAAATTTGGAGTATAACTCTGCCCTGTATCAGACCGACAATAGTTATTCTGTTTATTCTTAATGTCGGTAAGATTTCGGCTATTGGTTTTGATCGGCCTTATGTAATCGGAAATCCTGAGGTTAGAGATTTTGCAGATGTAATAAGTACTTATGTTTATAGAGTCGGTATCCAATCTACCAGATATAATATTGCAACTGCCGTTGGCTTGTTCCAGTCTGTCGTTGGTCTGCTTTTCCTTAGTGTAACCAACTTTATTGCGAATAAAAGCGGCGAACAGGGAATCTGGTAGGGAAAGGGTGAAATAAAATGAGCTATAAAAGGGCAAATAAGATATTTGACGCTTCAATTATATTAATAACAGTACTTGCAGTTCTTTTGTGTATCATACCCGTACTTAATGTTATTGCAGTTTCGCTTAGTTCGAATTCTGCCATTTTAAACGGAGAAGTATTTTTGCTGCCTAAAGAATTTACTCTTGAAGCCTACGGGGCCATTTTTAAAGATGGCTCAATGCTTTGGTCGCTTGGTTATACGGTTATTCTAACTGCCGGATATACTTTCCTGGCTATGGTATTAACTATATTTGCGGCATATGCGCTAACCAAAAAAAGACTTAAGGGGAGAAATATCTTTCTGCTGCTGATCGTATTTACAATGTATTTTTCGGGAGGGATTATTCCTGATTATCTGCTTATAAAAAATTTAAATTTTCTTGATAGGGTATGGTCATTAGTATTACCAGGAGCGGTCAGTGCATTTAATCTGATAGTTCTAAAATCCTTTTTTCAGACTATGCCGGAAAGCCTGGAGGAGTCCGCGATACTTGACGGGTGTACTGATGTAGGCGTTCTTTTTAGAATAGTATTACCTTTATCAAAAGCTGCACTTGCGACAATAAGCCTTTACTATGCTGTCGGTAAGTGGAACAGCTTTCAGGATGCTCTGTTCTATATAAGCAATCAAAAGCTTTACCCTTTGCAGCTTAAACTGTATCAGATTGTAAAGAACAGCCAGGCTCTGGATGTTTCCATGGGTGATGCCAATTCATCCAGTATTCTTCCTGAAAGCCTTAAAAATGCATGCGTAGTATTTGCAACAATACCTATCGTACTTGTATACCCGAAATTACAAAAATATTTTGTATCCGGTGTAACAATCGGAGCTGTTAAGGGGTGATATAAAAGCTTCTGCAATAAAGTAAGTTGCTGAAGCTCTATATAATAAAATATAAAAATAATTAATGGAGGAGATTTACATGAAAAAAGCAAGCATTAAAATCATCTGTTGCGCACTTGTAATTGCTTCAGGTGTGTCACTTTTCGGCTGCGGCAGTAAAGACGGCGGAAAAGCAGCAAACAATTCCGCTCAATCATCAGGGGCAGCCTCTACTACAGAAACAGAACCCCCGGGGGAAAAGGTGACACTGACAGTTGAAATTTTTGACAGAGCTATAGCCGGTTATCAGGCAGATAATAACTGGCAGACCAAGTGGATTCAGGAGAATTTTACTAAATCAAACCCGAATATTGAGGTAAAATTTGTACCTGTGTTAAGAACTGAGGAAGTTGATAAACTAAATGTGCTCATGGCTGCAAATCAGGCTCCGGATATTAGTTTCACATACAATGAAAGCACAATACAAAATTATGTCAAGAATGGCGGACTTTCCGATCTGGGAAGTATATTGG
This sequence comes from Eubacterium sp., assembly GCA_029266335.1. Taxonomy (GTDB): domain Bacteria; phylum Bacillota; class Clostridia; order Acetivibrionales; family DSM-1351; genus Ruminiclostridium. Next base: position 7,335 of record JAQSXC010000109.1, on the reverse strand, counting down.
ATCAGAATGCTCCCAACCTCAAAAAATATCTTGGGGATGATTTGCTTTCATATGGCGTATTTGACGGAAAGCAATATGCTGTCCCTGCCAAGAGGGTAATTCAGGGCGCTGTTGCAACTTTCATCCGCAAAGACTGGCTTGATAAATTGGGCCTTAAAGTACCCACAACCACGGATGAGTGGTACAACTGCATGAAACAGTTCAAGGAAAAGGATCCTGGCGGCTTAGGAGACAAGAATATGCCATTTTCCTTCTGGGCCGATCCTAAAAATATCAACTTTACTGTAGCCACATTAACGGATTCATTTGATCAGAAAATAACCGAAGAACAGCGAATGACACTGCCAAACTGGGTAATTCCCGGCTTCAAGGATGGAGTAAAATTTTTGAACAAGCTATATAACGAAGGAATCGCCAACAGGAACTTTTCTTTGGATAAGGATGGAAAGCAGTTGGAAAAGGATGCCGCGCAGGGAAATGTAGGATGCTTTATTCAATGCTATGATTTTCCTTTAAGGCCTACACCAGGTATAGCAACAGAACTGGCTAAAAAGATTCCGGGTGCCGAATTCGTTGCATGTGATCCGTTTACAAACTATGAAGGGAAGCATCCAAAGTTTAAATATAATCCAAACGGCTTGTTTTTAATTGTACCCAAAAACAGTGAACATACAGTCGAAGCTGTTAAGTACCTCGAATGGATGTCCGATGTAGAAGTTCTCAAGTATCTGCAGAACGGTGTTAAGGGAGAACAGTATACTGATGAGCAGAATGGTATTCCATGCAACTTTTTCCCGAATGATAAACTGTCTGATGATAAGAAATATAATTTCTCGGATTATGCATTGATTGTCAACGGTAAGGAATTCGGAAGCGATGAAAAGAATCTTGAAGCAGCATCACTGGGTTATCCTGGTTTTGAAGATCAATTTAAGGATGCTTATACCATTTCAATGACAGATGCTACATATGTAAATATACCGCATTTTAGCACGGTAATTGCATCACAGACCAAGTATCAGACAACCTTATATGATAAAGATACTGAAATATTTGTTAAGAGTATTACCAGCAAGCCCCAGCAATTTGACAAGACATATGATTCTTTGGTGGAGCAGTACATGAAAGCAGGCGGACAGGAAATAGTAGATGAAAAGCTTGCATCGTTGAAAAAATAGGTTGAATCATTGGCAAACCATAGAAAGAGTTCCGGTTTTATTCACCCGGAACTCTTTTCAGCGCTATTAGTCTTGACCGGTTATGTGCATGTTAAATTATTAATGATAATTTTAAGACTAGGTTCCCAGTCTGTTTTTATACTCCCTGGGGGACTGACCGGTATTTTTCTTAAAGATTCTGCTGAAATAGAAAGGATTGTCATAGCCTACAATTGATGAAATTTCAGAAATGTTAAAAGACGAGTAGGACAGAAGTTCTTTTGCTTTTGCTACTCTAATATCTGTTATATACTGCTGAGGAGTTATACCGGTATAACTCTTAAAACAGTTTATAAACCAACAGGTACTCATGTTGCACAATTTTGCATACTCCGCTACACTTTGCTTTTGAGGGAAACTTTTATTCATCAGTTCAATAATATTCTGCAGCTGTTGGTTTATCCGGTGGATACCCGAGCTGCCTTCAGACATGTTTCTGGACATGAGGGACAGAAGCTCCAGAGCATACAGGTTTGACAGTTCAAAAAAGCATATTCTTTTTATTTGCAGTTCTCTTATTATTTTCTCAAATATGGGTATATACTCATTCTTAATTCCAACATCGAAAAATGCTCCATTTATAAAGTCCAGATTTTTAAGATAAGTCTCTGCCTGGGTTCCTGAAAAATGAAGCCAGTATACTTCCGGATTGTTTTCCAGATGATATATGTAATATTGAGGTTGATGAGGCAGATAAATAACAGCAGAGCCTTCTGCTATAGTCATAAGCTCTCCTGCAATTTTAAAATCTGCAGTACCCTTGGCCACATAAAGGAGCTGATAATCCGACCTTCCTTCGGGACGGCTGGTTTCAAAGGAGGAGAGCTTAGCCAGCTTGTAATAGCCACAGCTGTTTACTGATAAAAAGTTCTTGCTGTCAACAATATCTTCATCTGCATCTGTGATATAACCTGATATGTTTATCATGATTTATCTCCTTATGCCAACTCTAAAATATATATTTAATTTTATTGCAATTGCTTAAAATAAAGTTACCTGCACATAATATAATTCGAATGCAAAATTTAACTTATTGATACTTAATTATTTAAAAATGCTTACATCTATATTTTATACTATTTATACGGATAGTACAAATGAGTCAGTTTAATTTTGTGCAGGTTTTATTCTATTTTATTAATGGAATTGGCTATAAACGATATGTATAATTTAAATTAAGATATGAATTCTAATAATCCGAAAGTGGTGATAACAATATGTTGGTAAAAAATTATTTTGAAGATCCCAAGACTCTTCATGTTGGTACTATGGAAGATAGAGCTTATTATATTCCGTATCCTCATCAGGCAGAGGCAATGTCCGAGGACAGAAATTCATCGAAACAGTTTCAACTGCTTAACGGGGAATGGAGCTTCAAATATTTCAACAGTATTTACGATATGACAGAGGAATTTTATCTGGCAGGCTGCGATATGGATGACTTTGATAAAATTCCGGTTCCTTCAGTCTGGCAGAACCATGGCTATGACAAACACCAGTATACAAATGTAAAATATCCGTTTCCATATGATCCTCCCTACGTCCCGGCTGAAAATCCCTGCGGAGCATATGTGAGAGAGTTCAATGTGACAGCTTCACAGGCAAAAATGAGAAAGTATATTAATTTTGAAGGGGTGGATTCCTGTTACTACCTCTGGATAAACGGTGCATTTGTGGGATACAGTCAGGTATCCCATTCGACCAGCGAATTTGATATAACTGAACTGGTCAGTGAAGGCTTGAACAAGATAGCAGTTCTTGTGCTTAAATGGTGTGACGGAAGCTATTTTGAGGACCAGGATAAATTCAGAATGTCAGGTATTTTCCGGGATGTTTATATTCTCTACAGGCCTCAAAACCATATAAGAGATTTCTTTGTCAAAACAACCTTGTCCGATAGCTATAAAAATGCAGATATATCAGTTGAAATTGATTACTTAAATGATGAGGAAATAAGGGTAGACTATGTTCTGCTTGATGCGGCAGGAGAGAAAGAGGTAGCCGGTGGAAAGGCCGAAGGCCGGAAAATATCCGTCAGTCTGGATAATCCACTGCTATGGAATGCCGAGGAGCCAAATTTATATACTTTGGTGCTGAATACCCCTGAGGAATCAATTGCTGTTAAAGTGGGACTCAGAGAAATAAAAATTGTTGATAAGGTTGTATATATTAATGGTGCCAGGATTAAGTTCAAGGGTGTAAACCGCCATGACAGCCATCCTGAAAGAGGGCCGGCAGTGGCTGTAGATGACATGCTTCTTGACCTTGCGCTTATGAAGCAGCATAATGTCAATGCCATCAGGACCAGCCATTATCCAAACTCTCCTGTGTTTACTGAATATTGTGATAAATACGGCTTTTACGTAATTTCTGAGTCGGATATAGAATCTCACGGCACAACCACAATATTCGGCGGAGCCCAGGATGGTAAAGCCTTTCCCCTTTTGGCTCATGACCCTGAATTTGAAGAAAGCATAGTAGACCGTGTGAGAAAAAATGTAATCAGAGATAAAAACCACGCCTGCGTTGTAATATGGTCTCTGGGAAATGAAGCAGGTTACGGCAGGAACTTTGAAAGTGCTCTCAGATGGATTAAAAGCTATGACCTCAGCAGACTCACACACTATGAAAGTGCACACTATAAACCGGAGGGCTACAAGTGCGATTTCAGCAATCTTGATTTATTTAGCTGCATGTATGCCTCCATTGAATACATTACAAAGTATTTTGAGGAGCTTAAAGGTGACAAGCCCTTCATACAGTGTGAATATATTCATGCCATGGGCAACGGTCCGGGGGATATAGAGGATTACCATGACCTGATACAGAAATATGACGGCTTCTGCGGAGGCTTTGTATGGGAATGGTGTGATCATGCCATATATGTTGGCAGAACTGAAGCTGGAAAGAAAAAGTATTATTATGGCGGAGACTTCGGAGAGTTTCCGCATGATGGCAATTTCTGCATGGATGGTCTTGTGTATCCTGACAGAAGAGTTCATACCGGGCTCCTGGAGTACAAAAATGTAATACGCCCGTTAAGACTTATCAGGGAGAATTCAAAAGAAGGAAAATACACCTTCAGAAATATGCTGGACTTTGTTAATGCAAAGGATTATTTATATATATCCTACCAGGTCACAAAAAATGGTGAGGCAGTAGCCCGGGGAGTTATAGATGATGAGAGCATTCTGAATATCAGGCCTCATGAGGAAAAAGTCATATATCTGACTCTTGATGGGATTGATGAGGGTGCCTGCTATATTAAATTTGATTATGTTCAGAAGGAAGATTTGCCTTTTACAAAAAAAGGTCATGTACTGGGCTTCGACCAGGTCAAACTGGCAGTTGACAGGGTCGGACTGAAAGAAGACAGAATCAGGAGCCTGCTGGGGGAATACGATTCTCAAAAGGGTGGTATGTCCTTTAGTGAGACTGACAGATATATATTCGTATCAGGAGTTAACTTCAAATACACATATAATAAACTGACAGGTGCTTTTGAAAGAATGGTATATGATAATAATGTACTCCTTGAAAAGCCTATGAACTATAATATCTGGAGAGCTCCTACCGACAACGATAGAAATGTTCGTGGAAAATGGGAGGAATGCGGATACGACAGGGCTTTATCCAGAGCATATACCACAAGGGTATCAAAAGAGGACAGCAATATCAGGATTATTACTGAGCTGTCAGTCACAGCTGTATACATTCAAAGAATACTGGATATCAGCACAGAATGGAATATAGCCCATGACGGTACAATATCTGTAAACATGCAGGTGGAAAGAAATATGGAAACGCCATTCCTGCCGCGTTTTGGTCTCAGACTTTTCCTGCCTCAGGAAATTAACAGCGTTGAGTACTTTGGCTTTGGACCCTATGAAAGCTATGCAGATAAACGCAGAGCTTCGTATATTGGTAAATTTGCAGCAAAAGTGGAGGAATTGCATGAGGATTACCTGAAGCCGCAGGAAAACGGAAGCCATTGGGGTTGTCACTATGTCAAGCTGACAGGGCAGTCAGGATTGGGCCTGCTGGTATTAAATGATGAACCTTTCGGCTTTAATGCTTCCTATTACTCGCAGGAGGAGCTCACCAGCAAGATGCACAATTTTGAGCTTGAAAAGAGCGGAAGTACGGTATTCTGCCTGGATTATGCCCAGAGTGGCATAGGCTCCAACAGCTGCGGACCTGCGCTCATTGAAAAATATAGGCTCAATGCTCAGAGATTCCATACAACCTTTATCTTAAAGCCGTTTGTAAAGTAAGAAATTATAACGAGGTAAGAAAATTATTTACAGCTAAAAATTTTCTCTGAACTGATACGTTATAAGGGCTGGTTTTCAGAAACTTTCTATTTTGAAAACCAACCCTTATTTTTATCTGTATAAAACGGCAGTTTTATTTATCTGAAACCAGTTTGTTCCTCACAAATATGAAGTAGAGGATACCTGCTAAAACAATGAAGGCTGTAAACAATAAATACATTCTGCTGTAGCCAAGCGAAGAAGCAATAATGCCTGCAATAACAGACCCAAAACCGATTCCACCGTCAAAGCCCGTAAAGAAGGTTGCATTTGCAGCACCCAGCCTTTCTTTCGGTGCACTGATAACTGACATTGTCTGCAGGCTTGATTGAACGGCGCTGAATCCCACGCCATATAAAAATCCGCTTATAAGAAAATATGCCAGTGTATATGCGCCTGACAGCATAAGCATTGCAAGGACAAGTATGATGAAACCCGGATAGATGGCGGTTTTAAATCCGAAGCGGTCAATCAGTTTTCCGAAAAGAGGCCTGGATATTAATAAAGATATAGCATATATTGTAAAAAATATACCGATGTTTTTTATTCCTCGATCCAGAGCATACAGTGAAATGAATCCTGTAATCGAGCCATAGGAAGCAGAAACAAGGAACATTACCACTGAGGGAGGTATTGAGGCTTTTTCATAGGGTGAAATATTTACTTCCACAGACTTTAGTTTTTCCGGTTTGTTATAACGTATCAAAAAGGAGAAGAGAAGGGCAACAACCCCCATTCCTGCTGACAGTATAGAAAGATGCCCGAAACTGAAGGAAGATAAAATATATATGCCGATACCCGGAGCCAGGGCCATAGCCAGACTGGTTGACAGGCTGAAGAAACCCATTCCTTCAGCAAATCGCCCCTTTGGGATAATATCAGATGCAATGGTGTTGCTTGCTGTGCTGGCAGCCCCCCAGCCAAAGCCATGCAAAAACCGTATGGCTATTATAAATCCAACCATAGGAAACCAGCCATATGCCAATGTGACTGCAATAATTATTAAGAGTCCTGTAATAAATACAACTTTGCGGCCAAGCCTATCAAGAGCCATGCCGGAGAACGGACGGATCAGCAGGGAGGCTATGGTCGATACGCCGGCAATCCAGCCTATTATAGAGTTAGTGCCTCCTAAAGATTTAATGTAAACAGGAAGTGTGGGTAACAGCATTTGAAATCCACAGAAAATAAGCAGGTTTACAATTGTTATACTTAGAAAGTCTTTTGTCCATAGTGATGATAAATGCTTCTCTTTTTCCATAGAAAGTCCACCTTTACATATTTTCATTTGATTCGGCACTCAATTTGATTTTTTCGTATGAAACATTTTGAAGGATCCTTTTTAGAAGGTCCAGTGCCAGTTCTGTTTCCTGCGGCGACAAGTTCTTAGTAGTAAGTTCCACTGCTTCTGAAAAGGTTGCATGAATTCTCGGTAAAATTCGCTTTCCTTCTTCAGTTAAATATAATCGATCGCAGCGCTTGTCTTTTTCATCCTTTTCTTTTCTGATATATCCGTTTAGTATTAGATTTTGAACTGCTTTGGTGGTTGTGGATTTACCCACATACAGATGCTGACCCAACTCTTTCTGGGTGAGTCCTTCAGATTTTGAAATGACGTAGAAAAAGTCATGTTGTCCGCTCCCGATGGGTATGTCTCTGAGCTTAAAGTTAATTATGCCTTGCATACACCTGTAGATAGCAGCATTCAGTTTACCAATCGTATCCATAAGATAAATTTCCTTTCATAGTTTGCTCCAACCAATTAATATACAAAATAAAATAGTAGTTTCCTTTGAAACTAATTT
>JAQSXC010000324.1 GCA_029266335.1 Eubacterium sp. | reverse complement strand
CTGACAGATGTATATGTATTTTCATTATTCGAATTTTTTTCAATATATAAATGATTATCCGCCATGCAGGCCAATTGTGACAGATGAGTAACACAAAGTACCTGATGGGTCTGAGATATGTTGGCCAGCTTCTCACCAACCTTTTGTGCTGCTTTTCCACTTATACCGGTATCAATTTCGTCGAAAATCAAAGTCGGAATTGCGTCCACATATGCCAGAATAGTCTTTATAGCCAACATTATTCTGGACATTTCACCACCTGAAGCAATTTTGCTCAGCGGCTTCAACGGCTCTCCTACGTTGCTTGAAATGAGAAATTCAACAGAATTAAGACCATTTTTTGTGAAGTTTCTATCTTCCTGATTGAGTATAAGATTTACCTTGAAACTTGAATTTTTCATTTCAAGATTTTCAAGTTCTCCTGTAATGTTTTTTTCAAGAATCAGAGCTGCCTTTTCCCTTTCGGCATGGAGCTTTAGCGCACAATCAAACAAAGCCGCCGTTGTTGCTGATAGCTGCTCATTCAGTTCTTCTACAAGGCTTTCACTCTGAAGAAGCTCATCATATTCCTTCTGTGACTTGTCAAGAAAGTCCAGCACTTCTTCCAGCGTGGAACCATACTTCCTCTTTATTCTGGATAATATATCCAGCCTCTCATCTATACGTGATAATTCGTCTGGACTATACTCAGCGACCTCTCTTTTGGCACGTAATTCCTCACATATATCCTCCAATTGATATATTACTGATTCCAGTTTCTCTGAAATCGAACCAATTCCGGAATCATATTTCAGAATATTGGAAAGTTCCTGAAGTGCCTTATTAGAATTATATAGCGCAGATTTACCAGTATTTGTACCTTCATTCAGTAATTCATACGCTTTGATAATGGAATTCATTATTTTTTCGGAATTTGCCAAAACCTGACGCTTGGAATTTAAGCTTTCATCTTCACCTTTTTTAATTCTGGCATTCTTAATCTCATCAATCTGAAAATTAAGCATATCCATACGTCGGGCCATCTCACCCTTATCACCTGCAAGGGCCTGCAGCTTTGCTTTTATATTCCTATACCGTGTGAATTGTTCTATGTACTGAGCCTTTACCTTTTCAATACCTGCTCCGGCAAATGCATCCAGCAGATCAATATGTGTTTCAGTTTTTAACAGGGACTGATTGTCATGTTGACCGTGAATATCCAGAAGTAGCTCTCCAACCTGTTTCAGCACTGATACATTAACCAGTCTTCCGTTAATTCTACAGGTATTCTTCCCTGAAAGGCTTATTTCTCTTGATAATATAATATTACCTTCTTCAGTATCAATACCTGCCTGCTCAAGTATTTTATCAATTTCTCCATTTTCATACTGAAATGCAGCTTCAATAATGGCTTTATCCTTGCCATTCCTTATTACATCCCTGGAGACCCGTTCTCCCAGTACTGCATTTATAGAATCTATCAATATTGATTTCCCTGCACCGGTTTCACCGGTCAATACATTTAGACCCTGACCGATTTCAAGGCTTAATTTATCTATCAGTGCTATATTTTGAATATCAAGCTGCGTTAACATATACACCTCCATATCCGTGCTATGGCACGTAAAACAAATGAAATCCAAAGACGCAGCGCAGCCTTTATTTTCCAATCATTTTACAAAATTTATTTACGATCTCTTCAGCAATTTTTTCAGCCCGGCAAACCATTATCAAGGTATCATCACCTGCAATGGTCCCGAGTATCTCCTGCCACTTAAGTGAATCTATTGCAGAAGCTGCCGCCTGAGCCATTCCTGAAAGAGTTTTAACTACAACTATATTATTTGCATAATCACTGGAGACATAAGCTTCAGTTAAAATTGTTATAAGCCGGTTTGACACCTGATTTTCAGACTGGGAAAAGGTTGCATACTTATACATGCCGTCAGAGGACATTACTTTAATCAATCTCAGATCTTTTATATCCCTGGATACCGTGGCCTGGGTTACATCCATACCTTGTTCCTTAAGTTTGTCTGCCAGTTCCTCCTGCGTTTCAATAACGTTGTTTTCGATTATCTCCAAAATCTTGGCATGCCTGTTGTATTTCATATAAATCTCCATTCTGCTGCCATGCAGCGACAAAATAGTCATGAAAACCTGTTTGCAGGTTTTTGCTGCGCGAAAAATACGGATAAAAGCACCCGTTATAGGTTCGCGCTCTTCATGCTTTATTCCTCTTTCCTGTCATAGATTTTGTTTCTAAGTACTGTAAAAAAGTTCTTAGAATGTATTTTTAATATTTTAACTATAGTATGCGCTTTTTCTATTTCAATATAATCCCCACCGGTAATCTCATAATTCTTTTGTCCGTCGGCAGTTACAAGGGCTGTATGTTCAAAACCGTCGGAAACACAGATCCTTACCCTTCTCTCGTAGTCAGCCACAAAAGACCTGGAATAAAGCATATGCGGGCATATGGGGGAAACTAAAATAAGCTTGGAGGTTGGTTCGGCAATGGGGCCGCCGGCCGACATGGAATAACCTGTGGAACCGGTTGGTGTTGCAACAACAATACCATCACCTGGAAACATGTCAAAAAAATTATCATCGATGTAAGTACTTAAATGAAGTATCCTTGGGATTCCGGCTCGTGAAATTACAACATCATTTATTGCAACATCCTCAGCATGAAGCTTTCCACACTTATATATTTTATAAGTAAGCATCATTCTCTCTTCAATGTTAAATTTATTGTCAAATATATTTTCTACGGCTTTGTCTATTTCTCCTTTTTCTATATCTGTCAGAAAACCCAAAGATCCAAGATTGATTCCCAAAATCGGAAGATTATACAGATAAGCTGTCCTTGCGGTTTTCAAAAAGGTTCCGTCACCGCCCAGGCAAATAATCAAATCGCATTTACTGCATATTTCATCAACTTCGTTATCCAAACCGTCCATACCCCTGGTTACCGACTGCGTGGGAAGAACAGCTTGTCCCCCATGCTTTATGATACTTTGGATAAGCATATTTGTATAGGCAAAACCTATGTCTTTTTCATTATTTGTTATTATTCCGATATTTTTCATGCTGCCTCCAAATGCTATCTTTATAACGTATCCGTCCAATAGAAAATTTTTCGGCTGTAGAAAAATTTTCTTACCGCTCAGCGT
>JAQSXC010000323.1 GCA_029266335.1 Eubacterium sp. | reverse complement strand
CCAAATCTTCCAGGCTATTACCGGACTGAGATTCGCAAAGAATTAATATTGCCTGATAAAATTCAATATTATATGATACAAAATTAATTTGCGGCTCAGTCTCGCTGAATATACTCTTACAAATACCATTTATAACATATGCAAAGTCAAAATGAGAGCTATTGTCTGCCGGTGCTTCAACCGCATTTAACATGTCGTTATTTGAGAAAGGCTCCAGCTCCAAAAGGACTGTTCTATATCTGAAAGTTGAACCGAGACTGTCTTTCAATACTTTGAACCGCTCAGGAATTGCAGCTGACGAGTCGGACGTGTTTCGCAGAAAGTCAGCTATTTCATTATCGTTATACTTTGATTCAAGTAAACTCATTTTGCTGGCTGCCTGGTCAATAGCCAGTGAAGCCTTTTTAAATTCATCATAATGCTCCTCTTCCTGATCTGCTCTTTTAAATGCAGTTTGAATATTTGTTAAAATATTGTTTATGGGTTTATAAATCCTGTTGGCCAGGAAATATGAAATCAAAAATGCTGCCAATACCACTCCTATTGAGAAAAGAATCATTATATTTCTTATTTTAGTCAATTCCCTTATACTGCTTTGGTAGTCTATTACCGAAACAACACAATAGTCTTCCTGTACGTTTTTTACATAAGTAATAATGCATAAATCTGAATTAATCTTATTTGTAAAAGAGAAATACCGTTTTTCAGAGCCGATAATCTGCTCTAGAAAAACCAGCTCCAGGGTGTGCTTGTTATTCTGGCTAAGCAGGATATCTCCTTTTTGGTTATCAATTAGATATATCTCGTCAGGCTGATTTTCATAATTTGCCAAAATATTGTTTTGAAGAATTTTATCATCCAGTATCAATACTACTCCGCTTTGACTTTTACCGAATAAGGTTTCTCTATCGGTTTGGAATATAACAAGTTTTTTACTTCCGTTTTTCAATTGGATTATCAAGGGATACCTGTCTGTCTTGGACTTTAATACTTCACTCAGAATATATTTCTTATCTTCTATATCTATATACTGTGTATCCAATTCATATTTTATCTTTTCCTTATTAAAAAGAAATATTGAATTAATGGCTACATTTGTACTTAGTATTGGTTTTAAATTGTTACTCATATCTATCTCTTCAAGTATATTTTTCTTTTCAAAAGAATAAAAGTATGAACTATACTTGGGGGTTTTGAAGATAAGTTCTGCTATCCTGTGGTACTGCTCCATTTTACTGTAATATACAGTACTGATGTTTTCCAGCTTGGTGCGGGACATTGTATTTATCTGTTTTTTCATATGAATATCAAAATACTGAAAAATAATTACATTCATTATTATGATAATTAAAAAAGTAGTAGTTAAAAAATTAATGAATATTTTAAACTTAAAGCTCTTCGTTGAAAATTTACGTTTAAATATCATTTTTCCCTCTCCCTTGAGATTAATTGAGTAACATAATACAGAGTATACTAAAAATCATACCTATTACATATATAAAAAATATGTAAAACTATAAAAAATCAACTAAAAACAGTTATTATAATGCACTATGGACCTGCTGCCTTCATATAATGAATAGAGTGAAAAGTTCACTTCCTATGCTTAACAACTTTAAGATTAACTTTTTACTTGACTTTGAAGGACAAAGAAGTCTGGTCAATTAAAGCTATGTAATTGACTTAAGTATGAGATTTGTCCTTTTGTTTTTTGTAATACTGAAAATTCAGTTACTTTGGAGGAATTTTTATGTGCTCTATTCTTGGTATAATCAATTTTAAAGATTCTACTGCAGACGTAACCCCGGAAGTACTTGATGAAATGGGTAAAACATTAGCTCATAGGGGGCCGGATCAAAAAGGTCTCTTTCGAAGTGAAAATGTTTGCTTCTACCATAACAGACTGGCGGTTATTGACGTTGAAAACGGTTTACAGCCCATGACTGTGGTGTTTGAGGGAAAAAGCTATACTATAGTCTACAATGGTGAAATATATAATGCAGATGATTTACGCACCGAGCTTATTGCTTCAGGTGTTACCTTCAGTACACACTGTGATACAGAAGTGGTCCTGTACTCTTACATAATCTGGGGACTTGATTGCTCAGAAAAGCTCAATGGCATATATGCTTTTGTTATATATGATGAGGAAAATAGAAGGGTATACCTGTCCAGAGACAGGATGGGAGTAAAGCCGTTTTTCTATACTCAACTTGGAAATACATTAATCTTCTCCTCAGAAGTCAAAGCTATTTTAAAGCACCCTAAAATCAAAGCTGAACTTGCTGATGAAGGTATATGGCAGATACTCTATCTGTCGCCCATGAGACCTTCCAATAACGGTATCTTCAAAAATATATTTGAGATTTCACCCGGTCATCACGGCATCTTTGACAATAATGGTCTCAGTCTGTATAAATACTGGTCACTGGAAGCATATGAGCTTGAAGACGGCGAAAAAACAGTTGTTGAAAAAACACGTTTCTATTTGACTGATGCAATTCAAAGGCAGCTGGTATCGGATGTGCCCTTATGTACTTTTTTATCGGGAGGGCTGGATTCATCTGTAGTAACAGCAGTTGCCAAAACTGATAAAAAAAACGGCGATTTCCTTTCCACCTACTCTTTTGAGTATGAAGGTAACAAGCAGCATTTTGAAGCAACAAGCTTCCAGCCTGAAAGCGATGATGCCTATGCCGTATGGCTTGCTAATTATCTAAATACCGATCATACCGTACTTACAGCAGGTCAGCGGCAGATTGCAGATTTATTGAACGATGCGGTTAATTACAGGGATTATCCCGGTATGGCCGATATTGACTCTTCCCTTTTGTATTACTGCCGGGAGGTTAAAAAAAGACATACAGTTGCGTTAAGTGGTGAGTGCTCCGATGAAATTTTCGGAGGCTATCCATGGTTCTATAAGCCGGAAATGCTGAACAGAGACTTTTTTCCCTGGATACACGATCCTGAGTCCAGAGTATTCCTGTTCAATTCGGATTTTGCAAAACCCAGGCAAGGTTTTGACTTTGTAAAGCAAATATATCTGGACAGCAAAAATGCGTGTCCGCTGGCCGCCACAGACTCTGACGAAATGAGGACCAGCAGGATAGCCACCTGGCTGTCGGTGAACTGGTTTATGGTAAGCCTTTTGGAA
>JAQSXC010000108.1 GCA_029266335.1 Eubacterium sp. | reverse complement strand
AAAAAGGAGAAAATCAGTTGATTTTCTCCTTTTTCCATCTACTCCGCTTATCCTAGTCAATCCAAGGTACAGACAGCTTGTGGTCTCCGAATACTTCTTCTACAATACTGTACGTTGTAGGATCATACAACCTCAGTTGTTCCCGGTGACTTAATTTATTTGCATCCGGAACATTAAGATCGGTTGGATTTGAGTTGAACCATCTGCAAACCTGTCCGGTCCAAAACTCATGATAATTGCTTCTGTCATAGGAGGACTCTGTGTACAGATTGTTTGCAATAGCATTGTTGTAGGCATTTCTTATCCTGCTGAAAAGTGCATCGTCGGCACCCAGGCCATTTGCTTCTCCTATGCCGTGGGACAGGATTGTATGAGCAAATTCGTGGCAAAGGACATTAAATACAAAGAATCGTGTTTTATCCGGAGGTATGATATTTTCTTCTTCAAGAGTAAATGCACTTTGACCTGCATATGCAGCTCTTAAGGTTTTATCTGTTCCCTCCTGGCCGGGATGCTGATAATTATACTCATAGAATGATACTATGCATACCTTGCTCTTATTTGATATTAACTTCTGCAGTATTGCAGGCTTATTTTTTGCTATTTTTCTAAGCTCTGCATTAATAGTGTATGCTGCATTGATTAAAGCCTGATCATTAACCTTTGAGCTTGCCACTATTGGAACATTAAATACCGTAATACATTTTGAATAGAATGAATTTACCCAAGCGGGAGGTGCCGATACCTTCGGATTTCCAAACACTTTCCATTCCAGTATGCCTACCGCCTTTCCCTGTTCAGGTGTCATTTCCACCCTGATTTTCGTGGTATCCACCGGTGTGAAGGTGGTAGTATTGTACTGGCTGCTATTTCTGCCATATCCGCTAGCATTTGTAACAGATACAAAACCTGAACCGTTCCAATACTTGATGGTATACGCAGAAGGTATGGACACAATGCTGTCGGCATACCAATATAAATCGACTTCATCAATGGTCATTGTACTGTTAAAGTCATACTGAACCCATTGAGTTGCACTTCCCGCATTACTTTTATAAATACCGCTTGATGTGTCGGCTGAACCTGATGGATCTTTTGCATCCCATATGGCATTCAGAGTGCTTCCGCTTGCTATGGAATTAGCTGAAGCATCACCCTGGTCCGACAGATTGGCAACCAGACCCGACGGACGGCAGCCGTTCAGCTTCATTTCAATTATTCCAGCACCCTTACCTGTTTGTGCAACTGTCTCCAGACGTATTTTATGAGTAAATACCGGTGTAAATGTTGAGGTATTGAACTGATTGTTTGCAGTTCCCATCCCTTCCTGATTATAAGCTCTTATAAATTCCTTGCCGTTCCAGTAATATAATTTGTAAGAACTTGGAGTCCTTATAGTTGATCCGTTATCAAACCAATATATGTCAGCCTGATTAATCAGATACGCCTGTGTAAATTCTATATCCACCGTCTGAGTGGCACCGGAATTTGCGTAGGCTCCATGACTTGTATCACTTGAGCTTGATGGCGTATAACCGTCTTTTATGGCAGCTGTCGCATAACCGGCTGCCGTATTTGAAGCTGTTATATTTGACAATGCCATAATATTTGTATAATTGGTCGCACCCTGCTTATAAACATTAATAATGGCATGATCGGCAGATGTATTCACTCCATCGCTTACAGCAAGCTTAAATACATATGGCCCCGGTTTTGTAACTGTAACGGTGGTATTCAGGGAATTCACATCTGCGATGGAAGCCTGCCCGTTACCTGATACAAAACTCCAGGTTGAAGTTATGGTTGCATTTGGATTGTCATCCACAACAGAACCCTTCAACTGTATAGTTGATGGCATGGTAACATAAGTCATAGGCCCGGCCTCTACTTCAGGTGCATAGTTTTTTGTAACTCCGCCGGTGTATACCTTCCATTCGATTATCCCTGTTGAAGACGTTGACAGATTTTGTATCAAAACTTTTATCTTGTTGGTTGTCACAGGCATAAAATCCGTTCTGCTGTATTTATTTGTTACCAGTTCATAGGCAGATGGAGAATGTACCGAAACCCATTCGCTGCCGTTCCAATACTGATATGAGAAGGCTGATGGCGCAACAAGAGTACTTCCGTTGGCCAACCAATATATTTCGCAGGCATTTATTGTATAGTATTGGTCAAAATCATACTGTACCCAATGCGGAGCTGCGGGAGTTGTTAAATTACTATATGCACCATGACTTGTATCGGTTGAACCGATTGGTTCATAACCGTCATTTATTGCTGACAGGCTGTATCCTGAAGAGATGTAGTCTGTTGTTGCCGCTGCATTTGGTGCAATATTGGTCGCAACTGGCGTCCCCTGCTCAAATACGGTTACAGTAACGGTATCCGATGCTGTTAAAGCCCCGTCACTTGCAGTAAGCTGGAAAATGTATGTACCCGGTACAGTAACCGTTGCAGTTGTAGATAAGGAGCCGGCATCTCCGAAGGTTGCAGAGGCAGGTCCACTGTACAGGCTCCAAGTAGTTGTTACTGCCGAGTTCTCCGGGAGGCCGTCATCTGTAGCTGTTCCGTTTAGATTAATTGCAGCAGGCAATATCACGCCGGAACTTCCTGAACCTGCATCAACTACAGGAGCACTGTTGACAGGTGTGGTTCCTGCCAGGGCTGCTATCTCTGTTTTGCTCAATGCTCTGTTGTATATTACGAAATCATCAACAAGTCCATCCAGATATGGATCGGAATACTGTGATTTGCCTATGTAGTTCTGAGTTGTTGCTCCAAGCTCCGACGGATTTAAAGTCATACCTGTATTCGAGCCCACTGCCGCACCATTAATGTACAATGTACCACTATCTCCGGACAGTGTAACAGCTATATGTTTCCATGAGCCCGTTTCCAGGGGTGCATTTCCGTCAATTTGCTGTTCCGAGCCTGAGCCACCGTTTGAAATAGCAAATCTTATTTTGTTTGCGCTGCTGCTGGGAGTTAAAAACATATAGCTTGATGTCCCTGTTCCAAAGTCGAATATCCTGCTCCAGCTGCTGACTGTATCCAGCTTTACCCACGCTGCTACGGTAATATCATTACATGTGCTGACAATTCCAGAGGGAAGTTTTGCATATTGTGTGCTCCCGCTTAGGCTCAGAGCATTTCCTGTTTTACCGGCAGCAAATGTAGCACTTGTAAGTGTGGCGTTTTTACCGTTTCCGGAGGAATCAGCTGCTGTAGTTCCTGAAGTCTCATTAAATTCGTATTTAGCTACCAGGTCGTTTTGCAGATCATTTTGTAGACCGTTCTGCAGATCAGCTCCGGTTTCGGCAGTCCGGGCGGTATTAGTGTCTGCTGAAAAAGCAGATATGGTTAATGTTGAGCAAATTAACAGCACTGATAAGACTAAGGATACGAATTTTCTAAACATTTTATCAGTATTTTTCATAAAATCCTCTCTTTCAAATTAAAGCTGTTTTCTTTAAGTAAAATTTTTGATTTTTGAATTTTATTTCAATATACAGGTAACTGCTATAAACTCTCAGTTTTATAACTATTTACATCAATTCCAGGGTGCCGGCAGCTTGTACTCACCAAACAGCGCAGATAAAACACTGTAAATTGCAGGATCATACTCCTGAAGCTGTTGTCTTGGTGTTTTTGACGAAGCATTCGGTACATTTAGATTTATTGGATTGCTATTGAACCAGCGTCCCACATTACCTGCAAAATATTCATGTATATTGCTGCGGTCATATGAGGATTCTGTGTACTTGTTTGCAGCAATAGCAGCATTATATGCAGACAATATCTGGTTTGTTATCCCCGGATCGGCACCGGGATACTCCAGATCACCAATACCGAACGACAGTATTGTATGTGCAAACTCGTGGGCTAAAACGCAGTAACTCTTCAACCAGGATGTGGAAGCTATTATATCATCCTCAAGTATCAGTGCTTCACGTCCGCCGTTTGAGCCTCTGAATGTGGCATTAAAATCACAGGAGGCCTGCCATGTCCATTCCGGAAGTGTCATATTATATTCATTTAATCCCTCCACCGTAATTTTTACTGAATTATCAAGGAGTTTTTGATAAACTGCAGGTTTGTCGGTCATGATTTTTGTCAGCATTGGATTGATTATGTTAAACGCTTTTATCAGTGAAGAGTCTGCGACATTGTTTGATGAAACAATTGGAATATCCTGCACCATAACACATTTTGTATAGAAGCTGCTGCACCAGCTTGGAGGTGTTGTGACAACAGGAGTATCACCGTGTGCAGGAGATGTTGGTTCTACCCCGGTTTCATATACTTCTGCAAAATCAATATATACATTTGTGTCGGTATTTGCCGTATCAGGATTCTTAAGACCGGCTACCCTTATTTTCAATGTGTGTTCTCCCAGCGGAAGCACACGGCTTTCATATACTATCGCCTGGTTTCTCCTTACAATCTGCCAGCAGGACCAGGAGGCTTCACTACCGCCGTCAATAGAAGCACAGAAAGTTCCGTAATCGGTATCCTTTGAACTGTAAACCTTTATTTGTCTGCCATAAAATTTAATATTTACATAGTCATTTTTTGTTTTTGACCAATGCTCGCTTCCTGAGTATGCAGCGGAGGAACTTTCACTATTCCATGTACCCACATATTCAAACTGGTTTATACCTGTTCCTACAGTATTGTCATCTATCCTCGTATAACCGGTCTGTGTATTACCTGCCAGGCTTGCTATTTCAGTCTGACTCAGGGCTCTGTTGAATATTACAAAATCATCAACAAGTCCATCCAAATATGGGTCGGAAAACTGTGATTTACCTATGTAGTTCAGAGTTGTTGCTCCAAGATCTGACGGATTTAATGTCATACCGGTATTTGTACCGACTGCAGCACCATCAATATATAGAGTACCGGAATTACCTGACAGTGTAACGGCCACGTGCTTCCAGGAACCTGTTGTCAGTGCTGCAGTTCCGTTTATCTGCTGCTCCGAACCTGAACCGCCGTTTGAAATAGCAAATCTGATTTTGTTTGCGCTGCTGCTGGGAGTTAAAAACATATAACTTGATGTCCCGGTTCCAAAGTCGAATATTCTGCTCCAGCTGCTGACTGTATCCAGCTTTACCCACGCTGCTACGGTAATATCATTACATGTGCTGACAATTCCGGAAGGAAGTTTTGCATATTGTGTGCTCCCGCTTAAACTCAGAGCATTTCCTGTTTTACCGGCAGCAAATGTAGCACCTGTAAGTGTAGCGTTTTTACCGTTTCCGGATGAATCAGCTGCTGTAGTTCCTGAGGTTTCATTAAATTCGTATTTTGCTACCAGGTCATTTTGCAAAGCGTCTGCACTTGAGGTTTGAGGATCAATGTTTGAGTCTTCTGCAAATGCAGTGTAGCCTGCAGTTGTTAATAAAAAAAGTACTGCTATTAAAAATGCCATGCTTTGAATAAATCTTTTTTTAGATATAGACATATTAGCCTCCATGAGCCACATTTGTGGCCACAAAATGTTATAAAAAATATATCCTTTATCGCATTGTGGCGAATAAAGGAGGATAATTGGCCATGTGCGCTTTCAAAGTATTGATAAATACTTTGAATATTTCGCACGGTCATAAATTCATAGGTTAGTTTGGAAGACGAGCATTAGCGAAGTCTTTCAAGTTAACCTCTCCTTTTACAGATCATGTATTTGTCATTTCTATTTTTTCCTTGTCACACGCTTATGGATTTACTTATGAATTTACTTTTGAACCCACCCGGCAAGCAAGGCTTCCAGGCTTCGTCTGCCGGGCCGGTTATCGGCTTCATGGTCTATCAATTCCAAGGAGCAGGCAAGTTATATGGGCCGAAAAGCTCCGAGCATATCTGGTATACCGCAGGATCATATATCTCCAGCTGCTGCCTGTCCGTTAAATTTGCCGCATTGGGAACATTCAGATCTGTCGGATTCCCGTCAAACCATCTGCCAGCCTGGCCGCAGAAATATTCATGATAGTTGCTCCTGTCGTAGGATGACTCAGTATACAAATTTTTTGAAATTGCACTGTTATATGCTGCGAGAATCCGGTTATAGTAGGTTCTATCCGCACCCTGATGGTCAGCATCACCTAACCCATAGGACAGCATGGTGTGAGTAAATTCATGCACCAGACCACAGAAATTTTGCCTCCAGGTATCATTTGACGGCACAATTAAATCCTCTTCAAGCACTGTAGTATCAAGTCCCCCTCCGCCTCTCCTCGGCCAGGATGGATCATTATATCCGGCCCAGGAAGGATGCTGTGAATTCGTCTCATTAAGGCCGATCACTATAACATAGACTCCGTTTTGATTCATTTTTTGTATTATTTCCGGTTTCTCAACACTTATCTTTCTAAGATAAGGTTCCAGAATGTTATATCCGTTTATAAGGGCCTGATCCGGCACAGCATTGGTTGAGCATATGGGAATACCGTGAATCATAACTGCCTTTTTATAAAAGGAATTGATCCAACTGGGAGGAATTGTAACAACTGGTGTATTGCTGTTACTGGCAGTACCCCAGACTTTCCACTCCAGAATTCCTGTGGAGTTTGCTGTTTTTGCCGTCATCTGCAACCTTATTTTAGTAGTGGTTACAGGTGAAAAGGTGGTTATATTGTATGTATTTGCCGATACTCCCAAGCCCACGGGATTGCTGACTTCTGCCCAGGAGCTGCCATTCCAGTACTTGATTGCACACGAAGCCGGAACATCAATTTCACCTCCGTCAGAGACGTCTCTAAACCAGTAAACATCGCTTTTTGATATGGTGTAACTTTGAGAAAAATCGTACTGTACCCATTGAGTAGCTCCCGGGTTGTCCCAGTTTCCATAAACAGCATGTGCTCTATCCCCCGAGCTTGAAGGATTATATCCGTCATTTACGGCATTTACATTTTCCCATGGCGAGCAATAGGATGTAGATGCAGTTCCCAGAGGAGCGATATTGGTATCTGCTGCAGAAGCATTCAAGGTACCCAGAAGTAACATAACCGTCAAAAGCAATACTGCCCCCTTACTAAACTTGCTTTTAAGCATAAAAATACCCCCTTTGTAAAACACATGTTTCAACAAAACACATTAAATTTTGTTGTTAACCTTTTACAAGCGATTATTAACCACCTCTTTTCTATTAACTTTATAGTATTATCCTCTTACGGATATTTAATTTATTTGGTAATTGATATTTGGTAGGAAAAATGAAGTTATACTAAAAAAAGTTTGATGTTGAGTAATTGACGATTATATGTATTTATTATAATATTATCTTCATAACGGTATAAGTGGAGTAAACAGGTATTTAGTGGTCTAAACATACACTAATTATTGTAACTTATTATATTTAATGGTATACTAAACATATGTTTACATATGCTTAGTTTTGAAATTTATTATAGGTGGTGAACTTTGTGAAATTTATAAAATTTGACATAAGTACTCCTCTCTCCTATATTTCAAGTGGCAGGTTCATATCAAAAGGAGAATGGTGTCACGCTAAACGTAATATTGACAGCTTCGTCATAATATATGGAATTGAGGGAACAGCATATATTCAGCAAGCTCAAGAACATTTTCAAATTTCTCCCGGCAGTACCTTACTTCTTCTGCCGCAAACAGTACATGAGGGCTATAAAATTTCTGAAGAAATTGTCTCGTATTATTGGTGTCATTTTTATTCTAAAACTCCTTTTGAGATATTAGATGAAAAAGATCTATCAAATGAAATTTCATTAATGAGCTTTAATAATTTCGATCAACAATTTGTCATATTACCATTATTCCAATCATTTGAATCAATCGAAATAATTCATATTTTATTCAGGCAATTAATCCACTCCCAAAGCTTCAACCGCCATACAAAGTATCAAACCAATTTGTTTTTAACCTCATTAGCACTTGAAATAACGGAACTTACTATTTTAAACTACTATAAATCAATTAAAAGCAATGACATAAACAGCAGTGTTTTTAATTCAGCTCTGGAATGGATACGGATAAATATAAAGAAATCAATACATATATCTGATATTGCCGATAAATATAATTACAATGTGGACTACTTTAACCGTATTTTCAAACGAAAGACTGGAATGAGCCTATTAAGATACATCAATGACAGAAAATTGTCAAAAGCCAAAGAGATGCTGGTAAATACCAATTACAGCATCAAAGAGATTTCCTATCAACTGGGATTTGATGATGAGAAATATTTTATGAAGCTATTCAAAAAACATGAACATCTGACACCAACACAATATAGAAATGCTTTTTATTACACCCATCTAAACAACCATTAATCCATAAATAAGAAAAAAAGAAAAGCCCGAAAATATCGGGCTTTTCTTTATCCTAATAGTTTTTTTACAATCTGGTTAACCAATTTACCGTCGGCTTTACCTCTGGTTTCAGGCATTACAGCCTGCATTACCTTTCCGATATCCTTAGCGGAAGTGGCTCCGGATGAAGTTATCGCATTTCTGACAATATTCTCTATCTCAGCTTCACTCAACTGCTGTGGTAAATATTTTTTCAATACTTCAATTTCAGCCTTTAGATTATCTATAAGATCGTCCCTGCCGCTTTTTTCAAAGTCTGGCAAGGTATCCATTCTTTTCTTAACTTCCTTAGCAATAATCTCAACTATACCATCATCGTCAAGGGTGACCTTTGTATCCTTTTCAACCTGAAGCACTGCCGACCTTGCCATCTGAACAGCTGTCTTTTTAATACTATCGCCATCCTTCATGGCATCTTTTAAATCCTGTAGAAGCAAATCTTTTAGTGACATAATAAATATCTCCTATAAGCTACTACTGTCACAATATTATTTAAATTTTCTTTTTCTTGCAGCTTCAGATTTCTTTTTTCTCTTAACACTTGGCTTTTCGTAATGCTCTCTCTTTCTAACCTCAGCTAAAACACCTGATTTAGCACAAGATCTCTTAAACCTTTTGAGAGCACTATCCAAAGACTCATTCTCTTTAACTCTTACTTCAGACACACAACTTCCCTCCCTCCGATGGTAACAATTGTGCCGGGAATAAGCCGTAGTATTTTTTTAATACTATAGGGAATCAAGCTAAATACAGCACACAGTATATTATATATTAATTTTCAAAAAAGTGTCAACATTTATTTATAAAAGAAAGACAAGTTACAGTATTTTTGTACCCATTGATTTTCCGCCTACCAGATGATAATGGAGATGGAAAACAGTCTGACCGGCATCAGCTCCGCAGTTGTTGATGAGTCTGTAACCGCTTTCAGCTATCCCTAGCTGTCTGGCTATTTCATTTGCTGCAAGATGTATATCTTTCATTATTCCAACATTGTCCGGAGTTAATTCATTGTGGGAACCTATATGTTCTTTCGGAACAATAAGCACGTGAAAGGGTGCTTCAGGATTTATATCGTGAAATGCATAAACCTTTTCAGTCTCATAAACTGATTTTGATGGAATTTCCCTGTTAATTATCTTACAAAAAATACAATCACTCATTAAGTTACTCCTCTCATAAAAAGCCTGATTGAAACCTTACCATCTCAACTCTGGCAAGTTCTCTTTTTACTCATATGTTCAGAGCAGTTTTAGCCACATCTTCTGGTTAAAACTGCTCTGATTAAATTTTACTGTTTATTTTATCTGTGCCTCAATAACAGGTATGGCGGCTTTCAGGGCATCATTTATCTTTGATGCATCCTTACCTCCGGCCTGAGCCATGTCGGGGCGTCCTCCGCCACCGCCGCCGGCAATTTTGGCAACTTCCTTGATAATGTTGCCTGAGTGGATACCCTTTGCCATAACATCCTTGGTGGCAGTTACAATAAAGCTTACCTTATCTCCGTAATTTGAACCCAAAACAACAACTCCGGACTCTATCTTGTTCTTAAGCATATCTCCCGTATTTCTGAGTCCGTCTATATCAAGAGTATCGAAACGGGCTGTAACCACCTTCACACCCTTAACGTCAACAGCCTTTGATATAACATCATCAGCCTCTCCGCTTACCAGCTTGTTGCGAAGTTGTTCTATTTCCTTTTCGGCATTCTTCAGTTCCTGCCCAAGAGCTTCTACCTTTTTAAGGCTATCCTGAGGTGAAGCCTTCAAAGCCTGTGAAACTTCGTTTAACACACTTTCCTTTTCGGCATAGTATCTGATAGCGGCTTCACCTGTAAGGGCTTCCAATCTCCTTACACCGGCAGCAACACCGCTTTCACCCAATACCTTAACCAAACCGGCCTGTGCTGTATTCTTCAAGTGAGTACCGCCACAGAATTCTATACTGTAATCTTCAACCTTTACAACTCTTACAGTATTTCCGTATTTCTCTCCGAACAGAGCCATTGCACCAAGCTTCTTGGCATCTTCTATAGGCATTTCCTTAACGTCTACTTCCAAACTTTCAAGTATAGCCTGGTTTGTCATATCTTCAACCTTTTTAAGCTCTTCTGCGGTCATTGCAGAGAAGTGGCTGAAATCAAATCTCAGCTTGTTTGGTTCAACAAGTGAACCTGCCTGATGGACATGATTTCCAAGTACCGTTCTCAACGCCTTATGCAGCAGATGAGTAGTCGTATGGTTTCTGCATATGGCCATTCTTCTCTTAACATTGATTTCAACCTTGCCCTGATTTCCTGTCTCAATAAGACCGCTCTCTACCACACCGGTATGCAGATACTTGCCGTCAGCAGTTTTGGTACAGTCATTGACCTGGATCTTTCCATTACCGGCAGTTATCGTACCGGTATCTCCAACCTGTCCTCCGCTCTCAGCGTAGAAGGGAGTTGTATCAAGTATAACAGTAACCTCGTCGCCTTCCTGAGCAGTTTCGACTATCTCACCATCTTTTACAATGTATAAAATCTTTGCATCTGCAGTTGTTTCTTCATAACCTGTAAAGGTAGTTTTCAGGCTTTTGTCAAGTTTGTCGAACACGCTGTCGGCCCAGGCGGAGGTGTCCTTGCTGTTATGAGCATCCCTTGCCTTTTTCTTCTGAGCATCCATTTCCTTTTTAAAGCCCTCTTCATCTACTCCAAGGCCATTCTCCTCTGCTATTTCCCGTGTTAAATCAAGAGGGAAACCATAGGTATCATGGAGTTTGAACACCATTTCACCCGGCAGTATTGTCTGAGCCTTTTCCTTAACTTCAGATATGAATTCATTGAGGATGACTATTCCCTGGTCAACTGTGGCCTCAAAGCGCTCTTCTTCTATTCTTATAACCTTTTTAATGTAATCAGCTTTTTCCTGGAGTTCCGGATAAGCATCCTTATTTTCATTTATTACAACCATTGCTACATCATAAAGGAACGGCTTGTTTATACCGAGAAGTCTTCCATGTCTGGCGGCTCTTCTTAACAGTCTTCTTAAAACGTAGCCTCTTCCTTCGTTTGACGGAAGAACTCCGTCGCAGACCATCATTGTTGTGCTTCTGATGTGGTCAGTGATTACACGGATAGATACATCGGTTTTTTCGGCTTTCTTGTATTCCACACCTGCAATCCTGCAGATATAAGTAAGGATATTCATTACTGTATCAACTTCAAAGAGGTTGTCTACTCCCTGTGAAATACATGCAAGTCTCTCCAGCCCCATACCGGTATCAATGTTAGGATGGGCAAGTCTGGTGTAATTACCGCTCTCGTCTCTGTTGAACTGTGTGAAAACATTGTTCCAGAATTCAACATAACGGTCGCATTCACAGCCAACTTTACAATCAGGGCTGCCGCAGCCTTTTTCGGGACCTCTGTCAAAATATATTTCAGAGCATGGACCACAGGGGCCAATGCCGTGTTCCCAGAAGTTATCCTTCTTACCCATTCTTACTATTCTTTCAGGCGGAAGTCCGATATCCTTGTTCCATATTTCAAAGGCTTCGTCATCGTCTTCATAAATAGTTACCCAGAGCTTGTCAACAGGCATTTTCAAATCCTGTGTACAGAACTCCCAGGCCCATGGAATGGCTTCTTTCTTAAAGTAATCTCCAAAGGAGAAGTTACCCAGCATTTCAAAGTAAGTACCATGACGGGCAGTTTTACCTACGTTCTCAATATCCGGAGTTCTGATACACTTCTGACAGGTGGTGACTCTTTTTCTCGGCGGCTCCTCCTGTCCGGTAAAGTAAGGCTTTAACGGCGCCATTCCCGAGTTAATAAGCAAAAGGCTCGGGTCATTCTTTGGAACCAACGGTGCACTTGCCATTCTCAAATGACCTTTACTCTCAAAAAAGCTGAGATAACGTTCTCTTAGCTCATTCAATCCTAATTTCTGCATTTAATCCTCCATCCGCGTGCTGAACACGCTGTTTTTCCTTTTAAAGTATGAATTTATTTAATACTTGTTTTCTTTGTACTTGTCTTTTTGTTTCAGCCTTTGGCTTATACAGTCTGTCCTGTAAAAAACAGCAAAGGCAAATCAAAAAATAATTAAAAAAACTCCCATCCCTTAACAAGGGACGAGAGATATTCTCACGCGGTACCACCCTAATTCCCCAAACGGGGCTCTTAGCACAAACGTTAACGCCGTTTTTACGTCCAGCCTTCTTACCGGGCCGGCGGCTCAGGAACTGCTTCACCATATGCTCCGTAAGAGCTTTCACCGACCGCTCCCTCTCTGCAACTGCAAGCATAAAGCTACTTCTTTCTTTCAATGCCGTTTACATCAAAATTATATACAATCCGGCAATATCATGTCAAGGGTGTTTTACTATGTATCATCACTGCCACAGAGCACAAAGACTTTTTTCAATTTCATGATAGCTTTATTTGACGGATGGATAGAATTCGCCGGGTTGCATCAAAAGAGCCTGCTTGAAACAGTAAGGTTGCCAAAAAGTACATTTCCGCTGAAATGCTTTGTTGTTTTACTGTAAATTCTGCAGGCTCTTTTAACTGCTTCCTTCTAATCAATTCTTTGAATTTAATTTATTAAATTTATCTATTGAATTTATTCTATTTATATTGAATTTTATCCTTTGATTTTAACCCTTTAAATTATGCTCTTCAATAAATTCAACCAACTGAAGCGGTTGGGAAAACAAAACCTGTGAACCGCACTCTTCAAGCTCAGCTCTGTCTCTGAAGCCCCACAGTGCCCCGGCAGCATACATACCGGCATTTCTTGACGATATCATGTCTCCGCCCGAATCCCCGAGATAAATGACTTCGGCAGGCTCAACCCCCATAAGTCCGGCGGCTTCAAGCAGTGCTGCCGGATCAGGTTTTCTGGGAATTCCCTCCCGCTCTCCAAAAATAACCTCAAAGTATTCCTTTCCAATAACATATTCCACTATTTCAGTTGTTGGTCTGTGAGGTTTATTGGAGCAAACAGCCATTTTTATACCTGACGCCTTAAGTTTTTCCAGCATTTCAGGTATATTATCATAGGGCCTTGTCTTATTGGTATAATTATTATTGTAGATTATTCTGTAATCTGCCAAAACACTGTCAATAATTGTTTCAGGTGTACCGGCCGGAGTTGCATTTTTCATAAGCTGTCTTACCCCATTGCCAACAAATTTTTTATATGCATGAGTTGGATGACTGCTAAAGCCATGCTTTACCAGGGCTTCATTTGCACTGTCTGCCAAATCTTCCAGAGAATCTACAAGTGTTCCGTCCAAATCGAAAATTACTGCCTTAATATTCATTTTAGCCTCCAGCTTAACAGAACTATTTGCTTCTGTTCAGCCATTTAGTTATCTCAAGTATATAATATCAGGCAGTAATCGTCAATTTGGTGCAAGCTGCCATTGTCATGTCCTCTATTATTACGCAGGCATTTAATTATGTCTACATTTATTATACAGACATTTTTTTGAAGTCAACGGCCCTACAGACCGTATCTCTCCATAAAGTTAACAATCATTACGGCAGCTTCGGCTCTTGTTGCCTTTCCCAGGGGATCAAAGCTTCCGTCGTCCCTGCCGCCAATAATGCCTTCGTTGGCCATAGCCGTAACAGCGGTCTTTGCCCAGTCGCTAATTGAAGCCTGGTCACCAAAGCTTACACTTCCTTTTTCAGACATTTTTAACCCCTTTGCCTTGGCAAAATTGTATAGCATTACGGCTATCTGCTCTCTTGTAACAGCCTTGCCTATACCAAATTCCTCAGAGCTTATTCCACTTGTTATACCCGCTTTGTTGGCCCAGCCCACATAGCCTGAATACCAGGAATTACTCTTAACATCTTTAAAAATATCTGTCTCTATACCCTCGGCATTTGCCAGCTTTCCAAGTACTGCAACAAACATCGCTCTTGTCATGGTATTATCCGGAGCAAACCTGTTCTCGCCTACACCTGCAAAAAGCTTTCTGTCCACTGCCTTTCCGATAGCATCTGCCGCCCAATGATTCTTCATATCCGGGAATAATTTTGCTGCTTTTTCACCGGCAGGAGTACCTGCTCCGTTTTCGGTATCTTTTTTGCCCTCGTCAGTCTTGTCTTTACCATTATTATTAATGTCTGAAACTGGGGACGAACCGCTTCCGGAGGAAGATGAACCGTTCCCCCCCGGTGAGGATGAACCGTCTCCAGATGGGGATTTTACAATCCTGTCCTTGAATATGACAGCTTGATCTTTCGAAGAATATGCCCAATCACGCAATATTACGTCTGATGCAATCTTTGTACCAAGCTCTGCCAGAACAGCATT
>JAQSXC010000107.1 GCA_029266335.1 Eubacterium sp. | reverse complement strand
TCTCCAAAGAGAGCAATTTTTCCTGCTCCCATGGCTTTAGGGTCCTTCCAGGGACCGTATTGAACATAGACTATGATCTTTTGTGCTATATAGTTCAACATGAGTGTAAACAATGTTTCATTTGTACCGAACTGGGCTTTGAAAAAGGCAGGTATCAGAGCCCACAGACCACCTGCAATAATTGCTGCCAGGAACATCAGCGGAAGCAATATATATCCGGGAAGCTGAGACTGAAATAAAGCAAAATAGCTGGCGGCAAAAGCTCCCATTATAATCTGCCCCTCAGCACCTATGTTCCAGAATTTCATTCTGAAAGCAATTGATATGCCAAGTGATGATACAATAAGCGGAATTGCCTGTATTATAGATTCCTTGAATCTGTACATGGAGCCGAAAGATCCGTCAAGCATTGACAGGTATACCTTTAATGGATTAAAGCCCAGGAAAAATATGAATATTCCGGTAGTAAGCAGTGCCCCCAGCAATGCAATCAATCTGAACATAACCGATTTCTGTCTGGTTAAATCAGTCCTTTTGACTATTCTAAACATTACGCTCCCACCCCCATCACATTATTCATATCTTCGCCGGCCATCATCATACCGAGCTGTTCTTTATTCACCCGGTCTGCAGCTACAATACC
The DNA here is from genome assembly GCA_029266335.1 of Eubacterium sp. Classification (GTDB taxonomy): domain Bacteria; phylum Bacillota; class Clostridia; order Acetivibrionales; family DSM-1351; genus Ruminiclostridium. Next base: position 17,242 of record JAQSXC010000107.1, on the reverse strand, counting down.
GGTTATTTTTCCATTACATATAACCATTATTCTATCGCAGAGCTCAATTAAAACATCAAGATCTTCTCCGATATACAGTATTCCGACACCCTTAGCCTTCTGCTCATTAAGCAGATCATATATGGTATAGGATGCATTAATATCCAGGCCTCTTACCGGGTAGGCCGTTATAAGCAGATGTGGATTTGATTCTATTTCACGGCCCAGCAATACCTTCTGAATATTTCCTCCTGATAATTGCCTTACAGGATGGTGAATACCCGGAGTGTTGATTTCCAATTTCTTAATCAGTTCCCTGGATAGTTTTTTGGCAGGTTTTTTATCGATTATAATACCTTTCTGATTCTGATATTCCTTCAGAATCATGTTATCGACCATACCCATTGAGGCAACCAGCCCCATTCCCAATCTGTCTTCGGGTATAAAACTCATACTAATTCCCATTTTTATTATGTCACGAGGATTTTTACCTACGATATTTTCTTCCTTATATTCTATTTTACCTGATGCGACAGGATAAAGTCCTGCAATAGCTTCACACAGTTCCTTTTGTCCGCTCCCGGCAACTCCTGCTACACCCAGGATTTCACCTGCTGAAAGCATGAAACTTATATTATCGAGCGCTTTAACTTTTTCGTCATCAATTACCGTTAGTTCGTCAATATTTAATAGTGTTTTTTTATTCTTACCTTCTACCCTGTTAATAGATAAATCAACAGCACGTCCAACCATAAGATTGGTCAGTTCAGTAGCATTGGTATCTTCTTTATTTACCGTACCTACTGTTTCACCTTTTCTTAATACAGTTATTTTATCAGCAATTTCCATAACTTCGTTAAGCTTGTGTGTTATGATAATTACCGAACTTCCGGATTCTTTCATTTTTCTGAGAATTTTAAACAGACCTTCTGTTTCCTGAGGCGTAAGAACCGCTGTAGGTTCATCAAGTATGAGAATTTCAGCCCCCCGGTATATGACCTTCAGTATTTCTACCGTCTGCTTTTCACCAACAGACATGTTGTATACTTTTTTATCAGGCTCCACTGCCAAGCCGTATTTTTCAGAAATTTTTCTGATTTTCTCTGAAAGTTTTGCACTTCCAACAAATAAATTACCCTTCTGACCGGCTATTATATTTTCCTTTGCAGACATGACCTCCACCAGCTTAAAGTGCTGATGAATCATTCCTATTCCCATAGCCATGGAATCCTTTGGTGTTCTGAAGGAAACCTGCTTGCCCTTAATGTATATTGTCCCGCTGTCAGGAGTATATATGCCGGAAAGCATGTTCATCAGGGTACTTTTACCCGAACCGTTTTCTCCAAGGAGCGCATGTATTTCTCCGCTGTTTACTTCCAGGCATACGTTATTATTTGCTATAACTGGCCCGAAGGTTTTAGTCAAATTTTCAATTTTGATGTACACTTCGTTCTTCACAGTATCACCTTTTAAAATTATTTAAAATTTTGTTTAAGCCCAGTATTATTATAAAACTTTATTAGCAGTAGTTGAATCTCAATTTCTATTCACAGAATAGGCAATTATTACAAGACCTTCAACTACTGCTAATATTGAAATTACTATAATTAATTTTAATATGCGAAATTATTTCTGTTCGTCTATCTTACCGTTAACACCTTCAACAAACCACTTGCATGCCTGCTGCTCTTCAACAGTCATTGTAGCACCTTCAGCTATTTTAACTGCTCCGGTCTGATCTTTTACAGGACCGGCAAATATGTCCAGGGAACCATCAAGGATCTTTGCTTTCGCTGCTTCAACCTTTGCCTTTATATCGGCGTCAACCAGATCAGTCATCGGACCTAAGTCCACAGCGCCTTCTTTCATGCCGCCAAGGTAGTTTTCAGCCTTCCAGGTACCATCAAGAATCTTCTGAACCTGATCAACATAATATACGCCCCAGTTCCAGACAGGAGCTGTAAGGTATGCTTTAGGAGCTGCTTTACTGCTGTCTGAGTTGTATCCGATTGCAAATGCACCTTTTTCCTGTGCGGCAATCTGTGCGGCAGTTGAATCCTGATGCTGGGCAATAACGTCATTTCCTTCATTTAATAGTGCTTCTGCAGCACTCTTTTCCAACTGTGGATCATACCAGGTATTTGTCCACTTAACATTTACAACTGCTGTAGGATTTACTGAACGAACTCCCAGCGTAAATGCATCAATACCTCTGATAACTTCAGGAATCTGCATTGCTGCAACATATCCGACTTTACCTGATTTGGTTTTCAAACCTGCAACTATACCTGAAAGGTATCTTGACTGTTCAATTTTACCGAAATAGTTAACAAAGTTTGTTCCATTTGACTTATAGCCTGAGCAGTGGAAGAACTTAACTTCAGGATACTCTTTTGCTACTTTTTCAACGAAATCCATGTAACCATAGCTGGTAGCAAATATAACTTTGCAGCCCTGATCTATAAGGTTTTTCATAGCCTTCTCGGAATCGGCAGTTTCAGGAACATTTTCAACTTTAACAGTTGTAACACCCTTATCCTTTAGTTTTTCTTCAAGATACAGACGTCCCTGGTCATGAGCAAAAGTATAGCCAACATCTCCAGGAGTTCCAATGTAGATAAAACCAACCTTTATTCCTTCTCCGGCTGCTGCTGTTGATGACTCACCTGCAGCAGATGTTGAAGCTGCAGAACTGTCTGTTGAAGCAACTGATGTGTCAGCCGCCTTATCAGCTCCACACCCTGTTAACATGGCCGCACATATCATAACAACAGCCAGCATTAGTGCTAATAATCTTTTCATTTTGTAATCCCCCTAATTCTTATATAATTTATTGATATATTATAATGCTTCCGTTACGGAGCACTTCAAACAAATATAATGTTTACATAACAACAATCAAAATTCTCAGTTGCTGAATGTTATTTCACCGTTCTGCATGCTTTCAACAATTGCAAGAGAATGTACGTCGATACCTCTTTCTCTTAACAGCCTGCCTCCATCCTGAAACCCTTTTTCTATGGCTATACCTATTCCGGCCACCCGGGCTCCAGCCTGTCCTACTATATCTACCAGCCCCATTGCCGCTTTTCCGTTGGCAAGAAAATCATCAATTATTAATACAACATCATCGGAATTTATATATTTTTTGGAAACTCTTACATTATAGGTTCTACCCTTTGTGAATGAATAAACTTCCGTTAGATAAGTATCCGAATCCAGATTTTTTGCTTCGGTTTTCTTGGCAAAAACAACGGGAACCTTGAAGTATTGCGCTGCTATACAGGCAATGCCTATGCCGGAGGATTCAATTGTCAGAATTTTGGTAACATTTTTATGAGCAAATAATCTGTTGAATTCCTTACCCATTTCATTGAAGAGCTGAACATCCATTTGATGGTTCAAAAATGAATCTACCTTCAGGATATCATTGCCGATTACTTTACCGTCTTTTACTATTCTTTGCTTTAAGAGCTCCATCTTAATCCTCCAGAAATATTGAAACATAAGTATAAAACAGTACGATATATGTCATAAAATTTAATCCGCAGCCTTAAAAGAATAAAGCCAGGTTAATTAAAAAGCTCCCAATCATGGATTGGGAGCTCTGATTCTTACGACAAATAAACATATGTCAAAGATGAACACCCGTAGCAAAGCCATTTACGGCGGCTTCGTAGAAACTTTCGGACCATATCACCGAGAATATACGGGATATTTTTTAATATATTACATATTAAAAAACACCATTATTAAATTTTAATTTGATGTCGCTATTTTTTCGACAACGTTATTGTATCTTAGACGTTAAAAAAAATCAAGATAAAAAATGAACATTTTTAAGAAAATCGCTTAAAAAGTTCGCTTAATTTTCTACTGTTCTCAAATAATAACATTAATGGAAAACCAAGAACATAACAAGCTATTATCTGCCCCAAACCTACTGAAAGCATTGTTGCAAATAATGGCATTTTATAGAGCACACTCAGCATTGGTCCAACCATCACAACATTGACTATTACAGGCGGTATCGGTGCCAGCCATTTTCTTCCTCGCTTATTATAAGTTAATTTATAGGTAAGATAAGCAGCAATTAATGTTGCCAAACTGCCTATCACCACATCCCAAATTCCGTTGCCCCCCAGGATATTGGCAACAACACAGCCCACAAATAAACCCGGAATTGCCAGCGGAGTGAAGTAAGGCAATACTGTCAGAACTTCAGCAAATCTTATCTGATAAGGAAGAAAACTTGTCAGATAAAATATTAATGTCAATACAAGGTATACTGCCGCAATCATTGCTGAAGCTGTCAACCATCTTAATTTTTTGTTATTCATAAATAACCCCTCTCCATTATCGCAACCAAATGCACATATAAAACCCGGGGTACCGGCTATACAAGAGCCTAATAAGCCAGTCAAACAAAACAAAATACTGCCCTGCAAATGCAGGCAGTGTCGCCGTAGTTTTAATTATAGACAGGATGGTCACGAACTGTCTTTATTATTTTCTTTCCGCACAAATTATATCACTAATTATGCTCAAATACAAACAAATTAAGAATTAATCCTTGATTTAAGGAAGGCTGTCTTTCCTTAAAAGAATTCAGTACCCAACAAAAGTAAAATTATAGCACTTAGATTCAAGCAAATACATACCAGGTACAGGAAATAAACAGTTTGCTTTTGAGTCAGGCCTTTGGCAATTAATCTATAATGAATTTGTGATGAATCTCCAATATATATCCGTCTTCCTTCTTTTATTCTTTTAAAAACTACAAAAACATTGTCAAATATCGGTAAACCCAGAGCCAGAATAGGAATGAATATAGAAACTACAGTCGCCTGTTTAAAAGCTCCATCCAAAGATATTATGGCCATAATAAATCCTAGAAAGGTTGCGCCGGCATCACCCATCAAAATTTTGGCCGGGTATTTATTATATCTCAGGTAACCCAGACATACTCCTACCAGGGTTATTGCCATTATCCCCAGTAACTGGTTTCCTTTTGCAATTGAAACTACAAACAGAGTACCCGCCGAAATACAGGAAATCCCACCGGCCAAACCGTCCAGTCCATCGGAAAAATTAATAACCGTGGTTACCCCGAACAACCAAAGAATGGACAATAAAAATTGTATACCCGCTGGGAACGTAATATACGTACCGTCAAAAGGATTTGTTATTCCCAGAAACTTTATATTTGAAAAACAGACCAGTATAAAACATGCAGAAAGCTGAACAATTAATTTGGGCCATGCCTTTAAATCCCTGCCGTTTATTTTAAACCAATCATCAATCATTCCGATACACCAGATAAGGAAGGAACTGATAAACATCACTATTGATTTTTGGCTCAGATCTCTTGAAAAGATAAAATAACACAGCCAAAAGGTAAAAAATATTCCTACAGCTGCCAGATATGCTTTACTTTCCTTATGAATTTTTCTAGTACTATCAGGATTGGGTTTTTCTGTATAGTCAATTTTATGGGCAAGTTTTGTCAATTTCGGCGTTACAACAAGCATTATCACAAGTGACAATAAAAAGGAGAAATAATAACTCATGGCCTTTTAAACTCCATTTCAGCTTTAGTAATTAACAATTATATTATATAAAATATACCATGCAGCACATATTTTCAATATTTGTAGAAAATTTAATAAATTCATGTCTGATGTAATCGACATTTCATTTAATATTTCATTTAATATTTCATTATAGTATTTCATTTAGTAATTTTTTGGCTATATCACTCAATTTTAATTTAACCATTTACTTAATATCACTTGTCATGTATAATATTTTATTTGGGAAGACAATGTTCTTATATTTATACATTTTGAAGTTTTCTATATTCAAGTGCCATACTTAATAACAACATTGACTCAGTGAAATACCATTCACGCCTTATTCGGCTCACGATAGGTGCGTATATATTTCATATATTTTTGTGAGCCAGAAAGGCTAATGGTACTTATTATGTATGATGTAGCGATAATTGGTTGTGGTATTTCCGGTATTTTTGCCGGCTATGAGTTGACCAAGAGAAATCCTAATTTAAAAGTTGTAATGATAGAGCAGGGCAATGATATATTCGGAAGAAATTGTCCTATAATAGCTAATAAAATAAAAGACTGTATTAGATGCAAAACCTGCGACATAATGCGCGGTTTCGGCGGTGCCGGCGCATTCTCTGACGGAAAATTCAATTTTACAACCGAGTTTGGCGGATGGTTGAACGACTATCTGGAAGATAAAGAAGTAATGGATCTGATTAATTATGTTGACAGCGTCAATGTTGAATTTGGTGCAACCAAGGAAATGTTTTCGACTTATACTCCTGAAGCTAAGGCCATAGAAAAAAAAGCTCTGGAAAATGATCTTCATTTGCTTCAGGCTTCAGTAAAGCATCTGGGAACAGAAAATAATCTGGAAATTCTTAAAAGGCTGTATAATTGTTTGCTGGAGCGCCTTGAAATGCTATGCAATACCCAGGTTCTGAACATTACTTCCTCTGGTGAAGGTTACGCTGTCGAGCTTCATAATGAGAAGACCATAGAGTGCAAATATCTTATTGTTGCACCGGGAAGATCAGGAGCAGAATGGTTTTCACAGCAGTGCAAGCACCTGAAACTTGATCTGATCAACAATCAGGTGGATATCGGTGTCCGGGTTGAGCTGCCTGCAAAGGTATTTGAACATATTACCGATGTCGTATACGAATCCAAGCTTGTATACAGAACAAAGCAGTATGGTGACCTGGTTCGTACCTTCTGTATGAATCCCTACGGACATGTAGTTTCTGAAAATGTTGACGGTATAGTAACTGTTAATGGACACAGCTATACTGATCCCAGTCTCAGAAGTGAAAATACCAATTTTGCTCTTCTTGTCAGCAACAGGTTTACTCATCCGTTTAATGAGCCTTATCAGTACGGTAAAAGGATAGCATCTCTTTCAAACATGCTTGGCGGCGGTGTTCTGGTTCAAAGATTCGGAGATTTGATAAAAGGTGCCAGAACCAATGCTCACAGACTCGGCCAGAGCTTTACTCACCCGACCTTAAATGCAACACCCGGTGACTTGAGCCTTGTTCTTACAAAGAGACATCTGGATAACATAATAGAAATGATATATGCCCTGGATAAAATAGCTCCGGGTACTGCAAATTATGACACTTTACTTTACGGTGTTGAAGTTAAATTCTACAGTTCAAGGCTTGAGCTTACCAGAGAACTTGAAACAAAACTTCCAAACATGTTCGCTATCGGCGACGGAGCAGGTGTAACACGAGGCCTGTCACAGGCAAGCGCCAGCGGTGTTCATGTGGCCAGAACAATTGCAGGCAGAATCGGCAACTCATAAAACAGACAATATTCGTACCCAGTTAATGAAGACAAGACAAAAGGTTAGCTCCGGATTTCCATGAGCTAACCTTTTAGTATTTTTATTCCTTGCTCCGTCACAATTCTTTATATAATCATCAACAAAAATAGCTACTAATAATACTTAAGCTTGATTAAATGAAGATGTTCTGAACAAGAAGCATATAAACAATAGTGCCCATTCCAATACTTATCAGAGTATTCTTCTTCCACAGATGAAGTATGACAATAACCGATATTGCTATTAATTCGGGTAATCCGTATGCTCCGCCCGTGACACTTACACCTTTAAGGCAGTAAACCACCAGCAGCCCGATCACGGCATAAGGCAGCACCTTTCCCAGCTTGTTTATAAAGGGCGGTGTGGCCTTGTCGGCCGGAAATATAATAAAAGGCAAAAACCTGGTACATAAGGTACCTAGCATTAGCATTAAAATAATTGTAAAAGTCTGAAAAGAAGTTAATGTCGTCACAGATTTCCCCCCTTGAGAATTTTATCACCGGATAAAGCGAAAACTGTTAATATTAAGACCATGCTGGGAATTACGAAATTGCTTTTTCCAAAAACGGCCAGACATATTATTGAGCTGAAAACCCCTATTAATGCAGGATAATGATTTTTCTGCTCCCTCCATTGATTAATGAAAATAACCACAAACAGAGCAGTTAATGCAAAATCCAGACCTTTTGTGCTGAATTTTATGTATTCTCCCAGCAGAGACCCGATTACACTGCCGATAATCCAGTACCATCTGTTCAGCAAGGCTATAAAAAACATAAACCAGTTTTGATCCACATCTTTTTTGGGTTTTGCAGAACAAAGAATTGAAAAGGTTTCATCACACATTGCAAATATTAAATATGGTTTTAATTTACCTGCATTTTTAAACTTTTCAAGCATGGATAGCCCGTAGAAGATATGTCTGGCATTTACCATTAATGTTATAAAAAGTGCATAGAGCGGATTAAATGCAGTTGTTAACAGAGTGATTGCAACATATTGCATTGAGCCTGCAAACACCAGAAAACTCATTAAAAAAGTCCAGCCTGCCCCGTAACCGATAGATTTCATTAAAATCCCATAGGCTACTCCCAAAAACAGAAAACCTGCCAAAACCGGTAAAGTAAAGGGAAAAGCTGCCTTCAACGCATCGATTTTTGTTTTCATTTTGACCTCCATAAGCCCGTATAGCGCGTAGTTTCCCGGACTTTATTCTTAATACTTCTCCCCCGTATTATCGTATAAATATACATTTTAGTTTGATAAAACTAATTTGTCAATCAAGCAGCTGAATATCCGTGAAAGCCCCACATAACCAATATACCTTCTGTCCCAGGCAAGAACAAGTAGTGGAAGTAACTTTTATAAGCAATAAAAAATGGTAAACAACCGGAAAGGCTATTTACCATTTTTAAATTTTCAATTTTTCAGGCTTTTAGAACTTAAACTTTCTCAGGTTCAGGATATTCAACCCCAAAGGTTTCAACAGTAACTTTCTTCATTCTCTGCTCATCCTTTGGCTTATCATTGTAATCTCTCTTCTCACTGACGATTCTGTCTGCTTCTTCAAGGCCTTCAATTACTTTGCCGAATGCAGCATACTGTCCATCAAGATGAGGAGACTTTGCCACCATTATGAAGAATTGTGAGCCCGCAGAGTTGGGTGCCATGGTTCTTGCCATGGACAATACTCCCTTGTCATGCTTCAGGTCGTTCTTGAAACCATTTGCTGAAAATTCTCCCTTAATGCTGTAATCCGGACCGCCCATACCGGTACCGTCAGTATCTCCTCCCTGTATCATAAATCCGGGAATTACCCTGTGAAAAATCACTCCGTCATAGAATCCCTTTTTTATAAGAGATATAAAGCTGTTAACCGTATTAGGTGCTATTTCAGGATAAAGCTCGGCTTTCATAACATTTCCGTTTTCCATTTCAATTGTAACTATAGGGTTTTGGCTCATACTTTCATTCCTTTCTATTACTCCGGCGCTTATCTGCCGGAGGTTTCAGCTATTAATTTTTTTTACAGTATCAGGTGCAAGTAGTCTGTAACATCTAAAACGTATATTGTCCGGCGAGGGAAATTTAACCGCCGGCAATGTATGAATTTTGATGTTACAGACCACTAGTATTATTTTATAGTTTTCGACCCGGATGTCAAGTATATTCATGGTTTTTAAAACAAATATTACCTGTACTTATTTCACAAAAACCATAGTATTTTATTGGTTTTAATACAATTGCTACATAGTAAGCAACTATGTTATACTATAAGACATGATTAAATAATAAATTTCCCGTTTTAATATGGCTATTTTCTGCCAATACGGCCTTGTCGTCAGCTGCAATAAAGCAATTATTGCCCCTTCCTTCGTCTTGTCCTGACAAAAAATATTCCACTTAAAATGGAGTTCTATTGTTTATTCATACCTTGTATTGCCAAACTGAACATTAGTAATAGCAAAATAACAGTCAACCCTTGTTCAGTAATTTTACATATGTTAACCGGAGCTTCTTATGACCAGTATTTTTTCAAGGTTTAAAACTTTTGATTCAACCTCAAAAAATGCAATGTTTTTTATGTTTGAAGGTGCAGTTGGAGCAATTATTTTAAATCTTGCAAACCCGTTTTTTTCAATGTTTGCAAGGCGTATGGGAGCTAATGATTATGAAATAGGGCTCATTTCCTCTCTTCCGGCTCTGGTGGGTATTATGGCCCTTATACCCGGAAGTATTCTTGTTGACCGCAGCAGCAGCAAAAAGAAAACAGTAGCATTTCTTATACTGCTTTTTGGCATAATGTATCCGTTGGCTGCGCTGACACCTTTTTTGGACAATTACAAAGTACCGCTTTTTGTAACTGTTATCGCTTTAATGAACTGGCCGTTTTCGGTTTTTAATATATCCTGGCAGTCTTTTTTCTCTGATGTAATGGCTGCACGGTTTAATACCTCTTTTACACAAAGAACCCGCGCTGCCACGGTAATGGGGACTGCGACCTCACTGGGAGCAGGTTTGCTGCTTTCCTACATACCTAAAAATGACGCTGAAAGAATAATCATGTATCAGGTCTTTTTCTGTCTTTCCTTAATCCTGGCAATTATTCAGAGCTGGTTTCTCATGAAGGTTACAGCTCCGCCTGTTTTAAAAAGCAATGAGGAAAAAAGCAATAGCCTTAGCCTTGTTAAGGAAAGCCTGAAAAATTTGGTTACGCATAAGGAATTCAGAGTTTTTGTAATCCTTGCTTTTATTTTTCATGTATCCTGGCATATGGGGTGGCCATTATTTTTTATTTATCAGGTTGATGTTGTGGGAATAAATGAAGCCTGGCTCAGTTATGTTAACGTGGCCGTAGGTTTTGCAGGTGTTCTTACATATACTTTTTGGGGAAGGGTAATAGAGAAAAAAGGTGCACGATTTGGTCTTGTTATCGGCACCCTTGGCCTGGCTCTAAATGCTCTTACTATCATTCTTGTAAAATCACCTTATATGCTGCTAATCCAAAGTACTGTAACAGGTTTGACTTTTTCAGCCTTCAGTCTGGCTATTTTTGAAAATCTTATTGAGGTGGTTCCTCAAAAAAACAAAACCATAAATATTGCTCTTTATACTACATTAATAAATATCTCTCAGTTTCTTTCACCGATGCTGGGGGTATGGTTTTATAAGCATACATCTATTACATTTGCTTTAGGTTTCATAGGAGCCTTCAGACTATTTGCAAGTATTTTGTTCCTCTTCAGATACATAAAGGACAGGAAAAAAATGTCCATACCTAAAAGCTCAGCCATAAATACTTAGCTCGATTTATTCTCCTGTATGAGACATATCTCCTTCCATAAGAATTCTGATCTGAGATTCTGCTGAGATCTCCACAATACTGAGGCTGGTACCATGTATAAAGGGCTGTTCCCAAATTTTTTCCACGGGGATGGCCTTAAATATTGCCATAATTGTCTTAACTATTACCGCATGTGTTACAAGCATGACATTACAGTCTTTATTCTCATTGATAATCCTCTTTAAAACTGCCTCTATCCTGGCCCTGACCTGGAAAAAGTCTTCACCCGACTTTGCCTTATACAGATGAGGTCTGTTCCAGAAAGTATCAAGTCCCTCCCTGTCGGAATCCTCAAACTCATGTTTCTGCTTTCCTTCCCAGCTGCCAAGGTTTATCTCTCTTAAATTTTCATCAGGAATTATTTCAATATCCCTATTGCCCCGGATAAGTTCTGCTGTATGTAATGCCCTTTGGCTGGAGCTGGAATAGATAGCTCTGAATTCGATGTCCTCCAGCCTTTTTCCCAATTCTTCGGCATTTTTTATCCCTTTTTCGGTTAAATTGGAATTTTTCCACCCCTGCATCCTTCCTTCAACATTCCATTCAGTTTCTCCATGTCTCGTTATGTACAAATTAAGCATTTAAACCTCCATAAGCCGATTATTTAAAAACCTCCTGCTTCGCAATATACGAATAAGGAGGCTGTCTTTATAATTTGTTGTAAGTCAGGGTTTTTGTCCGCCTCACTCCATATCAAGGGTAAGCTGTGTATCAGACTTGTCTTCATCCTTCATATAACATCCTATTGCCGGAATATTTTTTGTACGGTAGTAATCCACATCAGACAGCTGCATTTCCTCCAAAGTCTTTATATAAATCAGAGTACTTCCTTTTTTAGAGGTCAGCACCTGCACACCCTGTGAATCCCTTGTTGACTTCGGGTTAATACCTTCTGTATTAAATACCAGAACCTTTTTAATGCTGCTGGTTGCTATAAGTTCAATATCTTCGGTCATAAACATCATCCTGACAAGCGGCACACTATCATTGTACGCATTGGCAAGCTTCTTTCTGTTGGTTTTTGTAGCATAGCTGGACATTTCAATCTTGGCGCCCTTCCCGTTTTCATAGAAGAACAGCATATACCCCTCATAGTTATCCGTTGCCGTAACATAAATTATCTTTTCATCGTTTTCCAGACCCAGAAGATTTGTCAGGTATTCTCCCAGACTGCTGGCTTTGCAGTCCGGAACATCATAAATCTTTGTCTTGTAGACATTAAACTTGTTTGAGAACAGCAGCAGGTCGGCTTTATTATGAGTATCGATTTCCTGTACGATTGTATCATCGTCCTTGAGTTTGTGCTCCGGATTTGCCCTCAAGGAAACCAGTGCTATTTTCTTCAGGTAATTTTGTTCCGTAAGGAATATCTTCAGATTGTAATCCTCAATCAAATGCTCTGTGGTTATTTCCTCTACATGCTCTTCATGAATAATTTCAGTATGCCTTGGCTGCCCGAACCTTTTGACAATTTCCTTCAGCTGTTTCTGAATGATCTTTTTTACCTTGATTTCATTGCCGTAGATATCCTTAAGTTCAGCAATATCCTTCACCAGGTCATCCGCTTCACTGACCCTGTTCAGGATATATTCCTTGTTCAGGTTCCGGAGTTTAATTTCAGCTATATAGTCAGCCTGAATCTCATCTATCTGAAAACCGCTCATCAAATTAGGTATGACCAGGTTTTCCTGCTCTGTACCCCTGATTATGGCAATGGCTTTATCAATGTCCATCAGTATCTTTTTAAGACCCATCAGAAGATGCAGTTTATCGCTCTTCTTCTCTATGTCATAGAGTGTCTGTCGTTTTATGCATTCAACTCTGAAAACAAGCCATTCGTTTAAAATGGTTCTGACGCCCATAACTCTGGGTTTACCGTTAATAAGAATGTTAAAGTTGCAGTTAAAGCTGTCCTGCAGCGGTGTTAGCTTGAAAAGCTTGTTCATCAAAGCGTCAGGGTCGGTATTTTTTCTGATATCCAGCGTAAGCTTAAGACCGCTTAAATCGGTCTCGTCTCTCACATCAGTGATTTCCTTGATTTTTCCGGCCTTGATAAGGTCGATAATCTGGTCCATAATAGCTTCAACAGTTGTCGTATATGGAATTTCGAGGACTTCTATACAGTTGTTTTCCTTGTCATACTTATACTTTGCCCGGACCTTGAAGCCACCTTTACCATTGGCATAAATATCCCTGATTTCCTTTTTGGAATATATTAACTGCCCTCCAGATGAAAAATCAGGTGCTTTCAGATAGTCCTCAATTACAATATCAGCATTATCAATTAATGCCGAGGTAGTCTCGCAAATTTCTTCAAGATTAAAGCTGCATATATTGCTGGCCATACCGACTGCAATACCCTGATTTGCATTTACAAGAATATTCGGATATGTAGTAGGCAAAAGCACCGGTTCCTTCATGGTTCCGTCGTAGTTATCCATGAATTCTACAGTATTTTTATCAATATCCTTGAATATCTCTTCGCACAGCTTGTCCAGCTTGGCCTCGGTATAACGCGGCGCTGCAAATTTCATATCCCTTGAGTACTGTTTACCGAAATTACCCTTTGAATCCACAAAAGAATGAAGCAGCGCATTATTACCTCTGGTCAATCTGACCATGGTTTCATAAATAGCCATATCACCATGAGGATTGAGCTTCATGGTCTGTCCGACTATATTTGAGGATTTGGTCTTATTTCCTGTCAAAAGCCCCATTTTGTACATGGTATACAGCAATTTTCTGTGAGAAGGCTTGAATTCTTTATTAAATACTTTGGTGATTCAATTTACAAAGTCTAGCTTACATCAATCATCTCAAGATACTTACTTCCATTCTCTTCAATGAACAGTTTTCTTCCAGGCAAGTTATCTCCCAGCAGAACATCAAACATCTGAGATGTATACTCCACATCCGCGGGCATAACTTTTATAAGCCTGCGTGTTTCAGGACTCATGGTAGTAAGCCACATCATCTCGGGCTCATTTTCACCAAGTCCTTTTGAACGCTGTATGGTGTATTTTTTACCTTCCAGCTTTGATAAGATGCCAGCCTTTTCCTTCTCTGAATATGCGAAGTAGCTCTTACCCTTGCAGGTTATTTCAAATAAAGGTGATTCAGCTATAAATACTTTACCCTCCTGGAGCAAAGTGGGTACCAGTCTGTACAACATAGTCAGAATCAGGGTTCTTATCTGAAAGCCATCTACATCGGCATCGGTACATATTATGACTTTATCCCATCTGAGATTCTCCAGCTCAAAGGTGTTTAATTCCTTGTTGTGTTTGGATTTAATCTCAACACCGCATCCAAGCACCTTTAACAGATCAACTATGATTTCATTCTTGAATATGCTGTCGTACTCGGCTTTCAGACAGTTCAGTATTTTTCCCCTTACCGGCATAATAGCCTGAAATTCGGCATCGCGTCCCAGCTTGCAGGCACCCAGCGCAGAATCTCCCTCAACTATATATATTTCTCTTTTTGACAAATCTTTGCTTCTGCAGTCAACGAACTTTTTAACCCTGTTTGATATATCAATGCTTCCGCTTAATTTTTTCTTAATGTTTATTCTTGTCTTCTCGGCTGTTTCTCTGCTTCGCTTATTAACAAGTATCTGCTCAATTATTTTGTCGCTTTCCATCTTGTTCTCTATGAAATAAATCTCAAGCTGCTGTTTGAGAAATTCGGTCATTGTTTCCTGGATAAATTTATTTGTAATAGACTTCTTGGTCTGATTTTCGTAGCTGGTTACGGTTGAGAAGGAATTAACAACCAGAATAAGACTGTCTTCTATATCTGCAAAGGTTATTTTGGCCTCATCCTTATTATATTTTCCTCTTGCTTTGATACATTTATCTATTTCATATATCATTGCATTTTTTACAGCCTTGTCAGGTGCACCGCCATACTCAAGGAAGCTGGAATTATGATAATACTCCAGCAGATTGGTCTGATTGTTGAAGCAGAAGGCAATCTGCATTTTTACCTTGTATTCGGGCTTATCCTCTCTATCCTTTCCTCTTGTAGAGGTTTCATAGAATTGGATATCTGTAAAACCATTATCTCTGGTAATTTCCTTTATATAATCTACAATACCGTTTTCGTAACAGTACACAAAGGTTTCACCGGATTCTTCATCCTTCAGTACAAAGCGCAAACCGGCATTTACAACCGCCTGCTTTTTCAAAACAGTCTGAAAGTATTCCAAAGGAATGCTTATATCAGTAAAAACATGTATATCCGGCTTCCATTTTTGTATCGTTGAAGTTTGCTCGTATTTACATTTCTCTTTGCTGAGCCCACCTATATTTTCACCCTTTTCAAAATGCAGCTGATATTTATGGCCATCACGAAATACCGTAACGTCAAAATACTCTGAGCTGTACTGGGTAGCACATGCACCAAGACCGTTCAAACCAAGGCTGTATTCATAGTTCTCACCCGAGTTGTTCTGATACTTACCACCTGCATACAGCTCACAGTAGACCAGCTCCCAGTTGTAACGCTCTTCCTTGGTATTGTAATCTACAGGAAGACCTCTTCCCCAGTCCTGAACCATTATTGAATGGTCGGCAAACCGGGTTACCTCAATAACATTTCCGTGTCCTTCACGAGCTTCATCGATAGAGTTAGACAAAATTTCGAAGAAAGAATGCTGACAGCCATCCAGACCATCTGATCCAAAAATTACTCCGGGACGCAGTCTTACCCTGTCGGCCCCTTTTAAGGATGAAATGCTTTCATTACCATATTCAGTCTTTCTGGTTTCTTTTGTCATTAGTAGCTCCTCCACTTATTCAAGTACTTCAATGATGTTGTTCCCTAAACATTATTTATCAAACTAGTGTTCTCTGTCAAGTTATTTTGCTGTATCCCATTTCAATTTCATCTCGATTTACAAAATTTTGTTCAGGCCTGCTTACATATAAAATTATTCAGATAACAGTTTTCTCAGTTGTATTTCTTAATCGCCCATCCCAATGAAAACATAAAAATACCGCAAATTCAGTTTAGTGAATTTACGGCTTTTATATTATAAATCATGCACTCAAGCAGCCTTCATCATGGATATAGCCATATATATCATATATCCTGCTGACTGCTTACTTTTCTTCTAATTCCCAACCCGTCTGCAACGAGCATCAAATTGTCCACATCACCTCTGGTAAGCCTGCCGTGTATATCGGGAGGCATATTTATGACCATGATGTTGTCCTGATTTACCAGTTGGGTATAGTTTCTTATTATAGTCCCGGCATCAATAAGAGGTTTGCTTTCATATATATCCGAATAGAACCAGCTAAACCCTTCTCTTGAGCAGATGGTAGTCTCAAAAGGCATATAGTACGTATTGCCTCCGAAGGTATAAAGTTTTGGATCATCCTCCCTGCACATATGCGGATCCCATAATCTGAAATCAGAAGGAAAATTCCTTATAGGGTCAAATAATTGGTAGTTTTCAGGTAAATAACGTTGATCCGGGTCACCAAGCTTGTTATAGTGAACTCCGATCGTATGGTTTATACCCACCTGACATTTTGGCTGGAGCCTTTTTATAAGGTCATATACCCTGTCAAACTGCCATTGCTCATGGAACTTATCCCATGCTCCGTCAAACCACAGTTCCACTATATCGCCATAGCTTCCGTCAAGCAGCTCTGTCAGCTGATTGCACATAAACTGTATGTATCCCTTGTCGAAATCCTTTTCATAGGTGGGTTCATGCCTATCCCACAGAGAATAGTACAGGCCCAGTTTTAATCCATATTTCTCGCATGCATTTGCTACTTCCCGGATTACATCTGTCCTGTTCCCTGAGTCAGCTACGCTGTATTCCGTATATTTACTGTCCCACAGACAGAATCCGTCATGATGCTTGGTAATGAGAATCACATAATCCATACCTGCCTCATATGCCACCCTCACCCACTGTTCTGCGTCTATTGCAGTCGGATTGTAAGTAGACGCAGGAATTGTGCCCTCCGACCATTCAACATTTGCAAAAGTGTTTAATCCGAAGTGAAT
>JAQSXC010000106.1 GCA_029266335.1 Eubacterium sp. | reverse complement strand
CTATCATAAGGGTGGTCGGTTAATTCCGGTCATTCTTTTTTTGTTGGGAGGTCAAATAATGAAGAACAAACAGCCAGGCACTTTTGCAACCATTTATCACTATGCTCGGGAATGCAGGGTTAAAATGCTGCTATCTGTTTTATGTGCCCTTGTCAGTGTTACAGGCGGACTTATTCCTTATTGGGGTGTTTATCGGATTTTACTGCTGTTTTTTGATAAGGTCCCCGAAGTAAAGGATATTTTATTTTGGACCGGAATTTGTGCAGGAGGTTATGTGATAAAATTATTGTTTTATGGAATATCAACTACATTATCGCATATGTCAGCTTATCAAATACTTGAAAATATCCGTCTGGCAATAACAAAAAAACTTATGAAGGCACCCTTGGGTGCTGTTATTTCCCAAACAGCCGGAAAACTTAAAAACATCATCGTCGACAGGGTGGAAACAATTGAGCTGCCGCTTGCCCACATGATTCCCGAAGGTATTTCCAATCTCCTGCTGCCGGTGGCCGTATTTGCCTATATGCTGCTTATGGTTCCTATGAAAAGTTTGCCGGTGCGGTTCGATCCTTTAAGGAATTCACCCTGGCATGGTTTCAAAGTACGTGGAAACTTATGAATCTTGGAAATGCCATTCTGCCTTCAACTCTGCTGGGTATTCTGCCGGTAGGAATTCTTTTATATACCCAAGGCAGTCTGAAACCGGCTGAACTTACTTTGTGTATGATTCTTTCACTGAGCATCATAGCGCCCGTCACATGGTTTACGGTGGCAGTTAACGACTGGAAATCGGTTGAATACGCCATAAAAGATGTAAATCAGCTTCTGGGACTTCCTGAATTATCCGATGTTTCGGAAAATGTTTCTCTTCACACCTTTGAGGTTGAGCTGAAGGGTGTAAGTTTTGCCTACAACGAGGCAGATGGTGACATACTGCATGGTATAGACCTGAAGCTGCCCGAGGGGAGTTTTACAGCGTTGGTAGGTCCGTCCGGAGGAGGAAAATCCACAGTAGCCCGGTTGATTGCGCGTTTCTGGGATGTAAGAGAGGGCACTGTTTCCATAGGAGGTACAGACCTCGGTAAAATTCCTCTATCCCAGCTTTCACAACTGGTCAGTTTTGTTGCACAGGACAATTTCCTTTTTAACTGCTCCTTATTGGAGAATATAAGGTTAGGCCGTCCAGCCGCAAGTGATGATGAAGTGCTGGCAGCCGCCAGAGCAGCACAATGTGAGGAGTTCATAGCCAGGCTGGAGCATGGCTGGGAAACTCCGGCAGGTGAGGCAGGCGGCAAACTTTCCGGCGGTGAGCGGCAGAGGATTGCAATAGCACGCGCTATACTCAAAGATGCACCTATAGTAATTCTGGATGAAGCCACTGCCTTTACCGACCCTGAAAATGAAGACAAGCTGCAGCATTCCATTGTTGCACTTACAAAAGGTAAAACATTGCTTGTTATAGCCCACAGGCTTTCAACCATCAAAAATGCAGATCAGATAGTTTTGCTGGATAAGGGAAAAATTGCTGCAAAGGGCACACAAAAGGAACTTTTGGAAACCAGTCCTCTTTACAGGGATATGTGGCAGGCTCACATCGGTGCCAGAAGCTGGGCTGCAAACAGCGGCAGGAAAGGAGAAACAGCTCATGTTTAAAATAATAAAACGTATATTTATTTGGGCAGGAGATAAAAAAAGCCGCCTGTACCGGGGGTTCTTATGGTCCTTTCTGAGCGCCGTGTTTACCGCCATGCCCATAATGGGTGCAGCCTATGCATTAAATCTCATGCTGGAGGATCAGGCAGGCCGCATAATTCTATCACCTGTTTGGGCATTATATATGCTTGTTTTTATGGTATTTATGATTCTGGGGCGGTTTCTGTTCTCGTATCTCCGGGCAACGTATCAGGACAGTGTAGGCTTTGAGGTGACAGCAGAAGAGCGCATGAAAATCGGTGATATACTGAAACGGGTTTCTCTTGGTTTTTTTGACAGAAACAGTACCGGAGAACTGGTAGGTTCTGTGACTACTGATCTTTCTTTTGTTGAAATGTTCGCAATGAAGATGGTGGACACTGTAATTGGAGGTTATATCAGCTCCTTTGCAATGGTGCTCTGCCTGCTGTTTTACAGCTGGCAGGCAGCAGCTGTTTCTATGCTGGGAATCCTCCTGTCTGCTTTGGCACTTCGTCTGATGGAAGAGTTTAGCCACCGCAATGCTCCTGTCCATCAGAAGGCACAAAATGATATCATTTCCTCCACATTGGAATATATCCGGGGTATTCCGGTGGTAAAAGCCTACGGTCAGGAAGGTGTCTCCACTGATAGTATACGGAAGGCCTATCAGAAGCATAGGAAAATTAATGTGAAGATTGAGAAAAATTATGTTCCCTGCAACTGTCTGCACCTGTTTTCACTTAAGCTGGCATCGATAGTTATGACTGCTGTGTCTGCTGTATTGGCTGTGTCGGGTGCTTTATCGGTTTCGGTTTTTCTTATGCTGGCGGTATTTTCTTTTGTTATTTTCGGACATGTGGAACAAATTAATAACGCTACCCATGTATTGCAGGTCATCGGACCCACTCTGGATAAGCTGGACAAAATCAAGCAGGCAGAATTCATTGACACTGACGGTAAAGACATGGATTTGAAAGATTTTACAGTTCAAATGAAGGATGTGAAATTCTCCTATGATAAGCGACCGGTATTGGATGGAGTCACATTTACAGTACCTCGGAATACTACCACAGCCATAGTCGGCCCCTCAGGCAGCGGTAAGACTACCATATGCAGCCTTATTGCCAGATTTTATGATGTGGATTCGGGCAGTGTTACGGTTGGGGGCATAGATATCAGAAAGCTCAGCTGTGACAGTCTGCTTAAGAATATAAGCATGGTGTTCCAGAACGTCTACCTTTTTCACGATACCATTATTAACAATATCAGGTTTGGAAAGCCAGAGGCCACAATGGAAGAAGTTGTTGTGGCTGCAAAGCTGGCACGTTGTCATGACTTCATAGCAGCACTACCGGATGGCTACAATACCATAGTGGGAGAAGGCGGTTCTACATTGTCGGGAGGAGAAAAGCAGCGCATATCAATTGCCCGTGCCATACTGAAAAATGCTCCGGTAATCATTCTGGACGAAGCAACTGCAAGTGTGGACCCGGAAAATGAACATTTTGTACAGTCTGCAATCAGTGCTTTAACCCGGGGGAAAACTATCATTATCATTGCCCACCGACTGGCTACAATTGAAAATGCTGACCAGATTCTGGTGCTGGACGGAGGAAAGATTGTTCAAAAAGGCACCCATGAAGAGCTTTCGGCAGAGAATGGTATCTACAGGCGTTTTGTTTCCATACGCAAACAGGCCGAGGGGTGGAGTATAATGTAATTTTGAAGTCAAAAAATTTGGTGAAGACTTCGTAATTTAGAAAAATTTATAAGATTTAGAGAAATTGCGGAATTTAGAGAAATTCATTATTCTATAAAATCAGTACTAAATTCTATAAAAACAGTACTAAAAAGGTTTGAAAATCTTTCATGGATTTTTCAAACCTTTTTAGCGGTAAACTGAGGTTAACTGATTGTGTTTGGCTGATGTTCCCTTATTGCCTGCACAAGTGTTGAAATTTCTTGCTGTGTATACGGTTTTTGCATTATACGGATACTGTCGCATTTATTATAGCTGTCAGGAGCCCTGTAGCGGTTTAAAACATATTTGGGAACCACCGGAAGCTCCTGAGCCATGGTAAACAGATCACTTCTCCCAAGCTGCGGAATAACTGTTGTCCTGACCTCAAAACCGGAATTGCTTTTGAGCAAGAGATGTATTGTATTTAACACGGCTTCAGCGCTGGAATTACCTTGGCAGATTTCTTCATATCTGCCTGCCGGGGCTTTATAATCTACTGCGAAATAATCACATAATTCATATTCCAGTATTTTTTCAATGACAGCCGGAGAAGAGCCGTTGGTATCAAGCTTTAATTTATATCCCAATTTTTTAATCATCTTCATAAATGGTATTAAATCCTTTTGCAGGGTGGGTTCACCGCCTGATATTACAACTCCGTCCAGCAAGCCTGTACGTTTCTCAATAAATTTCTCAACATATCCTGGAAAAAGCACTTCATGTGTTCCATCCAGAAGTGAACGGTTATGGCAGTAAAAGCAGTTGTAATTACAGCCCGGTACGAATAATACGCAGGCTGCAAGCCCCGGATAATCTACAAGTGAGCTCTTAACCATGCCGGAAATAATCATAAGCTTTTACTCCTTTATCACATATTTTTTCCTGAGCCTGTATTCTTCACGTTTTCCTTCATTGTAATTTTTAACGGGTCTGAGGTATCCTACTACGCGGCTCCAGACTTCAGTTTCTTCACCGCATTCAGGGCAGAAAAACTGTTCTCCGGCAATATAACCGTGGTTGTTGCAAATGGAAAAAGTCGGTGTCAGAGAAATATAAGGCAATTTATACCTGGTAAAAATTTTTCTTATAAGGTTTTTGGCAGAACTTGTTTCTTTTATTTCCTCACCCAGATACAGGTGGAGAACAGTACCGCCAGTATAAAGTGTCTGCAGTTCATCCTGCAGCTCCAGGGTCTCAAAAATATCGTCAGTACAGCCTACAGGCAGCTGGCTGGAATTAGTATAATAGGGAATACTGTCTCCGGCGGTGATTATATCGGGAAAGAGCTGCCTGTCTTTTTTTGCAAGCCGGTAGCTTGTACCCTCGGCAGGAGTCGCTTCCAGATTATAATAGTGTCCGGTCTCATCCTGTATTTCCTTGATAATATTCCTCATGTAATTAAGTGTCCTGACAGCAAACTGCCGTCCCTCTTCAGAAGTGAGATCCATATTGCTGCCAAGAAGATTCAGGCAGGCTTCATTCATTCCGATTATACCTATGGTATTGAAGTGATTATACCAGTAAAAACCGGTTCTTTGCTTCACATCTTTTAAGTAATTGGCAGAATAGGGGTATAAACCTTTTGCGGTTTGCTCCTCAATTACTTTTCTTTTAATTTCAAGGCTGTTTTTAGCGGTATTTATCTGCTGCCACAGCCGTGTAAAAAATTCCGACTCACTTTTTGATATATAAGCAAGTCTGGGAAGGTTGATTGTTACTACACCGATGGAGCCAGTCAGAGGATTGGAACCAAAGAGACCGCCTCCCCTTTTTCTCAGTTCGGAGGTATCAAGTCTCAGGCGGCAGCACATGGAAAGTGCATCCTCGGGGGATAAATCGGAATTAACATAATTTGAGAAATAGGGAATACCGTACTTACAGGTTATTTCCATAAATTTTTCAGTTACGGGACTATCCCAGTCAAAGTCTTTTGTTACATTTATGGTAGGAATGGGGAAGGTAAATACTCTGCCCTTGGCATCACCCTCCATCATAACATCGCAAAAGGCTGTATTGAACATATCCATTTCCTTCTGAAAATCACCGTATTTTTCCGGCATGAGTTTTCCACCTGCAATAACACTTTCTTCCTTCAAGGTACTCGGCGGTATGATATCAAAAGTCAGATTGGAAAAAGGGCATTGGAACCCAACCCTTGTAGGCACATTCAAGTTAAATATAAATTCCTGCAGCGCCTGCTTTACGGTTTTATAATCCAACCTGTCGTAGCGTATGAACGGGGCACAGTAGGTGTCAATTGAAGACCAGGCCTGGGCACCTGCAGTCTCACCCTGGGTTGTAAAAGTTGAATTTACAATTTGCCCGAGGAAGGAACGCAAATGTTTTGGAGGCATTGATTCAACTTTTCCAGGAACTCCTCCAAAGCCGTTCATCAATATTTGCCGAAGGTCCCAGCCGGCGCAGTATGGTCCGAAGAAACCCAGATCATGCAAATGTATTTCTCCTGACAGGTGCGCTTTTCTAATATCTTCGGGATATATTTCATGCAGCCAGTAGTTTTTTGTAAAGGCTTCCCGTACATAGTTATTCAGACCGTTAATTGATTTCTGTGTATTGGCATTTTCGTTGATCTGCCAGTCCCGGTCATTGAGGTATTCTGAAAACATATTTATGGTTGCACCTGTCAAAGCGTTTGCTTCACGGGCTGACCGTCTTTTTTCCCTGTAAAGTATATACGCTTTTGCAGTTTTTGCATGCCCTGCCTCAATGAGAACCTTTTCAACTATGTCCTGAATCCCCTCTACTTCTGCAATGCCATCAGGATAAAGCTGTTCTGCTATTTGCACCACTTCGTAACCCAGGGCCTCGGCTGTTGAAAAATCATTTCCTCCAACAGAGTTTGCAGCTTTGAATATTGCCAGAATTATTTTCTCACTCTTAAACGGTACAGAAGTTCGATCCCTCTTAATAATTTGCCTTATCATAACTATAACATTCTCCTTTGCAAAATAAATATTTAAACTTATTAGTTTATGTTTATGTAAAAAATCAAATAAGTATACTATATATTGTGTGATGATTCTTGATTAACACTATATATATTATTTACTTGAATTTTGGAAAAGTCAATAGCTGGAAAATAAAAAAGCTTGTCGGAATTTATTTTTATAGCTATGAAGTTATTGTTAATAAACAAAGTGACAAAATATGATTAATTAGCATATTTTTCTGCAAATTACATAACATTGTTTCTCACTTATTGACAAATGAAATGTATATAAATAGAATAATAATAAGCTATAAGGTGCCCCTTTCAAGAGGGGATAATAGGGAACCGGGTGTAAGTCCCGGGCAGCTCCCACTACTGTAAGCCTGACGAAATTCCTTCGTACCACTGCCGCTAAGGCGGGAAGGTTGGAAAAGTAGAATGAAAGCAAGCCAGGAGACCTGCCTTATATGTTGTAGCTCAATCTTTGGGAATGGAGATAGAGGCGATTTGAGGTCAAATTGTGTCTATTTCCTCCATAAAATTATTTTAGGAGGAAGAAGAGCATGCAAAAAATTTCTATTATTGGTTATCCGAGAATTGGTATCCGGAGGGATTTGAAAAAATTAACCGAAGGTTATTTTAACGGAAAAATCTCGAAAGAAGAACTTCTGAAAGATTCTGCAGAGTTACGAAGACAGCAATGGCTGCTGCAGAAAAGCAAGGGGATTGATTTTATCCCATCAAATGATTTTTCATTTTATGACACCTTTCTGGATACGGCATTTTTGCTTGGTATTGTACCCGAAAGGTACAGAGAACTTGGTCTGGACAGTCTGGATACCTATTTTGCAGCAGCAAAAGGTTATCAAGTTCAAAACTTGGATGTAAAAGCACTTCCAATGAAAAAGTGGTTCAACACCAACTATCACTATTTAGTTCCTACCATCAGCGACGAATGTGAATTCAAGTTGAGCAGCAGTAAGCTTCTGGATGAATACAAAGAAGCGCTTGATGCTGGAATATCAACCAAACCTGTCATTATTGGCCCTCTTACATTTCTAAAGCTTTCAAATATAGGAGATAATGAAAAGAAGTATTTTGATTATTCTCATCCTGTTATAGGTGCATACAGGCAGCTGTTTCAGAAATTAAATGAACTTGGGGTAGAACTTGTTCAAATTGACGAGCCGGCTCTGGTAACTGACCTGTCACCGGAAGATATATTCTGCTTTACTGACATGTATAACTCTCTCCTGGCCGAAAAAGGCAGAGTTAAAGTCCTGCTACAGACATATTTCGGGGATATCAGAGATATTTACAGACAGGTTATGCTGTTGGATTTTGATGCTATCGGACTGGATTTTGTTGAAGGCCAAAAGAATATGGATTTGATTGAGGAATATGGATTTCCCAAAAACATGCTTTTATTTGCCGGTGTGGTAAGCGGGAAAAATATCTGGATCAATAATTACCGAAAAACCCTGGAGAAGTTAACTCATTTGGAAAAGTACGTTAACAGGGAGAATATTGTTATAAATGCCTCTTGCTCTCTTTTGCATGTACCTTATACAGTGAAAAATGAAACTCAGCTTGAAGAGAGGTTTAAAAAGCAGCTTGCCTTTGCGGAAGAAAAGTTGGAGGAGCTAAAGGTGCTTGCAGAACTTTGGTCTGCCGATAATTACGTACAGGATAACAGATATGTCAGGAATTCGGAAAATATTGCTGAGAAGCTTGAGAGTAGGGAATATCTGAATGAAGCCGTAAGAGATCGTGTTACACGATTGATGGAAAATGATTTTATACGGCAGCCTGTATTTGAAGAGAGAATAAAAATTCAGAAGGAGGGGCTTAAGCTTCCAATTTTCCCTACGACTACTATCGGCTCTTTCCCGCAAACGGCGGAAGTGAGGAATTTGAGAAAAGCTTATAAGACCGGTGAGCTTACAAAGGAGCAATATAACGAAAAAATCCGTGATATGATTGCCAAAATTGTACGGATACAGGAAAAAATCGGCCTGGATGTGCTTGTGCACGGTGAATATGAACGTAATGACATGGTAGAGTATTTTGGAGAAAATCTATCGGGATTTTTGTTTACTCAGAATGGTTGGGTTCAATCCTATGGAACAAGAGGAGTAAAACCACCCATCATATTTGGAGATGTTAAAAGACTTAAACCCATTTCCATAGACTATATTGCATATGCTCAAAGCCTCACAGACAGGCCTGTGAAAGGAATGCTGACAGGACCTGTGACCATATTGAACTGGTCTTTTCCGAGAGAGGACCTGTCTTTAAGTGAAATCACTTACCAGATCGCTCTGGCAATAAGACAGGAAGTAAAGGATCTGGAAGCAAAAGGTATTAGAATTATACAAATCGATGAAGCGGCTTTGAGAGAAAAACTCCCTCTCCGCAGGGAAGACTGGCATAAAGAGTACCTAATCTGGGCTATCAAAGCTTTCAGGCTGGTACATGCAGATGTCAGACCTCAAACGCAGATCCATACTCATATGTGCTACAGTGAATTCAAGGACATAATTGGTGAAATAGAGAAAATGGATGCTGACGTGATAACTTTTGAGGCTGCAAAATCGGACCTGTCACTTCTGGATGTTTTAAAAGAAAGTAATTTTAAACCTGAAGTTGGTCCAGGGATTTATGACATACATTCGCCAAGAGTACCTGGTAAGGAAGAGATTAGTGAAATGCTGCTGAAAATGACCGGTAAGCTGGACAATAATAAACTCTGGGTGAATCCGGACTGCGGATTGAAGACAAGAGGGATGGAAGAAACCATCCCAAGCCTGGAAAATATGGTGTCTGCAGTAAAGGATTTAAGAAGGGAAAAAGAGTAAAAGGATTTCAGCCTCTTGACTTTTGTTGAGAGGCTTTATTCCGTTACTGAATATAATAGGGGTGGTCAAATTCTATGGAGAAAAATATTTTAAAAAAAGTCAAAGAGTTTTTATTAATTAATGCTGGTTTGCTTTTAGTTGCGTTGGGGATATTCTTTTTCAAAATACCAAATAATTTTGCAACTGGTGGGGTTAGCGGTCTTGCTATAATTATCGGCCATTTTTTCAAGCAAATATCAGTTGGCCCGCTAATGCTGATAATCAATATAGTTTTATTGATTGTAGGCTTTATTTTTGTGGGCTTTAATTTTACTTCAAAAACGGTGTATTCAAGTTTTGCACTATCTGGAATGGTATGGCTTTTAGAAAAAATTTATCCCATGACCCAGTCTCTCACCGGTGACACCTTTCTTGAATTGATTTTCGCTATAATACTTCCGGGTATAGGATCAGCCATAGTATTCAATCAGAATGCCTCAACAGGAGGCACTGATATTATAGCTAAAATACTTAACAAATATATGCATATAAATATCGGGAAAACCCTTTTAATGGCGGATTTTCTGATTACATTGGCTGCAGGAGTTATATTTGGCATAAGAATAGGTATGTATTCGGTGCTTGGGCTTTTTATGAAAGGCTTTGTTATTGATGTAGTTATTGAAAGCATGAACATATCGAAACAAATAGTGATTATAAGCAAAAATTCAGAGGAAATCAAAAACTATATTGTCAACAAATTGCATCGCGGTGCAACAATTCACAGTGCCCGGGGAGCATTTACCGATGATGAAAAGGAGGTAATCACAACA
The DNA here is from genome assembly GCA_029266335.1 of Eubacterium sp. Lineage (GTDB taxonomy): Bacteria > Bacillota > Clostridia > Acetivibrionales > DSM-1351 > Ruminiclostridium. The sequence goes on along the minus strand of JAQSXC010000106.1, from coordinate 5,379 downwards.
ATTGTAAACAGAAGACAGGCTATTGCTCTCAGGATCTTTATAAAGGATATTGACAAAAAGGCATTTATTTCTATTACCAATGCTTCGGAGATAATTGGAAAAGGCTTCAGAGCTTCAGATATATAATTTTTGAAAAATAACGGTTGATTAATACGCAGTTGACATTTTTACATATATAATGTAATATACTCAAAGATCATGTTACGAAAGCATGGAACTAAGCAGAAGCTTTTTAAGTAAATTGAGTAACACATATTTTACGGGTGTTATGTATTTTTATTAGTTTAATATATTTTACGTAAGGCTAAGTAAAAATGCCAGGAAGGTATGGATTTATGCAGAAGCATATTCATATTTTTCTGGTTTTTTGTTGCCCAAAAAAAGAGTAAAAAGGAGAGCAAAATGGAATTTAAAAAAGCAGCCGCGCTATTACTTACCTGTGCAATAACTGTCACCGGACTTGCAGCTTGCGGAGAAGGAAAAAAAGTATCCGGAAGGGAACAAAGAATTCTGAATAATGAAATTGTAGTAACTATTGGATCAGAGCCCGAGACCGGCTTTGATTCTACAACAGGCGGACACGGTTCCATAACAAAAGTCCTCTTTTCAACATTATTTAAGAGAGATAAGAAATTAGGCTGGGAAAATGATTTGGCTACAGGTTATAAGGTATCGGATGACAAGCTGACCTGGACTGTTACTTTGAGAGATGCAAAGTTTACAGATGATACTCCCGTAAAGGCCGAAGACGTTGTCTATACATATGAGACTGCTAAAAAGGCAGGTGCGGATATTGACCTGACAATGATTGACAGTATAAAAGAAGTCGACGATAAAACTATTGAATTCAAGTTGACCAGACCGTACTCGCCATTCCTGGAAAGGCTTGCTTATCTTGGAATAGTTCCAAAACATGCTCACAGTGAAGGCTTCAAAGACAATCCTGTTGGTTCTGGTCCATATAAGTTTGTTCAGTGGGATAAAGGACAGCAAGTCATTGTAGAGGCAAATGAGAAATATTACGGAGAAGCTCCGAAGATTAAAAAGCTTACAATGGTATTTATGGATACTGATACAGCGTTTGCAGCAGTAAAAAACGGTGATGTGGATGTGGCACAAATAAATGGGACTCTGGCATCACAGAAAGCAGAGGGGACTGATGTAATTGATATACCAAGCATAGAGTGCTATGGTATTTGTTTTCCGGTTATTCCCAATGAAGGCAGGAAGGCACAGGATGGTGCTGTAATGGGAAATAACATAACCAGTGATATTTCAATAAGAAAGGCACTGAATGCTGCGGTTGACAGGGAAAAAATCGTTAAAGGTGTTCTGAATGGCTATGGAAGTGTTTCTACAACCGGACTTGAAAAGATGCCGTGGTTAAATGAAGAAACAGTACTAGCTGCCGAAGAGTATGGCAATGTGGATGCTGCGAAAAAAATATTGAACCAGGGTGGCTGGTCCGATACAAATAATGACGGCATTGTTGAAAAAGACGGTAAAAAAGCTGCATTTGACCTGCTTTACACAGACGGTGTATACAGACAGGAAATGGCACTTGAATTTGTAAATGTTGCCAGAGAAATAGGAATTGAGATAACCTTGAAAAAGACAACCTGGGATACAATTTTGCCGGATATTCACCAGCAGGCAGTATTCTACGGCTTTGGCTCCGGTGATCCTTCGGAACTATACAACCTGTACTACGGTGGCAATGCAGGCGGGCCTGTAGCATGGGATAATTCAGGCTGCTATAACAGTGCGGAAGTTAATGAGAACATAGACAAGGCATTGTCTGCTACTGACGAAGCAGAAGCTATTACATATTGGAAGGCACTTCAGAAATCTGCTTCAGCAAAGGGGGATGCACCTTATTGCTGGCTGGCAAATGCCAACCATGTATACCTAGCTGCCAATGGCTTTTCTTTTGGAAATCCAACAATACAACCCCACGGCGGAAGAATATTTGATAATGTTGCAGAGTGGTCATGGAAGTAACTTACAAGGAGGAAGAGTGTGGGAGGAAGTATCGGAAGGTTTCTAACAAATAAGATTATAAAGTTCATTACACTTTTGGCGGCAGTATGTCTGGTTACCTTTATCCTTTTAGAATTATCACCAATAGATCCCGTTACAGCTTATGTTGGTGCAAGTACAAAGGTTGGTGCAGAACAAAGAGCATTAATTGCAGAGCATTGGGGAATGAACAAACCGCCTGTTGAACGTTTCATGGCCTGGTTTACATCAATAATTCAGGGTGATTGGGGGACATCTGTGATATATAGACGTCCGGTGCTGGAAGTGGTAGGTGAAAAGTTCCTGACCTCCCTGGCACTTATGAGTATAGCCTGGGTTTTGTCAGGTGCTGCAGGCTTTGTTTTGGGCATAATAGCCGGTGCGAATGAAGGCAAAGCAATTGATAAGGTTATTCATACCTATTGCTACATATTAATTTCGACACCTACGTTTTGGCTGGGTATTTTATTTGTAATGATATTTGCGGTCACGCTGGGCTGGTTCCCCGTGGCTTTGAGCGTACCTATCGGCACAGTTTCAAAGGATGTCAGTATAGCCGATAAAATCGGGCATGTTATTTTACCCGCACTAACGCTTAGCTTGATTGGAATATCAAATATATGCATGCATACGAGGCAGAAAGTCATAGAGATACTTACAACCGACTATGTATTGTTTGCAAAAGCACGTGGTGAAAACAAGAAGAGTATAATATTCAATCACGTATTGAAAAATGTATCTCTTCCGGCAATAACACTTCAATTCCTGTCTTTTAGCGAGCTGTTTGGCGGAGCAGTATTTGTGGAACAGGTTTTTTCTTACCCGGGACTTGGACGGGCTACGGTTCAGGCGGGATTAAAGGGCGACTTGCCTCTGCTTATGGGAATAGTAATAATCAGTCTGGTTTTTGTTTATGCCGGCAATACCCTTGCAGATTTATTTTATAAAGTTATAGATCCGAGAATCAGGGAGGCACAGAAGGTTTAATGGAAAGCATAGAAAAGGTAGAGAATGCAATCAGTCCAGGACTGCTAAAACCGGGAATAAGAGAAAGGATAATAGTTTCGACTACAGCCTTTGTAATATTTTTTGTGGTAGTTCTAATTGCAGGAAGTCTCATAAATGTAGACTCATTGAGAGTGAATCTGGTAAAGCTATTTGTTTCCCCTGATCCGGAGCATCCGTTTGGAACTGACTGGGTCGGAAGAGATATGCTGCTCAGAACTGTAAAAGGTCTTAGCCTGAGTATGAAAATCGGTATGTTATGCTCTCTGAGCAGTGGTTTGATTGCACTTATTCTTGGAGTAGCCGGACCAATACTTGGGGGAAAGGTGGATTATGTAATAGCATGGCTGATTGATTTGGTTTTGTCAATTCCGCATACCTTGGTTATAATATTAATCTCAATAGCTGTCGGCGGTGGGCTTAAAGGTATTGTGATAGGTGTTACCCTCACTCACTGGACATCACTGACCAGAGTAATCAGAGCAGAAGTTATGCAGATAAGGGAAATGGAATATACGAGGCTTTCAAGGCAGTTCGGCAAAAGCAGCTTTTATATTGCAAAGGAACATATATTGCCTCACGTAATTCCTCAGCTGGTAGTCGGAATTGTTTTGGTTTTTCCCCATGCCATCCTTCATGAAGCCTCCATAACCTTTTTAGGTTTCGGCCTGCCTCCGCATGAACCCGCAATCGGAGTTATACTATCGGAATCAATGAAATATTTAACAAGCGGCAAATGGTGGCTGGCCTTTTTCCCGGGACTTAGCCTGGTTTTGATATCCATGATGGTAGACTGCATCGGGAAGAATATAGAAAAACTGATAAATCCAAAGACAGCATATAAGTAGGAGACTGAGATGGAACAGAACCCAAACTTAAAAGAACAGAAACAAAGTTTAAAAGAACATAAACCAATTTTAAAGGTAAGCAATTTAGGAGTATCTTTCTCTCAATATTCAAAGGGGCTTCACCGGCAAAATCTTAAGGTAATAACAAACCTGGATATAGAATTGTTCGAAGGCAGTATATTGGCGGTTGTTGGTTCCAGCGGTTCAGGCAAAAGCTTGCTGGCACATGCCATACTTGATATTTTGCCGGATAATGCTGTAACAACCGGTGAAATAGTATATAAAGGTAATGTTCTGACCAAAAAGGACAGTGAAAAGCTAAGGGGAAGGGAATTTGTGCTGATACCCCAGTCCGTAAACTATTTGGACCCGTTGCAGAAGGTCGGAAAGCAGGTTGGAATATCGGTAACCGACAGGAAAAAGAAAGACAGTATTGTTTCCAACCTGTTCAGCAAGTACGGTCTTGGGAAAAATGTTGAAAACCATTATCCTTTCCAGTTGTCGGGAGGTATGACAAGAAAAGTGCTGCTGTCCACTGCACTGGCTTCTGATGCAAAAGTAATTATTGCAGATGAACCGACTCCGGGTTTGGATCAAGAAGCCTTGAACGAAGTGCTCAAGGATTTCAGAGAACTTGCTGACAACGGTTGTGCAATCCTTATGATCACTCATGATATACAGGCTGCTTTAAAAATTGCCGACGATATTGCTATCTTTTATGCAGGAACAACGCTGGAAGTTGCCAATGTGTCGGATTTTGACCGGGATGGTCACAAGCTGAGGCATCCATATACAAAAGCTCTGAACAGAGCTTTGCCCAATAATGAGTTTGTACCCTTGAAAGGGACTCAGCCACTGCCGGATGAGCTCCCAGACGGCTGCCTTTTCTTTGACAGATGTACGAATAGAACCTCCTGCTGTGAGAAAGAAAAACCGGAATTCCAAGAAATCCGAGGTGGAAAGGTAAGATGTTTTTATGCGACTTAAAGCAGAAAATATTAGTTTCAAATATAATAAAGATAAAACTGTACTGAAGGATATTAATTTTTCTGTAGATAGCGGTGAATTTGTCGGCCTTGTGGCACCTAGCGGATATGGAAAAACTACACTGGCAAAAATTCTGTCCGGTTATGAAAAGCCCCAAAACGGAAAGGTAATATTGGAGGGCTGTCATAATAACAAAGGGGATTACAATCCGGTACAATTGATTTTTCAACATCCTGAAAAAGCTGTGAATCCGTTATGGAAAATGGGTAAGATCATCAGCGAGTCGGGAAAACCATCGAAGGAATTAATGGATGCCATGGGAATCAAGGAAGGCTGGCTGAACAGATGGCCTACAGAATTGTCCGGCGGCGAACTTCAGAGATTCTGTGTACTGCGGGTACTAAATGAAAAAACCAAATTTATTATTGCCGATGAGATGACCACAATGCTGGATGCCATTACTCAAGCACAGATTTGGAATATTGTTATGAATTTTGCCAGAAAGCATAATATAGGCATT
>JAQSXC010000322.1 GCA_029266335.1 Eubacterium sp. | reverse complement strand
GGAGTTGCAAAACTATTACTGTTTGAAGTTATTTTTCTTTTACCGTTGTATTTTATCAACTGGTGGCTTCCACATGCAGTTATCTCTATTCCATCAGGAGGAGCCGGGTTATAGATGAACTCCCTCTCCTTGAGTGTTTTACTTATATCACACCTTACACCAATAACCTTCTCCAGTGCTGCAGGACAAGTAAATATATTCCGATTGTTACAGGCAGCTATTATAATTCCACCGTGCTCAGCAAAAAATCCTGCAGCTCTTTCAATATCAGCAAAATCTCTGAAATCAACTGTTCCAAGACTTAAGTTTACAAGCTTGATTCCGTTTTGCATACACCATTTTAAAGCAGCTATCAGCTGGGACTTCTTTCCTGTATGTGTGCTCTGGTCCAGAATCTTAACACTCGACAGAAAAACATCAGGGGTATAACTTTTTATTATTGCAGCACATGTTGTCCCATGGGATGGCATTAAAGTGTCATATCCGGCTCTTTCACATATTTTTCCTTCAGAGGTTATTTGAATGTTGAATTTGAGCTCGCCGGTGCCATAAAATTTATCATTTATACCGTCATCAATTATTGCTATATGTGGTTGATTCATAATTAAACTGCAGCCTTTTCAGTTTTGTAAAGCTGACGCTTAACCATTTCAATTATTTTACTGACAGAACTAAGGCTTCCTGTTGCTACATCTTCATCGGGTATTGATATGCCAAAATTCTTTTCAATATCAAGGTATATGTATATTAGATTCCTGGGAGCCAACCCAATATCACTGGATAATAAGTGTTTTTCCAGGTTCTCTTTTGGCATGGAGTCCAAATCAATCTCAAATCTTTCAGAAAAGATATTTTTTAATTTCTCATAAATTTCTTCATTATTTATGCTATTCTTCATGACCTCTCCTCCAAAAAAAATTCAATTAAATACTTCAATATTAATTATTGTATATTATTATTTCTATTCATAATAAGAAATCAAATAGATTATTTATTACAACCATTCGTCCTCTTGAACTTCACTCGGAGGAAGAACCATTAAACAGACTCAATCTCTCCGTAATAGGATAAAATATCAATCAAGTAATTTGACATATTAACCCTGTCATTACTGTTTAATATGTTAAAAACAGGAGTCTTTATCATATCAAATTTTGTTTTCTTTTTATTCACAAAACTTGAATCGATCATAAGATATGATTCCTTAAAAGAATATTCGGCTACTGCCCAATCAAACTTTATATTGCTTAAGTTAAAGCAACTGATATCAAAGCCTAATTTATACTTAATTGAGGTTGCAATTTTTTCGAAATATTCAGGCTTGAAATCCTCATAGAGTGTACTCATAACTGCAGCATCAGGAGTGACAGCCTGTGACACCTCATAGGCCATAATCCCGAACCTTCCGGTAAAGTTATCATTTAACCTCATAACATTTCCCGGTATTCCGACTATGATAACATCAGGCTTTTCACTATTCTCTATATCCTTTAAAAGGTGGTTGAAACTTAGAATCTTTTTATCCTCGGTTTTAGCAGAGCTATACATAAATTGCGGAAAAGAATGAAAGCCCAGCAATTCACAATAATTCCTCGAACCTACCTGACTTACCTTATATTCCAGGCTGTTAAATACTTCTCTTAAGGACAGCTGGATTTCAAACTTTTGTGTTTTTTCATATAATCCCAGGACAAAAATCACGGGAGTATTGATCTTCTGCAAATTAAAGCCTTCCAATTCAATGTCATTATATGTATTCTCAAAATCCTCCCCGGACTTAAAACCAACGTTGTATTTTTTACAAATTTCCATTAATTGATTTTTGCTATTTTCCTCAATTTTTCTAAAGTATAAAATATTTTTTCCCTGTTCTGCTGCCTTTTCAACCTTTGGTAAAATGGATTTATGAAAATCCAACACCCGTTCTGCTTCTGTAAACAGAACCGTATCACACAAAGGTAACAAGCCTTCAAAATCATTATTAATATTAATGTTTAATTTCTCTCCTCCATCTGCTACAGAGGCATCTTTTCCGGTAAAGCCCCACCCATTCGGTGCTACTAAGGCAGCTATATCGTACTCTGACAGCATTTCCGGATGTCTTAGCACAGGACTGAACTCAATATCGTAAGGATATATTAATAATTTCTTCTTCTCATTCATACTATTACCTCCTCACTTATGCTATGATAAACCAATTGCTGAAATCAAAATCAAAGTTATTTTCCTTTAATGTGCATATATCCTTAAGGTCATATTCTGCAGTATCGCGCACACTCCGGCATCTGCTGATCTTTTTGTCCCCGGACAATCCATCGCCTGTGTCTGCGCTTGTACAACATAAGGTGCAGAATCTGAAAGCCCAGCAGTTTTTGCATTTATCCCCGCTAAGCCTGCCAATATTCAGCAGAGCCCTGATCTTACCTAAATCAAAGCCTTCATTAATGTTTCCGATTTTAGTAGCTTCAGAAGACTCATTAACCCTTTCACAAGGAAACATGTCTCCATCCACATTAACGAATAATCTCTGAATTCCGGGAATACACGGGCCTCCCGGATGTGTCTTTTCAGGTAATGCTTCGGTAGCCTGTAAATGCTTGTACATTCTGCCCAGATTTTCATAGTCATATGCAACTATTTTTGATATATACTTTTCATTGAAGGAGGTAACCTTTGATAAAAGTACTTTAAAGTGTTCATAACCAATTTTACAACGAAAGTCTTCTGTTGCATCCACGCTATTTTTAGCATAGTTATCAACAATTTCAGCCGCAAACAGGCTTACATCCTTTACAGTTTCAAAATCAGTAAAAAATTGACTTATGCAGGACAGGTCATTTTTCTGATCTAAAACCGTACTGAACGCAAGTCTTTTATAATACTCTGGAAATTTGTCTTTAATCATATTTACATTTTCAATGATTTTGTCAAAAGAACCGAAATTATTAAAAGCAAATTTCCTGCTTCTATCATGGACTTCCTTGGGACCATCCAGACTTATCCTTATTACGACTCCGTGTTCTTCCAGAAAACGTACAATTTCTTCCTTTAAGAGTGTCCCATTAGTTGTCATCGTAAACATGAGGTTTTTACCTTCAGAGATACTTTCAACATATAATATACACTTTTTAATCAGTTCAAATTCAATAAGCGGTTCTCCGCCATAGAATCCAATGTTAATCAAATCGCTGTCAACAGAATGCTCTATATAAAAATCTATACAT
>JAQSXC010000105.1 GCA_029266335.1 Eubacterium sp. | reverse complement strand
TCTTTCCAAAGCCCGGTTTTGGACAGAGGCAGGACAGAACTGCTGCAAGCCGGGGACATAATTACTCTTGAGCCTGGTATCTATTTTCCGGGGCAATGGGGAATCCGCATTGAAAATGATTTTCTGGTGACCGAAAACGGAGCCGAGCTGTTATTCTCATACCCGCTGGATTTGTCCTATTTTGTAATCAAAAGCTAAAATGTTTTAAGAAATGGGGGCTATTTATGAATGGGATTGATACTTTAAGGGGAGCTGTGGCGGTTACCGTTACGCCGGTAACCGAACGGAGCGAACCGGATTACCAGGAGCTGCGGAGGCAGACCGACTGGCTGTGCGGAAAAAACATTACAGCCCTGTTTCCGTGCTCTTCAACAGGAGAATTTGTAAGATTTCAGACAAGGGAAAAAATAGATATCCTTAAAACCGTTGCGGATGCAAACCGGGGAAGGAAGCGGCTGATCGCGGGGGCATGCGGTACCCACCTCCATGAGGTTTTGCAATATTTGGAGGCGGCAGCTGAATATGGCTATGATGCCTGTGTTGTATGTCCCCCGTACTATTATCCTCAAAAACAGGAAGATACGGTGAAGTTTTATTTACAGGCGGCTGAAAAAGCAAAAGGTATGAAAATAATTCTGTATAATGTTCCATTTTTTACGACAGGGTTGGAACTGGATACAATTGATAGGCTTATGAAAGTTGACGGCATTGTGGGAATAAAGGATTCCTCTGCAAATATGAAGGGCATTTCCCACATCAACAGTATTAAGACCAAAGATTTCCTGGTTTATACAGGTACCGACGACTGCCTTCTCCCAGCGTTGACTGCAGGCTGTGACGGGAGTATGACAGCTTTAGCCGGCATTTTACCTGAATGGATATCCTCGGTGTATACAGCGTTGGAACGAGGTGATTTGGCACGAGCGGGGGAAATACAACGAAGTGTTCACAGACTGCTTCGTATTGCAGATTCCCTGCCGTTTCCAATGGGATATAAATTGCTGGCTGAAGCCAGGGGGTTAAAAATAGGTCCTCAATTGCAATTTATTCCGGTTGACAAAACAGCTGAAATTCACGTTCAAATAAAAAAAGAAATTCAAAATTTGATACAGGGGGGCTACATTGATGAAAGCAATGGTTTGGAAGGACTATAATCAGCTTGTCTGGTCCGAAGTACCGGAGCCTCAATGCACCTCAGGAAGCGTCAAGATCAAGGTTCTGAGTGCGGGTGTCTGCGCAACCGATGTTCATGTGATTACAGGAAGCTTTGATAACGGAAAACCGCCTCATATTCTGGGCCATGAGATCTGCGGAGAAATTGTGGAAGTTGGGGACTCGGTTGGAAATATGGCGGTTGGAGACAGGGTTGTAGTAGAAACCGCCGTCGGATGCGGTCAATGCGTTTATTGCCGGACAGGAAACAAACATTTGTGTGCACATGGCGGAGAAATCGGGTTCCCGCCATATTCCGGCGGATATGCACAATATGTCGTGGTGCCCGGAAATTGCATCCGTAGAATTCCAGAATCTGTAAGCAATGACGCCGGAGGGATTTTAGAGGCAATAGCGTGTCCGGCAGGAGTAATTTACCGGGTAGGGCTCAAGCCGGACGACACTGTTTTAATACAGGGAGCCGGAATTGCCGGCCTTTCATTTGTCCAGACAGCTAAGGCATTTGGTGCAGGAAAGGTGATTGTAGCCGCGCGGAACGAGGCACGTCTCGGATTTGCAAAACAATTCGGTGCAGATGTTGTTATCAACACTAAAAAGGAAAAGCTGGAAAAACGGGTAATGGAGGAAACAGGGGGCATGGGAGCCGACCTTTCAATTGAAGCTGCCGGTGCGCCGGCGACTGTTGAGGCAGCAGCCAGGCTTGCAAAGAAAGGAGGAAGGGTTATTCTGTATGGAATCCCGGAAGACTCTGCCCATATACATTTCCCCGTAAAGGAAATAATTTTAAACCAGATCACGGTTCATGGGCTCACCAATAACGAGCTGGTCTGGGAGCCATTGATCGGAATGGTTGCAAACGGAACCATACGTATTGAGGAGATGATTACGCACAGGTTTAAGCTTAAAGAGCTGGATAAGGCAGTGGAACTGCTGAAAAGCCATCCCGACAGCCTGATCAAGGCGGTTGTCCATCCGTGGGAGGAATAGCAGGAGATGCAAAATCAATTCGAAGTCATTCAATACAGGAATTTCGGAAAATGTATAAGGATAAGCAATGCTGTTTGCACAGTTATAATCACTGTAGATGTGGGGCCAAGAATTATTTATTATGGTATGGCCGATGGGATCAATCTCTTCCGTGAAGACATTAGCAGACAATCCTATGAATGCGGAGAAGCTTTTGACCGGTTTTATTATCCGGGAGCGGTCTGGTATCATTATGGCGGGCATCGGCTTTGGTTTACACCGGAACAAAGTCCGGATACTTATTATCCTGATAACGATAAGGTTTCATGGAGTATTGAGGGGAATGTACTGACTTTAATTCCCGGGAAGCAAATAAAAAATGAGGTACAATATATTGTTAAAATAGAATTGGATTGCCTGGGGACTGATCTAAAAGTCGGACATGAAATAAGGAATTGTTCTGCAAGACCAAGGCTGCTGGCTCCGTGGACGGTTACCCAGATGGCACCTGCGGGGAACATGATTATCCCTCTGCCTCAATTTGAGCCGGAGAGTCTGGCACCAAGGCAGAAATTGCAGCTTTGGGATAATACATCCATTACAGATGCGAGATTTTACTGGCGTAAAGACAGTTTGTGGGTGCAGCATATTCCTGAAGAAAAGGAATGTATCAAACTGGGTTTGTACAATACAGGAGGAAAGGCGTTCTACTATAAGGAAGGATATCTTTTTACAGTAAGGTTTCCATTTACGGAAGGTAAAAATTATCCGGATGGTGGAGCATCTTTTGAAATGTATTGCTGCAGCCAATTCTGCGAAATGGAAACTCTGGGCGAGGAAGTTTGCTTATTGCCCGGAGAACAAGCTTTTCACGAAATATCATTTGCATTGGAAAAGGTAGATGAAAATATAAATCACTTATTCATTATTCTAGGACTAAATCATTGCGGACAAGAGGAAAAGGAGGTTATAAAAAATGAAGATTACTGATATAGAAGCAATAATCGTCAGACAACCTGAGATATCATTAATTGGAGACGGCACTCAGGATTCTGTTATTATTCTGGTGCATACTGATGAAGGGATAACAGGCATTTCGGAAGTGGATTCAGCACCTTTTTTAGTGAAGGCGGCAATTGAAATGCCTGATTCCCACAGTGCATGCAGGGGATTAAAAAATATACTGGTGGGTGAAGATCCCATGGATATAGAGCGGCTGTGGGACAAAATGTATCAATTTACTTACTATCAGGGCCGCGGTGGAGCGGTTATGCATGCTATCAGCGGAATTGACATGGCACTCTGGGATATTGCAGGGAAAGCGCTTGGAAAGCCTGTTCACAAGCTTATAGGGGGCTGCTGTCAGGATAGGATACCTGCGTATATCAGTATTTTGATGCCCGAAACTGAAGAGGAAGTAAAGCGTTTGGTTGATTATCACATGGTACAGGGATATACAGGAATAAAATTCGGCTGGGGGTCCTTAGGCCAGGATTCTGGAAAAGATATTGCGTTGATACGAGCGGCCCGAAAGGCTCTAGGCCCAGATAAAAAGCTGATGATTGATATTGCCATGGGATGGGAAGATTATAAGATTGCATTGAATACCTGTCATGCATTTGAAGAATATGATGTTTTTTGGGTAGAGGAACCTTTCCGTGTTGAGAGGAAGGAGGATTTTAGAAAGCTCCGAAGCCAGGTAGCTCTGAATATCACGGCAGGTGAAGAACTGAGCCACATTGATGAGTTTGACTCATATATTCGGGAGGGCTGCGTTGATATTCTACAGCCTGATATGAGCCGGTGCGGCGGATTGACTGTTGCGAGAAAGATAAGAGATCTGGCAGTTAAGGCAGGAATTCCTATCATACCGCATAATTTTAAAAGCGGACTGCTGATGTCTGCAACCCTGCAATATATTGCAGCTCTTCCAAACGCACTTTATCTGGAGTATTGCGGACAGGAGACCGTGCTCAGCCGCAGTTTGATTACCGAACCGATTTATGTTAAGGATGGATGGGTAACAATTCCCCAACGGCCTGGCTTTGGTGTGGAATTGAATTGGGAAACAGTTAACCGCTATCGAATATAGCCGCACGTCAGAGCTCTGCATCTGAAACGTATTAATACTATTTTCTAAACGAAATCGCGTCAATTTCTCATAGGTATGGAAAAGTAAGGTATCAAGTAACATTCAGTGAATGGGGCTGTCACACTAAGTATTTAGTGGCGGTCCTTTTGTAATGCAAAAATAAATCCTAAACTCAGAAGATCAGCAGCATTAAATTTGCATCATGTGCCGAAATATCGGACTTATTTATGATATTGATGAACTAAGCGGTAAAGTCATATTCACAGAGAGTACTAAAATTTAGATATTTCATTAGCTTGAACATCTGCCAAATAAATAGGAAAAAAAGGAGACTGAAAAAATCAGAAATATTGTTGACAAATATTTCAATCATGATATACTGAGTACATACTCAATGAGTTTAAACTCAATGGAACGGAGCTGAAACAATGCCGGCAACTCAAAGGCAAAAACAGAAAGCCCTGACAAAAAGCCATATTATTGAAACCGCTATGGAGCTATTTGCCCAAAATGGTTTTGCCAATACTTCAACACTTGCTATTTCTAAAGCGGCGGAAGTATCCCATGGCACGATATTTGCTCATTTTAAAACTCAAGAAGAGCTTTTGACAGCCGTAATTGACGAATTTGGAGTCAGAGTGAATGCCAGAATGCATGAGCTGGCGTGGGACAGAAGCGGAGTTAAGGAGATACTGGAGGCACACCTTGAGGGTCTGGCCGAATTTGAGGAATTCTATACAAGACTTGTTATTGAGAGCAGAATTTTACCTGTTGAGGCCAGAAATACTTTTACAATCATTCAGTCAACCGTATCATTCCATATAAGTCAGGCATTGGAGAAGGAGATTGCTGAAGGCAGCCTTCATAACCTTCCAATACACATGCTGTTTAATGGTTGGGTTGCTTTGATACATTATTATCTGACCAATAACGATCTTTTTTCACCTGGAGGGTCGGTTCTAAAGCGCTATGGTAAGGAACTGGTTGAATACTATATGACCTTGATAACAAACAATTGAATTCACGGGAATAATATTTTTACTTTAATCCTTGGAAGTAGTTTTAGAATCCTTTTTAGAAAGTAGTTTTTAGGAAGTAATTATAATTAACTCTATGATAAAGGAGGAATAACAATGGAATTAAACAATCAAAAGGGACCTGTCAGCCCCATGGAAGTATTTCATAAGGAAGCACCGGAGGTTGCGGGAGCCTTTAATAATTTGATTAAAGAGCTGTCATCCACAAGAGGGCTGGACTCTAAAACAAGACAGCTGATTTACATTAGCATGAAAGCCATGCAGGGTGATACTGCGGCGGTAGTTGCCCATACTCCTATGGCAAAGCAGGCAGGGGCCTCAAGAGAGGAATTGAAGGATGCCGTTCTGCTGACTTTAACCGTTTCGGGAATAAAGGGTGTTGTCTCCTGCCTGCCGGCTGCTTTGAGTGCGTATGACAACTGTTGAAATGGCCGTATTTGGCTGTATTAATGAAGTTTATATCTAATTCTTTATTTTGAGACAGAAAGGAGGTAAAGCCATGAAAAATTGTATAGCCTGTGGGATGCCAATGAAGGAGGCCTCAGAATTTGCGATGGGAGATGTGGAAAAGGACTACTGCAAATTCTGTGCAAGACCTGATGGAACAATGCAATCCTATGATGAAAAACTGGAAGGTCTGACAGCTTTTATTGTCAGGACCCAGGGGATGGACAAAGCGGTAGCTGTAAACACTGCAAAAGCAATGATGTCCAAGCTGCCGGCCTGGTCAGGCATTTCCTGATCAGGGGCACAGAAATGCAATTTGATTGCATTTCTGTCAAATATACTATGATATAGCTTATAAGCATAGCTGAGAGGGGATTGTTTTAACAATCCTCTTTTTTGATGTGGGTAATTGCCAAAAAGCCCGTTAGCTAGTCCCTGTTCGTCACAGTAATGTGAGGTGCAAGCGGGAGGATAAAGTACCTGTATAAACAGCAGGGCGAGCGAAAATGCAGACCGTAACATATAGTGAATTCTGCCGCATCGTCAAAATGGCAGAACTGTTTCTTTAAACAGCTGAACTTTAACCCAAAAGGTGGAGTCAGAAGAAGGACGAGGCCTGCAGATATCTCCTGCCTTGTTGAAACTCATAGGGGTAATAATATATTCACCATTAAATACCAGATCCGGTAATGGTTTGGTTAATTTCAACATAAAATATACAGAATTATTTAAGTTTTTTGGATAAATATCACAATTGTATACTATGAACTAATGTTTTCTAACTATCTCTTACAATGATTATTCCTTACTATATTGGTATAAGAATTTAACGAGGCGATAATAGATGTCCCCACCTCCACAAGTGGCTGGTACCGATCTGGTTTTCAGGCGGCGAGCATATCTCCCGCCTCGTTGAAACACATAAGGTAAGAAAATTTTTCTACAAACGAAAAATTTTCAATTGAACCTGTGCTTTATAAAAATAAAGGATATAGAAAGGAGCAATTATGAAAAGATACAAAGGTATTTACAAAAAGTATCTGGCAGTGATATTGTCCACGTCCCTTGTCATCAGCTTAGTTTCTACCCCTGCATACGCTGGAGATACATGGCCTTTCAAGGGCGAAAGTGCACATAGTGTCAATCAGCCTAGTGTACATGGCTATACCAACGGTCAGATTGCAAACTGGAGTCCGGAGACAGACCCTGATGCTCAATTGCTGCGTTCGCATGTACCGCTCCAGAATCGTATTGATGCATTTTCAGAAACTCAAGCAAACCCCAACCTAAGTTCTGGTGTAAAAATGTTCAACTTGTCAGGTGACTATGGAAATGCATTTATTGAAAATGCACCGTACACCAATAAGTTTGCGCAGTATCACTTCAACTTCTGGCAATACACCGATTATTTTTCACCCTGGCATGGAACTGCAACGGCCTATACACCGCCGGAGTACTATGATGAGCTGGCGCAGAGGGATTGGCAGCAAAAATGGTTTGAATTCGGATGTTTAAATATTCCAAATCCGACATATACAGATGCAGCTCACAAAAATGGAGTGCTGTCACTGGCCTGCATTTTCTTTTCCAACAATGACCGCGGACAGCAGACGTACAAGCAGATGCTTGTAAAGGATACAGACGGTAAATATGTTGTTGCTGAGAAATTGGTTGAAATGGCTGAGTATTACGGTTATGACGGATATTTCTTCAATCAGGAAGAAACAGGCCCTGACGTAGCACCCGCAGATATCCCGGACTATATAGCTTTTCTTAAGGAATTTCAAAAGGCGGGACTTTATGTACAATGGTACGATGCAGTAAACACTAGCTCAGGAGCAAATACTTTTGCCAGACAAATTAATGATTCAAATATCAGCTGGCTCTATGACAGAACTACGAAGGAACCGGTCACAAATTCATTCTTCTTTGATTACGGAGTAGGCTCTTCACAAATTAACAGCACCAATAGTTATCTTTCTACTCTGAATTCCGCATATGGTACAAGCTACAATATATTTGACGCAGGCTTTGCGGGATTGGAAGCCGGCAGGGACAGATTTAAAAGTGCACAGGGAAGTGCTATAAGCAGTAAGCTGGATGCAAATGGGGTGCCCAGGTCAAGTATAGCAATACTTGGCACTGACTTTGTCCATGCAGGACTTGATGAAGACATGGGACTTTCCTGGCCTGTCAGCCATAGGACAGAGAATGATTATCAATGGATGACAACGGTACGTGACAGGCTGTGGTGGTCTGGTCCCAACCAGGATCCCAGGAATACTGCCAAGGCGGCAGCTAATGGTGCCGGTGATGTTTATGCAGACAACAGGTACTGGCCGGGAATAGCTTCCGTCATATCGGAACGTTCGGTTATTGGCAATACAAACTTTTATACAAACTTTAATACAGGCCATGGTCTTTCATATTACGTCATTGGTCAGGTATCAAATAACGATGAATGGTCAAACATGAGCCTGCAGGACATTCCGGTTACGTGGCAATGGTGGCAGGATACAACTGGCAACAGGCTTGAAGTCGATTATGATTATGGGCCTGAATACACCATGACGGGGAATACAAATAACCGTTTTGCGTACCATAAGATCGGCGGCTATAACGGTGGCAGCTCCCTGGTAGTGGATGGGAGCTTAAGCGCGGAGGATTTCCTGCGCCTGTATAAGACCGAGCTTAATGTCAATGCAGGCTCCAAGCTGTCAATTGCTTATAACAAGCCTTCGGACAACGATGCATCAAGCATGAGTGTCGGACTGATCTTTAAAGATGACCCAACGAACGTAGTAAAGATGCCTGTTGCAAATACCGGAAATAAGACCTCCGGATGGGCAACTGCAGAACTGGATCTGTCAGCTTATGCTGGAAAAGCAATCGCAGTATTGGGCCTGGTATTTGACAATGGAGGCTCAACCATAAACAATTATCAGATGAATATAGGTCAGATCAGAGTATATGACGGCTCAGCAGTTAAGCCTGCTGCTCCGACAGGATTAAAAATAACCAACGCCTTTACAAATACAAATGAAATGAATCTCCAATGGAATATGGATACTGACTATTCCAAAGTAAAACAGTACAACATTTATGTAAACAATACCTATGCAGGCGGTAAATATGACGGTATATTCTACATAAAAAAGCTGCCGGACAGATCAGGAACAATAAAAGTAGCTGCAGTCGGGGCCGATGGTTTGGAAGGTGACGCAGCCAGTATTTCTTTTGACCTGGACAAGGCGGTCAGTGGAATTAATGTCGACTCAAAGGAAGATGGGAACTTTACTGTTTCATGGACAAATCCGGCGGATAGTGCTGCGGCAGGAGAGGTAACGGTTAATATCAGGTCGGTCAACCTGCCTGCCGACAAGATTATATCAAAGAAAATAACTGTACCCGCAGGCTCAACTTCGGCTTCTTTCACAGGTATGCCTGTCAATGGGGATGACTATATTCTTGATATTGCGGTGGGAAGTAACAATGCGGTGTCCTTGAGCGGAAATTTCATTGACAGGATCTGTGAGCCTTATGCTGAAAATTGGTCCTGGAACGGAACGACTCTTAACCTTCCCATGCCCAATACCAGGGACTGGCGTTATATGTATGTCTATGAAGACGGGGTACCCAAACAGTTTGCAACAACCTACAGCCAGGGAAACAAATCCATGATAATACGCGGGCGTTCTACAAAGGCCTGCCTGAGCTTCACATCAACAGCCCAAACGGTAAGCGTTGTAATGGAAGATTATGCGGGAAACAAATCCAGCAAGCTTTATGTTAAAACGACTCCGTTAACCGGAGAAAATATCCCGGATTCCGTTTTGCTCCAATGGATTACAGAACATATAGGAGCAGATATAGGCAGTGTAACGGATTATACCGGAGCATTGGATTTATCCAACCTGGAAATAACGGATCTCACCGGATTGGATTTGTTTAAGAATGCTAACGGATTAAATATCTCAAATACAAAGATAAAATTGTTGGACCAGAATATGATCCCATCCAACGCAACAAGTGTAAATGTTTCCAATTGCAAGGAACTGCTTTATATCTGTGAAGGGGCCTTCGAAGGAAGGAACAGTCTGAAGACGCTGGACATAACAGGCAGTAGCAAATTGAAGTTGCTAAGCCTTAAAGGGTCTACGGTTGTAAATCTGATCTATGGCGATAAAACTGCGTTCCCAGATTTGATTTCGATGGATTTGAGCGGTACGCCTTTAAATGTAAAAACAGGCACTCCTGTAAGAATATTTGCAGATTATATTAAAACTCAGGTGGTTGAAGGACAAAATGTTACCTTTGAGAAGCCGGGTATTATTTCGACAGTAAATAATGGGAGTCCTGTTATCACAGGACAGTCTTTTACAAATCCAGCTAAACTGTTTGATGGTATTACAAATGATACCAGTTACGGCTATTGTGGATCTGGCGGAGGAAGTGTTACAGCAGACTTTCAGAAAAATGTTGTAATGAATGGCTTTAATCTTTATTCAAGAACAGGATATATTACTAAGAATTTCGAGGTTTATTACTCTGAGGATGGCGTAGCATTTACAAAAATCGGAGACACTGTTTCTAATAACGGTGCTCAAAATTATAAAACAGCTTTTGCAAGCCCTGTAACCGGCAGATATTTCAAGTTACAGGTGCTCGGCAGCACTGGTACTTCATATATAACCGAAGCACAGGTTCTGGGAACGGTTTCAATTACATATCCAGGCGGTGTGATTTATAAAGGTTCGGATGGACTGACCGCTGTATCATTCACACCGGAAAACGGAATTAATGATGTAGGACTGTATGATCCATTGAGAATTATATTTGCAGACAAGGTAACTGCCGGAACTGGTAATATCACCATTTACAATTCTGATGATGACAGTGTATTCCAAACGATACCGGCAGCTTCCGAACAGGTAAGTTTTTACCAGGATACTGCAACTATAAAACACAGCAAATTGGAATTGGGAAAAACTTATTATGTACTGATTGACAGCAAAGCTTTCGAAGACTTGTCAGGGGTATTTTACGCGGGCATTACCGATAAAACAGCCTGGGGTTTTACAGCAACAAATATACCGGACAAAGAACCACCCGGTGAGGTTTCCAGACAATCGGTTTCAGCGCGTGACAGGCAGTTGACAATCACTTGGACTGATCCAACCGATTCCGATTTTGACCATGTTGTTGTGACCGGAGCAGCCATTAGCGTGCAGAATGTCGCCAAAGGGGCTCAGAAGGCGGTAATTTCTGGTCTTGATAATGGGAGAAACTATGATATTCTATTGAAAACTGTTGATATGGACGGAAATGAGTCGGAGGGAGTAACTATAAGTGGCACACCAACTGCTGCCCCGGATATCACAGCACCCGGAGAGGTAGAAAGTGCATCGGTTTCGGCAGGTGACGGGCAGCTGACAATTACCTGGACCGATCCGGCAGACGCCGACTTTGATTACGTTGCGGTGACAGGCCCGGCAATAACCTCTCAGACTGTGACTAAAGGAGTTCAACAGGTGGTTATTTCGGGACTTGAAAACGGCAGGACCTATGATATTATGCTCAGAACAGTGGATACGGCAGGAAATGCATCAACAGGAGTAACTGTAAGTGGTATGCCTGTCGAGGCGGATACAACTGCTCCGGCGGAAGTAGCAGGAGCAGCAGTTACAGCAGGCAACGGTTATTTGACAATTACATGGACTGATCCGGCAGATGCAGATTTTGATCATGTGGTTGTAACAGGTGACGGAATTACATCTCAAAATATTACAAGAGGAATTCAAACTGCAGTTATAACAGGACTGACTAACGGCGTTAACTACAGCATTACACTGAAAACTGCTGATAAAACAGGAAATGAATCTGCTGGGGTAGGACTGAACGGTACGCCTGCAGCTCCGGCAGGACCGTCAGGACCGTCAGGTTCATCAGGATCTTCGGGTTCTTCAGCTTCTTCAGTTTCTGCCCCTGTTACTGAAAAGGTCAAGGTTGTTGGCAGCAGCATTGTCATTGTTGAGAAACCAAGACTGGATTCCGTCACTGGAATAGCACAAACAGCAGCTGTAACCAGAGAGTTTATCGAAAAGGCTATAAATAATGCAAAAGAGGACAGCAGAGGAGTTAGGAGCTTGAAGCTTGAAGTACCGAAAGTTGAGGGCGCAGCCGGATATTCTGCAAAAATTGATGCATCGCTGCTGATGTTGGCTGGCAAAAATGTAAATCTGGAGATTGCTACTGATTGCGGAAGTATATATGCTTCATCAGATATGCTTTCAAACCTTGGAGTAAATGCTCAAAGTGTGGAAATCATAATCAAAGCGTCAGATGTTAAAGAGCTTGACGGCAAGAAAAAGGAGCAGATAGGGAGCAGACCGGTTATAGAGTTGAGTGTGAAGATAGACGGAAAGCCGGTCAAATGGGAGAACCTGAACTCACCTGTTGCTGTTAGTATTCCATATAAACCGACTGCAGAAGAACTTCAAAATTTAGAGCATATTGTAGTATGGTATATAAATGATGCAGGTGAGATTACTTCGGTACCAAATGGCAGATATGACGCTGCAACAGGAACAGTAACCTTTACAACCACTCATTTCAGCAAGTATGCAGTAGCATTTGTAACTAAGACTTTCTCAGATGTACAGCAGAATTTCTGGGGAAGAAATGCCATTGAAGTTATGGCATCAAAAGGAATTGTGGAAGGAACTTCGGAAAATATGTTCAGCCCTGATAAGAAGGCAACCAGAGGAGAGTTTATCATGTGGCTTGTTAAAACATTAGGCTTAAATGCCGAAATTGACAGCAGCTTCTCCGATGTAAAGGATACCGATGTTTACTATATGGAAATAGGTATAGCAAAGATGCTTGGAATAACCAGCGGTGTGGGAGATAACAGATTTAACCCCGAATCGGTGATAACAAGACAGGATATGATGGTGCTGACGGCTAAGGCTATAAAAGCAGCGGGAATAAATATGAAGCTTGGAACCGCCGATGATTTAAGCAGTTTTGCAGATAAGTCCAATGTATCAAGATATGCCGTGCAGGATGTAGCCGCAATGGTTAAATCGGAATTGGTTGTGGGAAGCAACGGTAAGCTCAATCCTAAATCCAATATAACAAGGGCTGAAGTTGCTCAGATACTTTATAAGATATTCAATTTAAGAACAGTTAAATAAACAGTTTCACTAAATCAAAGACATCTCGCTGCTATCAGGTGCAGGAGATGTCTTTGATTTATTTGTGAGACGAATACCGCACGCTCGGCTTTGTCTTAAGATCCTGCATAAATTTAAAATAATTAACTTAAAATTCATAAATATGTCATACTTAATTAAAAAAGCATCGTTATAATATAATGGAAGATGATTCAAAGGAAATTATTTAATCAGATAAATTGAACTGATTTATTCTAAATAGATTGTTACACACTAATGTGAAAGGGAGACCTGCAAATAATGATAATGAAAAGAACTACAGCTATCAGCTCGCTTAATGGTTTGGAGCAAATGATGTTCTGTGATGATATTGAAGCACAAAAGGTAAGATTTTTCGAAATGCAGCACATGTACCAGTCTGCGACTCGTGAAATCAGCACAAAGCTTGAAATCCTTGATGACGAATTCCAGGTCATACATAAAAGGAATCCTATACACCATATGCAAAGCCGTATCAAGTCTCTTAAAAGTATCTTTGAGAAACTGGAAAGAAAAGATCTTGAAGTAAGTATGGAATCCGCTAAAGCAAATTTGAATGATATAGCCGGTATCAGAGTAGTTTGTTACTACATTGAAGATATTTATATGATTGCCAGAATGCTTACCCAGCAGGATGATATAGAACTGATACGCGAAACAGACTATATTAAAGACCCTAAACCAAACGGATACCGGAGTCTGCATCTTGTTGTAAAAGTACCGGTATTTTTCTCAGACGGTAAAGAGACAGTTCCGGTTGAAATACAGATCAGAACTATTGCCATGGACTTCTGGGCCAGTCTTGAGCATCAGTTGAGATACAAAGCCATAGACACAATTCCCCCTTCAGTTGCAAGAGAATTGCAGGAATGTGCCGACACTATAGCTGAAACCGACCTGAAGATGCAAGGTATATACAAATCTATTGAGGAATTCAATTACAATGCCGAGTGAGTCCAAAAGTAACGTATCTTTAAGACTCAAGAGGCTTTAGCATATATAAACTTAACCGCAAGACAACCTCACCTGAGAAGTGAGGTTGTCTTGCTGATGCAGAATCAAAAAAGAAAGTCATGGTATGTAATCCAAGTCACAAGATTCTGCTATAACCCGGTTCCTGCCCTGCTGTTTTGCCTTGTACATGGACTCATCGGCACACTCTATAAGTTTTTCAATGTGACTTACCTTATTCAGTGAAGATGTGGATACTCCAAAACTTGAGGTAATATTAACAACTCTATTGGTATCGGGAAGATAGATTTTTAGTCCTTCTACTGCCACACGCATTCTTTCAGCAATCATTTTCCCATTTTCCAGAGTGACATCCGGCAGACATATTACAAATTCTTCTCCGCCATAGCGTCCAATAAAGTCATAAGGTCTGCACATATCATCCAGACAATTTGAAAATGCCTGAAGTACAGTGTCTCCTGCCAAGTGACCATATGTATCGTTAATTTTCTTAAAGAAATCAATATCAGTTAAGATAAGAGTCAGTGTTGATTTATTCCGCTTGGTTCTGTTAGCTTCCTCCAGCAATCTGTCCATAAAAGCACGGCGGTTTAATAGTCCTGTAAGATAATCTGTACGAGAAAGCAGCTCAGCCTTTAATCTTGCTTCTTCTGCCAGTTCACGGGCATCTTCGGCTTGTCTGCGGGCCTTTTCGGCTTCAAGCGTTGCCTGTTTCAAGGCTTCCTCTGCCTGTTTCTGAAGAGTAATATTTTGAATCTGTCCGATCATATAAAAGGGATTTTTATTAGAATCCTTTACCAGCGAACTGGTCTGAAGTACCCAGACAATGCTGCCGTCCCGGTGTATATATCTCTTTTCAAACTGGTAATTTTTTATTTCTCCATTGATAAGCTCCTGAATCATTTGCATTTCCTTTTTCAGATCATCAGGATGTGTAATATCATGCAGGCACATATTGGACAGTTCTTCTGCAGAATATCCAAGAATATTGCACAGAGCATCATTTACAAGAAAATAGTGACCGTCCAGTGAAACCAGTGCCATTCC
>JAQSXC010000321.1 GCA_029266335.1 Eubacterium sp. | reverse complement strand
CAGATGAAAAAATTAATGTCAGTGCAGAATTTCCAACTGATTATGGAGTTTTAAAGATAAATTCCGCCAGGTATGAAAAAGGAAGGTTATATCTGGGTTACAAACTGGATTTAAAAAATCAAATCAATAAAATAAGAAATTCCAGTTACAGCAATAGCAATGATATAATATATAATTTTTTTCCAAGAATATCGTTAAAGGATGCAAAAAATAACATTCTTTATAGCAATGAAAGATACTCGGCTCCGGATGGAAACAGCGGTGAACTCTATTTTACCGGGAAATTGGAAGCTTTGGATAAACCGGTTACTGTGTCGATAAACTGTAGTGAAAAATTAGCTGACTGGAAGCTGCCGGTCAAGATATTCCGTCCCGTCGCCAAAACTATAAAGGTAGATAGGAAATATAATTTAGAAGGCGGTACCTTAAAGATAAAAAATCTTTATCTGGGCTCAGCCACTTCATACCTGGATTACATTTTCACTCCCGATAAAGATTCGGATATCACCGGCATACAGCCGTTTATATCTGCCAAAACCAAAGATAAAAAATACAGAATGACACTTGAAAATAATTCTTTGTCAGGAAAACTGCTATGGATGTATCCGTTGAATTCAGCTGATATTAATAATACAAAATTTAAATTGTTTGCTATATACAGGACGGTAAAGTATGACAAAACAGTAGCTCTGGACAGCAAAAACATTCCTTCCAGTTTTGACATAGATGGTACAACCATCCGAATAAACAGTATGGAAGCCAAGGCAGGAAAAGTAAAGATTGAGTTGGAGCTTAAGGATAGCCGGAGAAAATTCTACGATTTCGACATTGGGATAAAAAACCACAACGCTCATACAGCCGTAACAATAACATCATCCGTAGATTTTGAAAATCCAAGTGTTGAGGAGAAGTTCAAAAACAACCCTGATTTGATAACCAAAGAAGATATGATGAATACAACTGTCAAGAAAACAATTGAATTTGACGGAGAAATTGAAAATGCTACTTTATCTATTAATAGCTTGATTTATGCAGATATATACAATAAAGAAATCAGGATCAAGTAATTTTGAAATATACCCGAAAGGAAATGCGAGGTTTCATGTACAGCCATTCATAACTACTGAAGATATTAAATATTAATATTATATAAATAATTTTTAGGAGTTATGGAATGAAGGTATTTATTATAAACCGGAAAAGATTATCACGGTATCTTGGAATACTTGCAGCAGGTATTGGGCTTCTGGCAGTACTCATGATTGCGGGGCGGACAGGATTGTTGGATTCAATAAGTGTGTTCAATGAAAACCGTAAGCTTCCCATTTACAGTGTAGAAACCGATAATAACACTGTATCCATTACATTTGACTGTGCTTGGGGAGCAAGCGACATACCGACCATTTTAGAGATATTGAAAAAGGAAAATGTTAAAGCAAGCTTCTTTATGGTCGGGCAGTGGGCTGAGAAATTTCCTGATGCAGTCAAACTGATTGCAAACGATGGTCATGATGTGGCCAACCATGGATATTCACATCTGAGAATGAGCACAGTAGGGAAAGAAAAGTGCAAGAGTGAAATAGAGCTCTGTAATCAAAAGCTTGAAGAAATATCCGGACAAAAGATAGTACTTTTCAGACCACCATATGGTGATTATAACAATACGGTCATAGAAACCTGCAACGAGCTGGGGTCCTATCCCATACAATGGAATGTGGACAGTCTTGACTGGAAAAAGGAAATGAGCAGGCAGGCAATACTTGATAGAATACTGAAGCGTACAAAACCAGGTGCAATAATACTTTTTCATAATGACACCCAATATACAGTCGAGCTGCTTCCCAAAATAATTACCGAGCTAAAGGCTAAAGGGTTGAGCTTTGCATCTGTTTCAGAATTAATAATGAAGGACAATTATTATATTGATGATCAAGGAAGACAGCAGAAGAAGTAGAAGTTCTTTTATAGTTTTAAACAAACTATTAATATCCGGTTTTTTAAGAAGGATGCTGGAAACTTACTAATTAGATGTAAGAAACATACTATTTAGTAGGTTCTTTTTTTATGAATCAATATATGTTTTGTTATAACTGTTTTGTAAAAATTACGACTTTTGGCTATTACATAGAGATCAGTATAATAGATTTTGAGTAAAGCCAAGTTTTTTTAATTTCAATTTACTTTTCCTCTTTACTTTATTTTTATAGAATATATTTCATATGAAACATAATTTAATTACAAATGAAATATAATTGACTTCAGATGAAACCGATAATATAATTTATATTAACACAATAATTAAACTATAGCTATTCAGGAGGTATGTTTATTTGAAAGACAGGCAGGAAAAAATATTTTCTATTATTTCACGACAGCCTGAAGTATCGGTAAAAGAGCTTTCAGTAATACTGGGTGTATCTGAGGTAACCATTCGCAAGGACCTTGCTCAACTGGAGGATGAAGGTGTATTGAAGAGAATACATGGTGGGGCTGTACAGCTTTCTTCAGATTCAATTGAGAAGAGAATGCTTTTCAGATATAAAGAAAAGCTGAAAATTGCTCAGGAAGCTGTAAAACTGGTTAATGACGGAGATACCATACTTGTTGAAGCAGGCTCGACCAACGCTGTTTTTGCTAAAGAACTGGCCACCTGTCGAAAAGTTCATATTATAACAAATTCATTGTACATTCCGAGAATACTTAAGGAATACCATAATGTACAGGTTACTGTAACAGGCGGAAACCTTCAGAATGAATCGGAGGCAATGGTAGGTCCAATAGCAAAAACTGCATTAAGCGGTATATTTGTAAATAAAGCTTTTCTTGGCATGGACGGCTTTTCTGAAAGCCTTGGGTTCACCTGTGGAGATTTCCTGAGAGCTGAGATAGGTAATGTTATGGGGCATAGAGCTGAAAAAATAATTGTTCTTGCCGAGGCCTCCAAGTTTGAAAATACCGGACTTACTTCTGTTGTTGAGCTTTCCAGAGTTGACACTGTAATAACTGACCGTAACATATCAAATGATAAGTTGAAAATATTGAAAAAACACAATATAAATACCGTAATAGTGTAAGTCTGTTTTCCAGGCTATTTTAATATAAAGAAATGTATCCTCTATTAACAATGTACAATACGTTTTTGAGTGGCGAATTTGTCCTGCGGCTGCGTTGAAGCCGCTTGCAAGGCACAAAGCCTTTCTTCGCATCTTCGCCTTGTCGCAAGCCAAATT
>JAQSXC010000320.1 GCA_029266335.1 Eubacterium sp. | reverse complement strand
CAAACTGCGGCAACATCTGCCGAAACATCACAGGATACCGCAGAAAAAGTTGTTCTCAAGGTTTTTCATTTTACAAATGAAGAGGCAGGCCGTACAAAAATGGATAAACAGTTTTTTGCTGTTACGGCAAAATATCCAAACATTACCTTTGATATTCAGGGTATTGATTTTAACCAGTTTCCCAATATATTAAAGACAAAAATTGCCGCGGGAGATGCCCCGGATATTTTTCAAGGCCGCCCCGCACAGTTTGCGGATTTGATCAAAGCAGGCCATGTAATGGCTATGGACGGACAGCCCTTTCTCAATAATGTTTCCCCTGCAGCTCTGGAATCGATGAAAGTTGATGGCAAAACCTATAGTGTGGGTACGATATTAGAGGGTATGGGGATATTCTACAACAAAGATATATTCACAAAGTACAATATAACAGTTCCTGCTACACACGGTGAATTGCTGGCAGTTGCCGAAAAACTTAAGGCAGACGGTATAATTCCTTTTGCACATGGCTTCAAGGATGGCTGGACTGCTCAGGCTGACTTCCAGAGTGATTTCTATGGTCTTCCGCTCAGTAAGCAGCCAGAAATCTATATGAATATAGTTGCAGGTAAAACCAAATTTGCAAATTATCCCGAATTCAAGGCTTCACTTCAGAGGTACAAGGACAGACTTCAGTTCTCAAGCGGTGATGATTTTGGAACAGATTATGCGAAGTCTGTTTCAATGCTGGCCAATGGTGATGCTGCTATGATTATTCAAGGCACATGGGCTATTTCTGAATTCAGGAAAATAAATAAAAATGCCAATCTTGGATTCTTTGCAACACCAAACTCCGATACTTCCGGTGAAACAGTGCTTGGTCTTGGTGCCAGCGGTACCTGGCTGGTAAGCTCACAGACAAAATCTGCTGATGCAGTATGGAAATTCTTTGAACAGCTCACTTCCCCTGAAGGGGCGGCAATAGACACTGCCGACGGATCAGTAATCAGCGCTGTAAAAGGTGCTCCTACTACAGGGCTTGATCCATTGGTTGTGGACGTTCTTAAAATATCCGAATCAGGCAAGGTTTACAACTATGAAGCAAAAGACATATTTACCGGACAGTTTGATGCAACCTTCAGAAAGTTCCAGGAAGAATTTGCAGCAGACAAGAACAGGGATGTAGACGCATATATCAAAAAACTGGATGCTGAATTTGACTCAATACGCTAAATAAATTGCAGGCATTGCAGCCCTCGGTTACCCATCGAGGGCTGTATTTACAGTAGACATATGGTTGCGTCGGGAAAAGGAGGCATAACGTGAGCTTTGGAAAAGCCAGAATCAGAAAGGAACTTGGAAATTTCATATTTGTACTGCCGGCACTTCTGTTATTTATGTTTGTAGTAGCCATACCGTTTATAAACGGTATAAAATATTCCTTTACAAGTTGGGATGGGTTTTCACCTGAATTAGTATATATCGGTTTTAAAAATTATCAGAGAATTCTCAGTGATCCAAGTATAGTGAAGCCCATTCTTAACTCGCTGGAGTATACGGCAATAACCATCATTGCAAACAATGTCATCGGACTTTTTATAGCAATTCTTCTTAAAAGCGACTCAAAAATAAACAGATTTTGCAGGACCATGCTATTCATGCCATTTATTATAAGCCTTGTACTTGCAGGGTTTATCTGGACATACATATACAGTGATGTTTTTTATGCCATGTTCGGGATCAAAAGCCTGCTTGGAAATCCTGATACTGTAATAGGCGGGATCTCCATAATGAGTATCTGGAGGGATACCGGCTATGTAATGCTGATATATCTTGCAGGTCTTCAAGCCATACCGGAAGATTTCTATACTGCGGCTAAAATTGACGGCGCAGGTTTGTACAGTCAGTTCCGGTATATCACTCTGCCAATGATTTCACCTGCAATTACTATAAATATTACGCTGTTTCTTGGTTGGGGACTTAAGGTCTTCGACTACGTAATGGCTGCTACAGGCGGTGGGCCGGGAAGAGCTTCAGAAACCATGGCGTTATATGTGTATAACTATACATTTCCATACAACAGGGCTGGCTACGGGCAGGCAGCCGCAATACTCATGATGCTTGGGATATTTGTTGTAACAGCTGTTATTACGTCAATCCTCAGAAAGAAGGAGGTGGAAATGTAATGAAGAAAAAACTTTCAAAATATATATCCGTCATTGTAAAAATATTGATATGTGCCGTTTTTGTGGCACCTTTCTATATATCCCTGGTATATTCGGCAAAATCAAGGGAAGAGACAATAAGGACGGGACTTGCATTTCCCACCAGCATACACTGGGAGAATTTTGCCAGGGCGATAGATGTATCAAACTTCTGGAATGCCACAAAGAACAGTCTTATTATCACAATATGCGGAGTTGTCCTCATACTTGCGGTGTGTTCCATGGCTGCATATGTAATAGCGAGAAATGATAAATCCAGATTTTACAATACACTTTATTACGTTTTTCTCGGTGCATTGCTGCTTCCTTTCCAGGTAGTCATGCTCCCGCTGTATGTGCAGCTGAAGGATCTGCATATGCTTAATACGCGTACAGGAATGATTTTGACAATAGCAGGACTTCAGATAGCTTATAATGTATTCATATACACCGGATTTGTAAAAGGTATACCGCGGGAAATGGATGAAGCGGCCTATATAGACGGAGCCGGAAAATTCAGGACCTTCTGGTCAATAATTTTCCCGTTGATGAAGCCCATAAATTCATCGGCAATGGTGCTCAATGCACTGGCTTTATGGAACGAGTTCCAGGCGTCACTTATAATAGCACAGAAGAATGAACTGAGGACCATTCCGCTTACACAATTCTATTTTTTCGGACAGTACAGCGTTGAATTGAATATGGCCTTTGCAGCCTTTGTACTTGCCATGCTCCCAATAATTGCGCTGTATTTATTAATGCAGAGGTATATTGTTTCAGGAATTATGTCAGGTGCGGTAAAGGGATAAACCATCTTTGCAGGACAGTATCGTTATAAAAATAAAAAGTTTAGAGAGGAAAGGATTTATGGCTGAATACATTTCAATGATACCGGATACAAAACCTTCACAAGCACAGAAAGAGCAGATTGAAAGAAAATTCGGAATGTTTATTCACTTCGGATTAAACACTTTTGCAAATGTTGAATGGTCGGAGGGCACAATTCCTGCGTCTACTTACAATCCGACTGCAATAGACGCAGAACAGTGG